>JAFLUQ010000120.1 GCA_022508735.1 Oscillospiraceae bacterium | reverse complement strand
AGATTGCCCTTTTGAGGAGCGCCGATGTACTTTGTGTACTTCAAGCTCCGATAAAAGGTGAGATGCGACGCTTATTTTTTGCGTTATCACCCTCTTTTGTTAATCCTTCCTAATAGTATACCATAAAATTTTCCTCCCGTCAACGGCTATAAAAATTATTATGTATTATTATATTAATTATAATTATTGACAAATTTGCTTTATTAATATATAATGCTATTATATATATTTACTAAAAGGAGGACATTAAAATGCACAAAATGAAAAGAGCACTGGCGCTTTTGACCGCCGCGGTCATGGTGCTCATGCTCATTCCCGGAGCCACCTATGCGGCCCCTGTGAGCGCAGAGCTTCAGGAGGCAGTTGACGCACTGGTAATTCCGGGGGCGGATAATATCCGCGGCAGCATAACCCTCCCCTCCGAGGGAGAAAACGGAGCGGCCATAAGCTGGGCATCCTCAGATGAATCGGTCGTTTCAACAAAAGAGATCGAAAACGAGGGCTACTTCCCCGCCCCCGCAGGCGTTGTGACCCGCGGCGAGACGGACGTTAAGGTGACCCTTACGGCTACGGTTTCGCTTGACGGCCGGTCGGCAGAAAAGGTGTTCGACCTGACCGTAAAGGCCGCCCCCTCCGAGAAGGTTTCTCTCATGGAGGTCGATAACAGCGACGACGGGGGTTATCTGTTCTTCTACTTCACCGACAACGGCAAAATGGAGCAGCAGATATACCTGGCCGCCAGCGAAGACGGCCTTAACTGGCAGGATCTCAATAAAACGGTAAACAAGAGAGGCAATGAAGACAGGTATCCTATTCTCATATCTACAATGGGAGAAAGAGCCGTCCGTGACCCGTACATAATCCGCAGCGCCGAGGGCGACCGCTTCTTCCTGATCGCCACCGACCTCGACGTGAGCGACGGTGACTGGAACCGCTGCCAATACAACGGCAGCAAGTATATGATGGTCTGGGAATCTGAGGACCTTATACACTGGGGCGAACAGCGCATGGTGCTGGCCTCCACTCTGCCCGAGCAGGGCTGTACCTGGGCCCCCGAGGTCACCTATGACCCGGAAACCAAGGAATACGTGGCCTACTGGTCCTCCAAGATGACCGACCCTGAAAATCCCCGTTATAAGCTTCAGTCGGTCTACTATGCCACCACCCGTGATTTCTACAGCTTCAGCGAGCCTAAGATGTTCATCGCGGGAAAGCTTGGTCAGACAGGCGTCACTGACGGCGACCCCAACGAGGAGATCCCCGTTATCGACACCACTATCATCCGGTCTGAGGAAGACGGCAAATTCTACCGCGCCACCAAGCACGAGCTGGTGAGCCGGGTGTTCCTTGAAAGCTCCAATCATCTCCTTGACGGCTATGAGCTGGTTGATTCCAACGTATACAACGACTTCCCGGGCGTTGAAGGCCCCGAGCTCTTCCGCCTGAAGGACGGTCGCTACTGCCTCCTGCTCGATAGATTCGGAAGCGGCGGTTATCTTCCCGTTGTGACCGAGGACCTCGCCGGCGGGCAGTTCAGTAAAATCAGCGAGCCCTATTCCTTCCCTGTGGCTCGTCACGGCGGCGTTTTAAAGGTCACAAGCGAGGAGTACAACCGCATCATCAAGGCCTATAACGAAAAGGCTGATGCAGCCACTCCCGATGCCGACGGCTCCGGCCCGATACTCGCCTACGACTTTGAGGACGGCAAGGCCACCGACACCACCGGGAACGGCAACAACGGTCATCTTGTGGGCAACGCCGTTATCAAGGCCTTCGACAAGAGCGACGGCGGAAGTGTGCTCGTGCTTGACGGCAGCACCGACACCTATCTTGAACTTCCCCATTCCCTGCTGGACGGCAGAAATGAGCTGACCGTTTCCATGTATGTGAACAACTCCGGCAAGGGCAACTTCTTCACCTTCGGCGTTGGCCAGAGCGACACGCGCTACATTTATATGCGCGCCCGCGGCAACGACGCATACGTGGGCATAACTAAGAATTCCTGGCAGCAAGAGGAGGGTGCTACCGCCACCGGCGCTGTCGCCGACGGCAAGTGGACGAACGTCACCTTCACCATCTCCGACGCCGACCATTCTCTCAAGCTGTATGTAGACGGAAAGCTCGAAGCCGAAAAGAACGATATGACCCTTTCCATTTCCGATCTCTTTGCGGGAACAAAGGCATATATAGGAAAGTCCTTCTACTTCGGCGACGGCTTTGCAAATATGATGGTTGACGATGTTGAAATTTATAACCGCGTGCTCTCCGCCGAGGAGATTGCCGCAAATTACCGCCCTGTCACCGTAGATCCCACCCGTTACAGCGTGAATATCGACACCGACACTATCGGCGCCGAGGTGACCGACGGAATGTTCGGCCTGTTCTTTGAAGACATCAACTATTCCGGCGACGGCGGCCTTTACAGCGAAGTGATAAACAACCGCTCCTTTGAGGCATATGACGCCAGCCGCGATCAGGTGAACCCCGCCCCCATTCCCGGCTACGGCTGGAGCGCTGTCGGCGGAGCAGTTCTCGACTATTCCGGCAAGACTAAGCCTCTGAACAATAACAACAAGACCTATCTGACCCTTACCGCTGCCGCGGCGGGCGACGGCGTAGAAAACAACTGCTATGCCGGCGACGGCAATAATAACCGTCCGCTCGGAAACGGTCTGTACGCGGTAAGCGGAGCGCGCTATAACGCCTCTCTCTATGTGCGCGGCGACTATGCGGGCACCGTAAAAATGCAGGTCGTTGACGGCGACACCGTTCTCGGCGAAGCTGAGTTCGATGATATAACAGCCGATTTCACCAAGAAGTCAGCCGTTATTCAGCTTGAGGGCAACTGTGATGACGCACGCGTGCGCGTGGTTCTCACCGAGCCCGGCACGGCCGAGTTCGACATGATCTCCCTTATTCCCCAAGAGACCTTTAACGGCCGCGACAACGGCCTGCGCGCCGATCTGGTCGAGCGCCTTGCAGAGCTTCACCCCGGCTTCCTGCGCTTCCCCGGAGGCTGCATAATCGAGGGCTTCAACCTTGCTAACCGCTATCAGTGGAAGCACACCGTAGGCCCCGTTGAGCAGCGCACCCAGAACTGGAACCGCTGGCAGACCCACAACGAGACCCACCACGGCAACGGTATGTACGGCTACTGCCAGACCTACGGTCTTGGCTTCTATGAATACTTCCTGCTCTGCGAGGACATCGGAGCCGCCGCAGTGCCCGTTGTGAACGTTGGCCTGGCCTGCCAGTATCAGACCAGTGAGTTCTCCTCCAAGGAAGACCTGTATAATATTTACATTCCTGACGCTCTCGACCTGATCGAGTTTGCCAACGGCGACCCCGACGCGGACTGGGAGAGCATAGATTACAGCGCGGTAGACAACACCGATCCCGCAACCTTCAATAATAACTGGGCTAACCTCCGCGCACTCATGGGCCATCCCGACAGCTTTGAGATGGAGTATATCGGCATAGGCAACGAGCAGTTCGATACCTCCGACTACTCTAAGGTTGACGCCGACGGCTGGGCCAACGACGGCAACAACTTCTTCACCCGCTATGAGTCCTTTGAAAAGGCTATTCATGAGAAATATCCCGACATGAAGCTCATCTCCACCTCCGGCCCCACCTCAGACGATACGGGCGACTGGAGCGGCAACGTCGGCGCGTTCTCAAAGGCGTGGAACTGGGTGAACGGCCATGTGGCCGAGAATCCGGGCTTCACCTACGCGGTTGACGAGCACTACTACAAGGATCTCGTATGGCCCTACAACAACCTTGACCGCTATGACATTTACGACCGTAACGGCGCAAAGGTATTCGCCGGCGAGTACGCCTTCCGCAACTGGTCCGATGCAAAAGATAACAATCCTATCAAACCGAGAGGTAACACATGGGAGGCTGCTCTTTCTGAGGCGGCGTTCATGACAGGCCTCGAAAGAAATTCCGACGTTGTTGTTATGGCCTCCTACGCTCCCCTGTTCTCAAAAGAAGGCGCGACCCAGTGGACGCCCGACATGATCTGGTTTGATAACGCATCCTCCTACGGCTCACCCGACTATTACGTACAGCAGCTTTACAGCCGTCACACCGGTGACTACAACTATAAGACTACGGTCACCGACAAGTACGACGATAGCAACTACATCGGCATCGTTGGAGTTGGTACATGGCTCACCTCAGCTCAGTTCAGCGACCTCAGCGCAGTCAACGACGACACAGGCGAAGAGATCGCCATAGGCGGCTGGCAGAACACCACCGAGGGCAGCTTCGGCTATGTTGGCGACTGGACAATTAGCGAGGATGGCAGCGCAATTCAGCGCAGCACCTCGTCGGACAACGGAACCTATCTCTTTGCGGATATGGAGCCCATAACCGCCGACAATTACACCGTGACCCTTAAGGCCACCAAGCTCGACGGACGCGAGGGCTTCACCATCCCCATTATGGCAAACGACAAAAACAACCTTATCCATTGGAACGTGGGCGGCTGGACCAACACGGCTTCCGCCTTCGAGGTTCGCCGCGGCGGCGGCAACAGCGGCGCTGTTGGCAACTCTGCCAAAACGGTGCTTGAGACCGGCAGAGAGTATGAGCTTAAGATCGTTGTCAGGGACACAGTAAGAGGCAAGCTCGTTTACGGCTACATAGACGGTGAGCTCACCAACACCTATAAGTTCGATCCCACCGAGGGTCCGATCTATACCAACGCTACCAAGGACGAGGCCACAGGCGATATCATCGTAAAGCTCGTCAACTCCTCCGGCAATGCCCGTGAAGTACAACTCAACATAACCGGCAGCGAAAGCCTCACCGGCTATGCCACCGAGTATAAAATCACCGGCGAGCTTTCCGACAAAAACAACTTTGACGCTCCTGAGAACGTGGCCACTGAAAGGCGCGAGATCGCCCTTGGCGATACCTATGAGCTTCCGGCCTACACAGCAGTGGCCCTCCGCATCCACACCGGAAGCACAGTGGCTGTCAGCGAGGTTCAGCCTCTTAGCTACACACTTCAGAAGGGCGTTGAGTACGACCTTCCCGCGACCGTAAGCGTAACCCTTGCGGACGGCAAAAACGAAGTAAGAAGCGTAACATGGCGCTATCCCACCGTTGGCTCCTTCATGAACGAGGGCTGCTTCAAGGTATACGGCACTGTAGAAGGCACCGAGCTTGACGCTGTGGCCTATATAACCGTAGTTGACACTGAGCTTCCCGAAGAGATAATCACCGTGACCGGAGATATCTTCGGCGGAGCTGACGCAACTGTGACCTTCCGTCCGGAGCTTCTTGACGATTACGACGCAAAGGCAAGCTATACCGGTATTATCGCTCTCTATGACGGCGATAAACTCGTAATGGCAAAAACCATTGATTCGACCTCCGGCATATTCAGCACGACTATTACTCTGGCTGAGTCCGAGGGTAAGTCCTTAAAGATAATGCTTTGGAAGACCGATGGACTTGTGCCCGTATGCAAGAGTGTTGAGCTTTCCCCCGCTCAGGTCATGGCCTTGTGGCTTACAGAATAAAAAACGCTACATAAAGTAAAAAGACCCGCAAGGGTCTTTTTACTTTATGTCTTAAAATTAACACACCCAGCCGCGAAGTTAACACATAAAAGCTATTGCAATTTGAGAAATATTGTGATATAGTAATTATTAAGAAAGAGACCGATTTCTTAAAATCTGAAGGAGTGTTTTCTATGAGTAAACTGAGAAAAATCCTTGCCACAGCAGTGGCAGCAGCACTTTGCATATCCTCCCTGCCCGCTTTGGCTGAAAGCTATGACAACGGACTTGTGCTATACTATGACTTTGAAACCGACGCGGTCTCTCCTACGACTATAGCCGACAGAAGCGGCAATGGCAACAATGCCACTGTGCTTAATCAATATGGCAGTCTTACCGTGCAGAACGGCGCAGCGGTGTTCTCCGGTCCGAGCTACATGGACATGGGCTCAACTTTACTCCTGCCGGACGGCATGAACGCCGGGATAACTGAGTTCACCTACTCAGCATGGATCGACGCCACAGGCAGCACAGACGGTGTGCGATTCTTTGACTTCGGTAACCGCAGCTATACCGATACGGTCCCCAACGGCACACGTACCAACGCCTATAATTCCATTCACCTTGAGTACTACCCCTCCTCCGGCCGTATGCGTTTTCAGGATCGCCGTATAGCCGACGTATATAACCGCAACGACCCCAAGAGCTATGTTGAGGCCTATCTCAGTGACAAGCCCTTCAACAACGGCTGGGCGATGCTCACCGTGACCTATGGCAGGGAGGAAGGCTTTTATGTGCCGCACATATACATAAACGGTGTGGAAAACAAGTCGTTCTCGGCGCTCTACACGGCCTTCACCCGCAGCCTCAGAGATCTCGGCGACCTCCGCGGCGACGCAAACGGACTCTATATCGGCCGCAACCGCTGGTCTGAAGACGCCTTTGACGTGGGCACCAATCCCGACTTCACCGGCAAAATGGACGAAATACGGCTCTATAACCGAACGCTTTCCGCCGATGAGATACTGAGCCTCTACCGCAATACCCGCCCCGGCACCAAAGCGGGCAGTGCAAATATGCTCACAACGGCCGGTGCCCCTGATTTCGTAAATAAGCCCTATGGCAGGACCGTCACCGGCTCCAATACGATATGCACCTTAGAGATCAGCAGCTCGTCCTACAGCGGCACTCTTGAGGCAGCGCTGACCGCCGAAAATACTTCAACAACCGAAGTACACTACGTCAGCCTTATCATCACAAATTACGATGAAAACGACGACCTCATTTCCGCCACGGTGAAGAGACTTAAGCTCGCCCCCGGCGAGAAGAACGGGCGGCTCTCCCTCAGCGCGGGCCTCGGCTCCAATGTGGAGGTATCGGTTCTTGAGGACGGCTCGCCCGTAGACATTCTGAATATATTACACTAATGGGCCGTAAAAAATCGCGCAGACTGCTTAGGGGCTGAAATCCCTGCTTAATGCAGTTATGCGTTTACGGATTTTATGAA
>JAFLUQ010000012.1 GCA_022508735.1 Oscillospiraceae bacterium | reverse complement strand
GCCAGAGTTACGCGTTCATAATCTGTGCTGCCTATAATTTCCTCATTTTCCAAAGCGCTGTCAAGTGCCGCCAGATAGACTCCGGCCCAATCCGACTGAGCATCTATCACTCCTGCCCGTGCCAAAGCAAATACAGCCCACTCACCGTTTATACTTCCCACCGTGGGAGTAACCTCATTTTTCAGATATTCCAAAACACCCTCATATGCAGTTATAAAATCCATCTTGACTGTGATATCGGAATATTCTATTGAATCCGCACTCACGGGCAATACATAAATTACCGTGAGAAGAACTATCAGCAGGCTTAACAAGCTTTTTTTGCAAGTTTTTTTACCCATATCTTCAAATCCTCTGCCTAAAACGTTGCCTTGGCTGCAAGCGGCGTCATCTGATCATTCCATATAAACACCGAGATAATAACACCGCCCGATGCTTCAGAAAGCCTATAGCCAACATTGATTTTCTCTGCGATACCGACAGCGATCTCATCTGCGGTCAGATCGCCGACCCATACCCCAAGCAAAAGTCCTGTCTCCTGATCGACGAAAGAAATATATATCTTTGCCGCTTCCGAAACCTCCGCATTTTTCTTTACGGTTATGTCTGCAACCTCCGAATCACCGAAGGTCATATCTGTAACCTCGTATGGGTAGGAGTATTCTGTGCTGTCATATTCAGCCATGTAATTATCCGTGTAATGCAGAACAATTATATCTCCATCCTTGACCGGCTGCTGACCCACTCCCAAGTCCGGATAATTACCGTTTAAGGTATACAGCCAGCCTGAAAGCTCACCGTTCGTAAACGCGCCCAGCTTCAGCCCTTCAGGTGTCGTTATCGACGTTATATAATTTCCGGCCGCACTGTTTTCCCCTTGGTCACTTACCCAGCTGTAACCGGCCTCTGTCAGTGCTTTTGCCAAAACATCCATAACAGTTGAGTTTTCCGGCACGTTTATCTCTGTTTCAGCTATCCATACTAACAGATTACCGTATTTAAGAGTGTGGTCTATGCCGTCTGTATCGCTGTTATGGTTTTCATCACCAAGCAGGGTAAAACGCACGGTGATACCGCTCGGTTCTTCGTTTCCGCCTGTGAGCTTAAGAAGATAGAGCGCAGGCTCTTTGTCGCCGTTTTGCACGATCACACGGACTAAGGTCTCCTTCTCCCTCGCCACCTCAAAGTCCTCCGCCGCCGTGCCCGAAGCTACTCTCTGATTGTTCACATAGATGTTATCATCATCGGCGGTCCCGTTTACCGTAACGGAGACATTTTTCATTTCGCCTAAGTTTACAGGGTAAACAGTCTGATCCTCGTTAAAGTCAACGGTTATGCTGCCGGTGCCGTCAGAGATCGTTACCCCTGTGGGGGCATCGGTTTTTCCGACCTCTTCGTCCTGCGGCGTTGTGCGGGCAACGTAAGCGACCTCGGTGGATTTCTCCATAAACGCGCCGGCATAGATATTAGATGCGGTCGCCACCCTGACATAGTGAAACTCCTTTTCACTCACATCAATGGGAATACCGTCTTCGTCCACAGCCCACAGAACGTCAAAGCCGTTAGCCTTAGAGGGATTTTCAACATAAGAGTTTACATCAGTGAGAGTGGTCCCCGATATGTTGGTAGCATAGTAGTCAGCATAACCGAAGCTTGTTTTTGAAGCGTAGGAGCCTGTGGAGCCGTCACCCGTTATACTACCAAGCTGGCTCTTGAGCAGAACTCCCGTAAAGGTGTAGCTGTCGGTATTTGCCACATCGTTCATGTAGTAAACAGAGGCGCTCGGCCATGCTTTTGCGGCGTAGTCAATGGAATTTCCGTAATTGTCTGCCCAGTAGCCCTTGCCGTCGCTGCCCTTGGTATAGGTGATAGTGTAATCCCATATCGCATTATCTTCATAGTGCTCAGAGCCTGCAAGCGCATACCAGACTTCTCCGTCCTCAGATATATAGACCTGCCCGGGTTCAGCCATGCTGTCAATGCTGCCTTCCTGACTGTTGCCTATTACATAGAAGTCCATACCGTACTTATTCTTTGGATCATCGGTGATCGGGTCTTCGTAGTAGTAGGTGATATATCCGCCGAAATTGCCCAGCGACGCCAGACTTCCCGATAAAGTGGCTTCGGGGCTCGTTCCGAAATTTCCGTTCGTGTACTGCGAGCCTATGCACAGATAGTCTATTACCCTGTCGGGAACATCAAGGGAGGATCTCTTTCTGCAGCCGAATTTGTATGTGTTAGAGAAGCCCTCGTCATTTGATACAGTAATGCTCGTCTGCGATGTTTTCAGTTCAAGGCTGTAAATTCCGTTCTCATCGGGCTCTTGTTCATTTGAGCCGATTTTTACGGTGTTTCCGTCCTCCACCGTATAGGTCAGAACAGGAGCGTCAGCCTGACTTCCGGCCACCAGCCAATAGGAATACTTGTCGGAGCTGAATGCGGGATACCAGTCGCCGCCAGTCGCCTCCGCCGTGAGCATAGAAGGCGCGGAAAGCACAACCTTATCGACCCATACTTTATATTCCGACGGCTCTGCATCAGCAAAACCGTCTTTTCCCGCTCTTTCATTTTCAGTGTAGGTGAGATCATCAATGATCTGCACTACGATCTGCGCCGAGGCGCTTTCGGGCACCTCAATCGTCGCTGTATCTCCGCCGCCCTGAGGAAGCTCCGTCCAGATTTCGGCTCCGTCGGTGCTGTAGCGGATATGAGCATAGGCGGTAGAAGCTGACAGGGTCAGCTTAAAGCCTTCGGCGTCATCATAAATAAAGGTACGGTAGAAATACTGCGTGCCGCTCACGCCTGTACCCGACGTAAGCTCTCCGTATTCGTCGGCCTTCTGCATTGTGCCCTCGGTAACGCCCTGATATGACGGAACCGACAGAGCTCTGCCCGCTGGCACGAGAACGATACCGCCGGACTTAAGCGCCTTTGCGGTGTCGCGTGGTCTGTGTACGTTGAATATGTATACCGTCCTGTTTTCAGGGTCACTCTTGTCTGCAAGGGTTATCGTAAGCACGGAATCGTCAAAGGGCTGATCCTTTAGGGTCGTTATTTTTCCGCTGTTCACGGTAACACTCTGATCTTCTCCGTTTATATCGGTATATTCCGCAACGGCGGTATATTTATCCGTATCGTAAAGGGTAGCCGCCTGCAGCGTGAGGCTGCTTGTGGAATAGACCCTTATTGGCAGGTCATATTCGAGCCTTGTCGGGGCAAAGGTTTTACCCGCAGTCCACGCGCCTGATTCAAACGCGTTCGCTGAAAATTCAAGGCACTCAAAATACGGAATATCCGCACTTTCAACGACCACCTTGATGCCGCCTGTTACTCCTTCATCATCGGTGGCGGTGATTATAGTGCTGCCAACGCCCTTTGCGGTTACAAGCCCGGTTTCTGAAACCTCAGCGATCGCTTCATCACCGCTTTCCCAAGCCGCAATTGTTCTGCCCTCCGCGGCAAAGGCAACAAGCTGCCTGGTCGGTTCAGGCTCTTCCTCGCTTACGCTTAAATATGTTTTTGCGCGGTTACCGTCCTCATCCTCCACTGCGACGCCCGTCACGGTGACCGTTGCAGTGTCGGTAAGCTCATCGTTGAAATCGAGAGCAAATGTGGCTGTGATAGTTCCCGGGCGGAAAACGTTAAACCTTATTGAGCCGCCCGTCCCTGGGTCAGCCGACAGCTCTGCCATGCCGTCGGCAAAGCTATAGCTCCATCTGTTGTATCCGCTGAGACCGCCGCTCACCGAGGCTGTCTTTGCCGTTTGCCCGTCAGCTGACAGCGCGACCGTCTGTTCCTTTTGATACCCGCTGAAAAGAAAGCCGGTTACCTGAACGGTGATCTTGGCTGAGACGGTCTCGTCGAGCAGAGAGGTGGCGGTAAAGTACAAATAAGACGTTCCTCCGCTGTAAATATCGCCCTCAGCTCTGACCTCGCCTGTGTCTTCGTCAAGAACGAAGGTGTTCCCGGAGGATGCATTTTTCCACACTACAGGCGTTTCCTCCCCGTCCTGATCGTATGCCCTAAGTGTGAAGCCGTCGCCTCTATGGCACACGATTTTTCCGTCAGGCAATACGTTTTCGGCATCATACTCTATTGTGATTGCCGATGGAGCTTCTGTGTAAGCTTCATAGGCAATAGCCACTGAAGCTGCGCTTAAGATCATTGTAAGCGCTAAAAGCAGGCTTAAAAGTCGTTTTGATTTCATTTTGTTCTGATCCTTTCGTTGTTTTATTTTTTGCCGTTTGGGAACTGTTATCTATTTCCGAACACCTCCGTTTTTTGCCGGGCCAAATAAAAAAGCCGCGGCAATTTTTCTGAAGAAAAATTTACCACAGCTGAGTTTTCCTGTGATGGATCACAATTTGCACGCAACAAAAACAAGGCCCTTAATTATACATCAAAAAAAGGACTAAGTTAAGCGCAAGCAAAAACGCCACCCCTATGCAAAGGCACTTACGGGATAACATCAGAGCAGGTCTTGTGACTCGCGCCATATAAGGCTTACCTGAAGCCTTGCATTTTTATACCCTGCCTTCTCAGTTTCCCAATGACCGGCTTTCACCGACGGATATAAAAATTTCGGACGCATACACCGACAGTTCCTCGTTGGGGATTCTCACCCCATTCCCTTTTCACCGACTATGCCTAAGTAAAGCCTGTCTTTTGCAGCATAGCCGACACTCTGTGTGAATATATTAAATTTTTACGGATACTACTATAGCACAAATATATCAAAATGTCAATAAAAACAGATCAACCTTTCATTTGTAAACAGTTTTTATAAAAAAAGCATTGATTTTGTCAACATTTTTTTATATAATTATATGCACATAAAGTACAAGGAGGTTCTTTCACAATGAAAACAGTAAAAAAAATGCTGGCGCTGCTTTTAGCTCTGGCTGTTCTTATGTCTGTGCCGGTGTTAGCAGCAGACGCGGAAACCGAGCAGACCTTTTCCTATCTTGCATATTACTATAACAATGGCAGCGAGCTGACTGCGATAAGGAGCTTTGCGGGCAACCCCTCTGAGGCTGAGGCCCGACTCATGGCACAGCTCTATAGGCCCAACAGAGGAGCCGACTCGGTAAAGCTGCTGCGTTGGAACGGCAACCTCGAGCCCATGTCCGACGAAATGAGCCTCGCTC
Source organism: Oscillospiraceae bacterium (assembly GCA_022508735.1). GTDB lineage: Bacteria > Bacillota > Clostridia > UMGS1883 > UMGS1883 > JAFLUQ01. The sequence goes on along the minus strand of JAFLUQ010000012.1, from coordinate 23,681 downwards.
TCGACGGCGACGCCACTTTCCATATTATTCACACAAACGACGTTCACGGAGCCATGGCCTCCTCTTCCGGAGCCGTTGGTATAGACAAGATAGCGGCGCTGAAGGATATACTCGGGAACGCCATATTGCTCGACGCGGGCGACGCCACTCAGGGCCTTTCATTTGCCACTCTGTCTGAGGGCAGCGACGTAGTAAAAATGATGAATATCGCCGGATATGACGCTATGGTTTTGGGTAATCACGAGTTCGACTACGGGCAGGACACTTTGGCTGAAAATATTGCTTTAGCTCAGTTCCCCGTGCTTTCGGCCAATGTTTACTGTGACGGTGAGCTTCTTGCCGAAGCAAACACAATTATCACAGTCGGCGGCGTGGATGTTGGTATTTTCGGCCTAACTACCAATGCCACGCTGACCTCCACCAGCCCTGCAAATATTGTCGGTCTGGAGTTTAAAGACGAAATTGAGACCGCAAAAGCGCAGGTGGCCGAGCTTGAAGCCGCCGGAGCGGATATCATCATTGCACTGGCTCACCTTGGCGACAATGAAAAGGTGCCCTGCACTAGTCATGCGCTGGCCGAAGCAATGGAGGGCTCCGGCCTTGATGCAATAGTTGACGGCCACAGCCATACACTTATCGACAGTGAGGTGAGCGGCATACACATTGCCCAGGTTGGCACCGGCGGCTCCGTTGTGGGCGATCTGGCCTTCACTGTTACGGACGGCGGCATAAAAATATCTGAAACTCAGCTCACCTCAAACTTCTTTGCGAATATCGAGCCAAAGGCTGAGGCAATGGAGACTCTTAACACTATATTAGACGAGCAGAAAAAAATCACCGGTGAAATTGTCGGAAAGGCTGCCAATACCCTTTGGTCCTATTCCGACGGCATAAACGAGTCACGCGTTATCGAGACAAGCATGGGCGATATTGTATGCGACAGCCTTATAGCTGAGGCTAAGGTGCTTCTCTCTGAGAGCGAATATGCAACGCTGCCCATAGTCGCCGCGGTAAACGGCGGCGGTATCAGCGCAACGATAAGTAACGGCGACATAACCCGTGGCGATATAATCAATGTTCTCCCCCACGCTAACACTATTCAGGTACTATGCGTCAATCCGAAAACGATCTACGCCGCACTGGAGCAGGGTGTTTCAGGCGTCATCAGCCAAGACGCCGAAACAGGCATGATAACCTCCAGCTACCCCGGGGGCTTTCTGCAGATAGGCGGCATGGGCTTCACCTACGACCCCACAGCAGAAAAGGGCAGCCGCGTGATCGAGGTCTTTATCGACGGCAGCAATGAACCCCTTGACAGGAATGACATGACTACTCCCATAGCCTTTGCAACCAACGACTATGTTCCCACCGACACAAGATATCCCGGGCTTTCCGATGCCCCTGTTATCGCCGAAGGCCGCAATATGGACTCCATACTGGCGGAGCATATCCGGGCCATAAGCATTGATGGAGTACTAAGTTATCCCATAAGTCAGGGCCGCATAAATCCCGTAAGCGCATATGTGCCGGCAGGCTACGATGCGAAGGTGCAGATAATGCAAGCTGACGCTCCGCTTAAAGACACTGATATCACATACTATCTTGACGGTGAGAAGCAAAGCGGCACCACCGACGAAAACGGTCTGCTGACCGTCAGCGTGCCTACCGCCGGTCTTCACGCGATAAAGCTCACTGAGGACGGCAAAGAGGTACATGTCAACAATTATTCCGGCGGCGGTGTTGTCATTGGCTACTACCCCGTACTCACGCTCCACTAAGCTAAATAAAAACGGTTTCCGCGAACGGAAACCGTTTTTATTTAGTCATTTAGAACAGTATCAAGCGGCCTTTTCAATCTTTTGCTGAAAAATTTTACGACCACGCCCGTCAGCAAGGCTGAAATGACCGTGCCCTCTCTTGTTCCCACAATGGTGAGATCAAAAAATATAAGAGATAAAACAAGAGAGATAATAACACAAAAAACGTCAAAGGCTATTTTCACATTTCCGAATTCCTTGCCGCTTGTATCTGCGACAGCTTTTACAAAGGCCTCGCCCGAGTTCATAATTACATTTGCGATAACCGCAAGGGAAATTCCGAAGCCGAGAATAACTACCCCGACAAACACCATAACGATACGGACAGGATATATATTCGCAGGGATGAACGACACTATAATCATGCCAAGATCAGTGAAGTAGCCGAATAAAAACGACAACGGGATCTGCAGCAGCTGCACAAGCTGAAATTTTTTGCGAAGCAAAGCTATCTGCCCAACTATCAGAACGCAGTTCCAGATAATGAGCCACGACCCTAAAGACAGGGCCGAAAACTTCAGACTCAAGACATTTGCCACAGACGAAATCGGCGATACTCCAAGCTCACCATGTTTTGTAAACGCAACGCCTAAGGCCACAAAAAACAGGCTTATTATAAACAATACATATCTTTTCGCAATTTCCGTTCTGCTCATATTAACAACTCCTTCTTGTATATGATAATTGTAGCACATAAACAAAAAAAATGCAAGTTCATATTAGCCTTGCTTTTTTTTAGTTTATGTGCTACAATTAGGATGAGTATATATATTCGGGAGTGAGAGATATGAATTCAAAACGCTTTATATGCACAGGTCTGGCTTTAATGATGATGCTTGCGCAGCTTGTTCTGCCGCTTCCTTCAGTAAAGGCGGAAGATGCACAGCCGATTTTATGGTACGACTTTGAAAACGATGCAAAGGATATTTCGGGCGGCGGTAATGACGGAGAGATAAACGGAGCATTCATAACTGACAGCATGGCGGTATTTGACGGAATTGACGACTACATAAAGCTGCCAGACGGCATATTGGCAAATGCAGCTTCGGCCACTGTCGCTATCTACCTTAAGCCTGAGATCGAAAAAGCAAATCAGTTCACCTGGTGCATAGGTAATACAGCCGAAACAGGCTATATATTTCTTAATACATATAATCCCAGCTCAAAGCTCAGAGCCGCAATAACTAACGGAACGTATACCGATGAAAGCGCCCTTGTGTCCGACAGTTATGTAAAAAAAGGCGAATGGACGAGCATTGTCGCAGTATTTGACGGCGCCGGCTCTGTGCTGTACCGTGACGGCGAGGTCGTCGCGGAGAATGATATAGCGATAAAGCCCTCGGACTTAGGCGCTACAACAGCAAATTATATCGCAAAATCAGTATATAACGACCCGTATTTTAAAGGATCAGTATCAGATTTCAGAATTTATGACAAAGCACTATCACCACAGGAGGTTATGATCTTGAGCGAGAAACAAAAAAACTCATATGCCAAAACCGCGCCGAATATCACAAAGGTTTCGGGTGAAGGCATAAAATCATACGGCGTGGAAATTGACACGCTTCACAAAACGATTTTTATTCCTGTGCAGATTGGCACGGATATCGGGCAGCTCATGCCGGAATATGAGTGCGAGGCCGCCGCGGAAGTAACTTATATAAGCGGATCATATGCAGACGAAGTTATTATAAATGTGACTGACGCCGAAGACCCGCTGCTCATGGCTAAGTGGACGGTCACTGCCGGCGAACGCGGCAACTCCGTGCTTGACGGTTACTATGCCGACCCCAACATTGCGGTATTTAACGGCAGGTATTACATATACCCTACAACGGACGGCGGCACAGGCTGGGATGCACCGTATTTCAAGTGCTTTTCCTCCGACGACCTCGTTCACTGGAACGACGAGGGCGTCATACTTGACCTGAAGGACGTAAGCTGGTCTAACGGCAAGAATGGCTGGGCGCCGACGATAGCTGAAAAGAACGGTAAATATTATTTCTATTACAGCGCCGCTCCGGCGGATAACGGCCCAAAAAATCTTGCGGTGGCAGTGTCGGATTCGCCCACCGGGCCGTTTGTGGATAAAGGGGTTGTCGCCAAAGGCGGCTCCTATTCCGGTCAGATGATAGACCCGGCCGTGTTTACCGACGACGACGGGCAGTCATATATTTACTGGGGCAACGGCTCTATAATGCACGCGGCGAAGCTTTCTGAGGATATGCTCTCTATTGACGGAGAAGTAAAAGACTATCGGCCCGGAAATTTCCGGGAGGCTTCGTTCATGATAAAGCGCGGCGGCGTTTACTACCTTATGTGGTCGGCTGACGACACAGGGAGCCCGAACTATCACGTGCGCTACGGCACCATGGATTCCCCGCTGGGAACGCTCAGCGGAGATACAATTTTGCTCCACCGCGACAATGCGGAGCCAAATATCATAAAAGGTACCGGGCATCATTCGGTAATAAACGTCCCCGGAACGGACGAGTGGTACATCTGCTACCACCGCTTTAACACGGCTCTGTACGGAGATCAGGAAACTCAGAGCAGCGCAGCGGGAAATCACCGCGAGGTCTGCATAGATAAACTTGAATTTGATGAAAACGGAAATATGAAGCCTGTTATCCCGACGCTCGAGGGCATTACGGAGCCTGTGTATATAGCTGCTACGGCCTCAGAGACAGCAGCGCACGAAAACAAGCCCACGTCAAAGTCATTGATACGGGAGCTGTTAAGCCGGATCAATAACTCCAATAAATCCATAGCAAGAGAATATAGTCAAAATCAAACAACGGTCCACGAATCCCTTGAAAAAACACCTGGGTCCGCAGAGGATATGGGCGCATATCTGTTTGTGCATTTTGTGGGCTCGGAGCGCACGGCAGACAGTGAACAGATCTATTTCTCCGTTTCAAAAGACGGACAGAGCTGGTCTACGTTAAACGATCAAAGCCCCATTCTCACAAGCGTGCTGGGTGAAGGCGGCGTGCGTGACCCGCATATTATCCGTTCGCCGGAGGGCGATAAGTTCTTTATTATCGCGACTGATCTCAGTATATTTGGCAGAAGCGATGATCCGAACCGCTGGGGAACCTGCCAGAGATCAGGCTCAAGGTCGATCATGATATGGGAGTCAACCGATCTTGTTCACTGGTCAGAGCAGCGCATGGCAGAGGTGGCAGTTACGGACGCGGGCTGCACATGGGCGCCCGAAAGCGTGTACGACCGCGAAAAAGGGCAGTACATGGTATTCTGGGCATCAAGAGTTGCCGGTGACAATTATACCAAGCAGCGCATTTACCGCAGCTATACCACGGACTTTATACACTTTACCGAGCCCGAGGTATATATTGACGGAATTGGCGACAATATAGACACCACATTTATAAACTATAACGGAATATACTATCGCTTCACAAAGGATGAAAACAAAAAATCAGTGACAATGATGCAAAGCCCTTCTCTTGACGGCCCGTTTACCGACGTCGCTACATATACCTTGGACGGCAGGCCGGGAGACACGGTAGGAGGCTATGAAGGCCCAACGATTTATAAGCTTAACGGCGAGAACAAGTGGTGCCTGCTGCTTGACGAATACAAGGGCGCAGGCTACAGACCGTTTTTGACGAACGATATAACAAAGGGCGAGTTCGCTTTTGGTGCGGATTTCAACTCTGACACAAGGTACCGTCACGGCACGGTCATTCCGATAACTGTTGACGAATACAATGCCCTTATCGCGGCATATGGGAATTCTGAACAGTAAAATGTTTCCCCCGAGCATAAAAACCTCCTATGGCATAAAAGCCATAGGAGGTTTTTGTCAGAATTATTCCTGATTATGCACTTCGTTAAAAAACCCGGAATCTGACGGCTTTATACCGTCTATGTACAGATGCGAAATATCGCCGAGGCGCTTGCATCTGAAGCACGCCTCTCCCTTTATCCGCTCCTCAGTGACGACCTCGGTCACAGAGGTCGGCGCCACAAAGAAGTTTTGCCATAATGCAGGCGGCGATATTCCGAACAAGTGGGAGAGCATTACGAACTGAACGCCCAGATGGCAGAATATTGCAATGGTTTTGTCGCTCCCCTGCTTTGTCACGTAGTACCCGTCATTACGGACATAACCGTATTCTTCAAGTATTTCGTCAATTCCGTTGCTGACCCGTAAATATTCCTCAGCAACACGGCCCGTCTTCATAAGGGGGTGCCGGAGCCAGCTGTCTTTATCATATAATACCGGCTGCTTTGTCCAGTATGAAGGCATAAGATCCCACGGAATTCTCTCCTGCCCGGTCTCCTGGTCGATAACGGGAACATAAAATTCACGAAGCCAATCCTTTATTTCGGCAGTGCGATTCATAAGATCCAATGACAGGCTTGCCGTATCCTTTGCCCTTCCGAGGGGTGAGCAGTAGAATTTGTCAACGTCCCATTTTGCCACTCGCTTTGACAGAGCCTCCGCCTCTTTCCAGCCTCTGGCTGTCAAGGTGTCGTTCGCGTAATCAGGATCACCGTGCCGTATAAAGTATATTTTCATTTTTCATAGCCTCCTGTCTGATTTCAGCCTGCTTTTACAGTCAAATTACAGGCTCAAAAGAAGCTCACGGTTTCAAGTATGAAACCGTGATTTATGAATATCAGAAATTCATCAATACCTACAAAAATTGTTTATGCCTATGAGTTATTTGGCGGCAATGGACTTTTGTTTAGGCTCCGATAACGGATACATATTTCCAAGTGAGTTCCATACAAAGCATTTTAATGTACAGCCTTCCTGCGCTATTTTGTCAAAGGAAATATCATTAAATTCTATTGTATTTTCACCTGACGCCAGCAGACCGTTTCTGGAAACCATGCCTGCCATAGCACCTGTCTCATTATCGTAGGCTGCAAGAATAACAAGAGAGGGCCTTGCGGAGGACGAGTTATTTGTTATATTTATGCTCACATCTCCGCTTAATGTACCGTCATCAAAAGTTGAATTCGTTATATCTATGCTGCCTATTTCGAGATCGAAGCCGTCGCCTACGACGATCGTAACAGTATCTTTTATCTCTCTGCCTGACAAAATGCTTATTTGCGCTGTTCCGGCTCCCTTTGCGGTGATCACGCCGTTATTTACTGTGGCAACATTTTCGTTATCGCTGATCCATCCGTAGTAGCTGCCCGACTTTTCGGGAGTTACGGAATACTTCACAGTAAACACATCGCCTACTTCTTTGTAAATTCGCTTTTCTTCAAATTGTATGATTTCTTCGATTTCATCGTCATCCTCCACTACAACGCTGCACCGAGCAACTAATCCGCCCGGGCTCAGCTTAGCGGAGATGATCGTTGAGCCGGGGCCTACAGCGCGAACCGTGCCGTTTGTGTCTACAATTGCGACATTTTCCTTTGCTGAGCTCCATTCAACCGATTTATCAGGCAAATTTGCGGGACTAATTCGCGTTTCGAGCGTAAAGGCAGAGCCTTTTGACATTGTAAGATCTGTGCGGTTCAACGTAAAGGCCAAATCTGTATCAAAAGAGATCGTTGTCTGCCTTCTCATAACATTGCTTTCAAGCGATGCGTAAGCAGCGTACGCCCAGCAGATCGGCCAGTCATTTTGGTTTTTAACGGGGCTTAAAAGCCCCATCTTTCTTAAATCGAAGCTTGTCGGGAACAGATAGCCGTCTGTTAGGTTTACAATATTATCGCCCGTATATACTGTGCTCAGCATACCGCCAAACACATTTCGGCTTTCTTCATCCATAAGACTTACTGTATCTTCGCCTGTCTCCTCATACTCGTCGATGGGCACATTCATAGCTTCCGGCAGGGTATATGCCTTGTCATTCTCATAGCGTCTCTCTGCATTGTCTATTGCTGAGAACAGCCCTACTCTTCCGTTATCCGTGAACGCCTTGATGCAGAAGTTAGCGTCTTTTACCGATTTTGTCAAGTCCTGCCAATCTTTGCCGTCGCTGCTAAAATAGCTCTCACCCTCGTTCGCACTCGCTTTGCTTGTATTGTCTTTTTTAGGAGATTCGTAATAAACGTAGGCATCCTCGCACGGAGTCTCAAAACAAACCACAACAGCGAAGCGTGTGCCGCTTTTAAGAGTCACCGGCTTTTTCAGATCAACCGTATGATAACCGATGTTTTCAATTATTCCCGAAGCGGATGAAACGGAGGGAGTATATATCCTTGAAAGCGACTTGCTGTCATTATAATCCGTTATTACATAAACATCATACGAGGTGTTTTTATGATAGGTATAGAACGACACTGCATGGAGCGTTTCGTCATCTACGGTATTACTTACGGGGAATACATTTGCCGCGTAGGTCGTTTCATAAAAGCCTTTACTCTTTACCGCGCCAAGCGGGTCGTACTGATATATTGTATTGTAAGCGGTATCACTTTCAATACCTGTAACAACCGCGTTTGGAGACATGCGTCCGAGCAGCTTGTCATAGTAGGAAACATAGAAATATCCGTCATCACCCCATTTATCGCCCCAGCTGTTTTTACAAATGAACGCTCCGTTTCCGGCAGGCATATTCCTGAATTTTGTTTTCGGATAGTTATCATCCCAGCCGACTATCGCTACCGCGTGACAGCCGTCATCTATTTCATAAGGGCAGTAGTAATTATAGCCCTTAAGGTATTTATCCTCATCAATGTACATTACCGAGTAAACCGCGCCGTACTTCATGAGTGCCAGTTTAATTTCATCATTGTCTGTGTCACTTGTGCGCTTTGGCAGCCATTCTACATTCTGAACATGATAAACCTCGTTTACATCGTTATACTGAGATGACGGCGGATTCTTGGGGCGTGGGTCTTTTTCTTCGTCAACCGCACCCTCCCAACGGGCAAGATAAGCTGTAATAACCTTATGGTCGGCGCCATCATTGGCGGTGTCCCAGTCATAGCCTATACCGTTTTTGGCGTATTTACTTGTGTGCGATACCATGTGCCATTCAGAGAAATCCATCGGCACGGCAACTGATACGCCGGTGACATCGACAATACACTTCGCGCTCAATCTGCCGGTTGTGGCGGTGATCTCCGCCCGTCCCACGCTTTTACCGGTAACTTTACCGTTTTGGTCTACAGCGGCGACTTTATCATTACTGCTTGACCATACTACACCGCTGTTCTTAGCCGAATCGGGAAGGATCCTTGCGAGGAGCTGACGCTCGCTGCCCTTTTCAACCGAAACATATTCAGGCGAAATCATAATAGCGCTCGCAGCGGCAGTTGACATTGTGACGAGTCTCTTTGTCGAGCCCTTGCCAATGCCGGCCGCACTCTCGGCAAAGGCGTAGTAATAATATTCCGTTCCCGGCGAGAGGTTCGATAAAACCGCGGTGTCATCGTCAGCAATAACAGTGTATTTGGTGCCTGAAAGCTTATCCCAATATACAAAGCCCTGCCTAAAAATCTCGTTGCCCACAACTTCATCTTCAGTTACCGTTTCAGACAGCGTAGCTACGTTTTCCGAGGAAACTATCGCGCCGACCGTTTCAACCGTCGGGGCCGTCGCGCCATCAGGTATATTTACGATTTTCTCCTTTACCGTCGTCATACCTGAAACGAATACCTGCTCGCCGGCGTCATGCAATGTTGTTTCTTCATTTCCGTCTTCGTCTGTTACCGTTACCTCCCAGCCTACAAAACGCTCGTTTGTGGTTTCATTATAGGCGGTTTCAGGTTCGCCAAGCACAATTACTTTACTCTCTATGCCGCCTCCGGTGTTTCTGCACTGCGAAAGCCTCTCTCCGTTTAGGGCAATTTCTCTTAAATATATGGCGTAAAATTTGGTGTTTCCATATATTGTGATCGGTGAATCTATATATTCGCTCTCTATTGTATGCTTATCCTTTCGCCAGCCGTCAAATACCCAGTCCGTATCGCTTATCGCGGCAGGCTCAGGCGCTGTTATCTCTACTGACTTGTCGTTATTATAAAGAGCAGCCGTAACGATCGCACTGTTTTCATCCGTGATCTCCGCGCCCGAATGGAATACAGCCGTTATGTTCTTTTTGAATATCGCATAGAGGGTTATATCGCCCTCAGCCGCAAGGCCCGCCAGCGCTTCATGGGCGTCCTTATCGGTGTTCCAGCCGACAAAATCATAACCCTTCTTTTCAGCTTTAATGCTGCTCAGATCAACGTTTTCTCCATTGTCAAGGTAGAGTTCAGCCGCGGCAGAGGTTATACCTCCGCCATTTGCCGAAGCGTTATATGTAACTGTCACCTGTCCGGGCTTCGGTCCGGGATTCTTTTGCCACTGCGCCTTTGCGACTTCGTCTTCGGTAAGCTCTATCCTGTCGCCGTCTTTGTAGATTCTCGCTGGGTCTTTGCTAAGAGCCCAGCCCGTAAAGGTATATCCGATTCTTTGAGGATGCAGCGCAAGCTCAAAGCTTGCAGGTGTAGCGCCCTCGTCGTTCTCATACATATAGGCCAGTTGGCTGCTGATACTTCCCGTGCTGCCGTTAGTGTCATACACAAGGGTGATGACCTTCTTGTATAACGGGCTGAAGCTCGTATCTCCGCTTATTTGGGCCAAGCCGGTTCTAAATTCCGCACCTGTTTCGTCACGCCAGCCGTCCGGCTGCCAGCCGTCCCTCTCGGGCGTTTCGGGAAGTGTGATAACTACAGATTTATCGTTATTATACAGCGTTGCCGCAATTGCTTCCCCTGCGGCAGTCACGGTAAATTCCTTTTTATATATTGCGTAAAGGGTTTTATTACCGTTCACTTCGATTTCCTCAAGCCCCGCCTTCGCATTTGGGTTGACGTTCCAGCCGACAAAGCTCCAACCGCTCTTTACACCCTCGCCGAGATCCGCGGTGTAAAGTGTTTCGCCCTCTGGGAGTGTAATCTGTGAATCAGGACTTGTCATTAAGGTTCCGCCGTTGGTTTTATAGTCAAGGGTCACGGTATAAAAATCCGTCGGCTGAATTTTTACCCACTTCCAGATGCTCCAGTCGCTCTGGGGGTAAGCAGTGGACTCTACTACGGTGTCGCACTCGGCGTTTTCGGTGTTACCGTAGGTCACGTGGTCATAGTCAGCACTGAAGTCGGGCGTAGTGCCGATGGCAACGCTGTCGCTGCTGACAACGGTCACACCGCCTTCGATGGTGATGCCGCTGCTGTCGCCATCTTGGCCGCCGCCTATGCCGGCAGCGTTTTCGCCACCTATGGCCGTGACTTCGCTGACGGCAATGCCGCCGCCACCGCCGGCACTGCCGTAGCGCCTGCGGGTGAACATGGGCATATAGGTGACATCATAGTTCCATCCGTCAATTTTAGAAAGAAAAGGCAGGCTAATAAGGAATGGCGCAGGGGTATAGGTGTACCCGCCGGAGGAATGTTTAGCGCCGATAACCAGATAGAGACCGGGAGTCTTATCGGAAAAGGTGAGCACACCCTTACGGTCGGTTCTGGCATTTTCAAGAGCAGTGATTTGATCGCGTGCAACGATATCTGACAGCATTTTGGCAAGGTTGTGCCAGGCCTCATTATCCAGGTCGTCGAAAGACATCGGATAGGCCGTGAAAGCACCGGTGGTAGTAAAGGTGCCATCGCGGGAAATATCGGCCACGCGGTAAAGACTGAACTGCACGTTTGAAAATTTAGTTCTACTGTCGTAATAGTAATTTAGGGTGAGAGACACAGGCCGCGCGGTATCAACCTCTTCTGCCGCGGCGACAGCGGCGATGCCGGTGCTGTTCCGGCCGCCGGCAGCCTCAACCTGGGCGTTGTCGGCAATGGCGAGGCCGACGCCGTCTTTCACTTTTTCGCCGGAGATGGTTATGTTCATACCTGCACCGTAGCGGCCGCCGCCTATACCTGCGCCGCCGTCACCACCGGTGGCATTGACAATACCGCCTTCAATGGTAATGTTTGTGCCGTCGCCCTTATAGCCGCCGCCAATGCCGGCTCCCTCATATCCGCCGTTGACTTTAATATGTCCGTCGTAGATGGTAATGTTGCTGCCGACGACACTGCCGCCTATGTCTGCATTGCAGCCACTGCCAATGCCTGCTGCATTTTCACCGCCGACGACTTCAATTGTGCCGCCGTATATGGTGATGTCCATGCCATCACCGTTGAAGCCGCCGCCGATGCCCGCACCGCCGTAGCTGTCGTAGCTGCCAATGGCAGTAACTTTTCCGCCGGAGATTTCGATGTCTGTGCCGGCGCCATTGTAGCCGCCGCCGATGCCGGCTCCATGGCCGCCGCCTTTTACCGTTACCGTACCGCCGACGATCAAGATGTCAGTTCCGTTGCCGTAGTAGCCGCCGCCGATACCTGCGCCGCTGCTGCCGCCGTTGGCAGTAACAACGCCGCCGGTGATGGTGATGCCGCATCCGTCGCCGCTGACGCCGCCACCGATACCTGCTGCACTGCTGCCGCCGTTGGCAGTAACAACGCCGCCGGTGATGGTGATCTTACCGTTGTACTCACCGTAGTTGCCGCCAATGCCAGCATCGTTGCCGTCGCCGGTTGCATTGAGTTCGCCGCTCTGTTCGGTCTGGCCGTAAATGGTCAAGCTGGCGTCCTCGGGAACGTGGATGCCCTTCTCCGCCGTGAGTGTCATGCCGTCGGCCAAAATCAGGTCGACCGTGTCGGTGATATCCATGCGTTCAGATATTGTGACGTCTTCATTCACTACATACCAATTGTTTTCGAGAGTAGTTGTGTCCTCTGTGATCGGGACTGCATAAGCCGGTTGTATGGCGCCATCCTCGTCCAAGTATTCTGTATTTATTAAATTCGCAGGCTGAATTCTCACCCACTTCCAGCTGCTCCAGTTGCTTTGTGGGTTAGCAGTCGACTCCACTTCAATGTTGCACGCCTCTTTTTCGGTATTGCCGTAGGTTCGGTGGTCATAGTCTGGGTCGAAGGAAGGGGTGCCGCCGATGGCAACACTCTCATCGCTGGCGATGGTCACACCGCCGGAAAAGGTGATGCTGCTGCTGGCACCTAGGTAACCGCCACCTATGCCGGCTCCGCCGTCACCGCCGTTGGCCTCGACAAAGCCACCTTCAATGGTTATACCGCTGCCGTCGCCGCCCCAACCGCCGCCTATGCCGGCTCCGTTTGCGCCTCCGTTGGCCGTGACCGTACCGCCGGCGATAGTGATGTTCGTGCCAGCACCGTAGCGGCCGCCGCCTATGCCGGCTCCGTTAGTTTCACCGGTGGCCGTGACGATGCCGCCTTTGATGGTGATGCCGCTGCCGTTGCCACCGCTGCCGCCGCCTATGCCGGCTCCGCCGTAGCCGCAGGTGGCCGTGACAATGCCGCCTTCGATGGTGATGTCCATGCCATCACCGGTGTTACCACCGCCTATGCCGGCCCCGCTTTCGCCGCCGTTGGCTGTGACATTGCCGCCGGTGATGGTGATGCCTCTGCTGTCACCATAGAGTCCGCCGCCGATTCCTGCGCCGCTGCTGCCGCCGTTGGCTGTCACCGTACCGCTGGCGATAGTGATGTCCATGCCTGCGCCGCGGTTCCCGCCGCCGATTCCAGCCCCGTTACTGTAGCCGGTGGCAGTGACATTGCCGCCTGTGATAGTGATAGGGCCATTGGCCTCGCCGTTACTGCCTCCGATTCCAGCCGCACCGTTGATGCCACTGGTGGCATAGAGTTCGCCGCTCTGTCCGCTCTGACCGTAGATAGTCAGGTTAGCGTTCTCAGGAACGTTGATGCCCATGCTCGCAGTAATGGTCTTGCCGTCGGCCAGAATCAGGTAGACCGTGCCGGTGACTTTCATGCGCTCGTATATGGTGATGTCTTCATTCACTATATACCAGTTGTCCTCGAGAGCAATAGTATTCTTGGTGATCGGAATCGCATCCGCCAATTGGAGGATGCCGTCTTCGTCCACATATTCTGTGACAATTTCGCCGAAGACGTCGGCCGCTGCCGCTGTCATCGGCAAAAGACCCGCCAGCATGCACACTGCAACAAGCAGGCTCACTATCCTTCTGCCCTTTATCCCTTTCATGTTCATCGTCCCTTCAACATTTTTTCAATATTGTAACGCCGCTTCATTTTGTTCTCTTTTTAGCATAAATCATTATGATTATAACATAAAAACAGGCTGAAATCAAGCACTCAGGAAAATATTATTTAAGGACTTTGTTTTACATCTACCGAAAAAAATCCACCCAAAAATGATATGCCCCCAAAAGCCAGACGCTTTTGGGGAGCATATCATTGTGCGGGCACATTTTCCGTCATTGCCATTTGGAGCAGCGGGTTAGCCGCCGCCGCTTCGCGCATAACCTCTAATATCCTCGCGCCGTAACCGCCCTTTTTATAAAGCTCTACAGCACCCTTAAACAGAATGGTGCACTCGGCCTTTTCTGTCATGCAATCAAAAAGCGCGTCAAGGTTATTACCGTAATATTTGGGAAATTCAAGCGTTTCCGCTAAATATCTGTGTGCTGCTCTGCGCTCAGAAAGCTTTTCGCAGTCTATAATATACTTTTTCACCATATCACATCAAAATCCTCCGTTACATATACTTGCGAGAAAGACTCATAGTGATCTGATGTGTAGAAATACAGTCCGTCGTTGGAAAACACCAACCGCTTTGAGCCTCTGCCATTTGAATTGTCGGTGTCAATATCGCACTCATTATAGCTCCTACCATTGGCTTTGGGGAGCAGCCCTTCATAGTTTCCAAAGAAGTCACCGCCGATCGCCCCGCCCTCTATATAGTTTTCAACAGATCCGCCGCTCCAACCTAACTTCCGCGCTTCGGTTTTGGTAATGAAATTCGGAGGCAGTTCACCGTAGAGCTCAAGATAGAGCACCACATTTGTCAAATCATAGTAGTTTTCGCCTTCTATCAGGAGGGAAGTGTCCGCAGTCGGCTCAACCGACGCCATTTCAGGCGTTTTCTCGGGCTGTATCTCGGTTTCCGTTGGGGGAGTCCCCGCCTGCGGCTCTGCGGCTGATGTAAGCTTCTGCGATTCGCTTGGCGGTAAGACACCGGATTCGCCTACATTAACCGCGCACGACGCTAAAGAAAACAACAGTATTACTGTTAAAAGTACGATAGAAATTCGCCTGAACGTCATATTTTTACCTCCGTAAAAATACTTCCTTTGTTGATGATCTGTTTTGTTATGAAAACACGCGGACGAGTCTTTTATCCTGCAGACCGCCCGCGTATTATTTTATCCTATCGGCTTCATTGTGGGGAACAGTAATACATCACGGATAGAGTAGCTGTCTGTCAGGAGCATTACCAGTCTGTCCACACCGATACCGAGGCCGCCTGTGGGAGGCATGCCGTATTCAAGAGCATTGAGGAAGTCCTCATCAAGCATGCTGGCCTCATCGTCGCCCGCGGCGCGAAGCTCAAGCTGCTTCATAAAGCGGCCGCGCTGGTCTATGGGGTCGTTCAGCTCAGAGAAGGCATTGCCGAACTCGCGGCCTGTTATAAACGCCTCAAAGCGCTCAGTCAGCTCGGGCTGGCTTGGCTTGCGCTTAGCCAGAGGAGAAATTTCTACAGGATAGTCGGTTATAAAGGTGGGCTGAATGAGCTTATCCTCAACATACTCGTCAAAGAACAGAGCTATTATGTCGCCGCGGGTCTCCTTGGCCTTTTCAGGCTCAAGACCGTGGGCTTTAGCCACGGCTACTGCCTCGGCGTCAGTCTTTATCTCGTTGAAATCCACACCGGCATACTTCTTGACGGAGTCGATCATGGTGAGACGCTCAAAATGACTGAGGTCGATCTCTGTGCCCTGATAGGTGATCTTTGTGGTGCCGCAAACAGTCTCGGCACAGTGGCGGATGATATTTTCCGTCAGATCCATCATATCGTTATAGTCGGCAAAGGCCTCGTATATCTCGATAGAGGTGAACTCCGGATTGTGCTTTATATCCATACCCTCGTTTCGGAACTGGCGGCCCATCTCGTATACCTTCTCCATGCCGCCCACGATAAGTCTCTTAAGATGCAGCTCGGTGGCTATGCGAAGGTACATATCCATGTCGAGAGAGTTGTGGTGAGTTATGAAGGGGCGCGCGGTGGCTCCGCCCGCAATGGTATTCAGAATAGGTGTTTCCACCTCAAGGTAGCCGCGGCTGTCAAGATAGTTTCTGATAGCGGTCAGAATCTGAGAGCGCATAACAAAGGTTTTCTTTACGTCGGCGTTCATGATAAGATCCACATATCTCTGACGATAACGGAGATCAGGGTCGCTGAGACCGTGGAACTTCTCAGGCAGGGGCAGGAGGGACTTGGAGAGCAGGGTTATTTTATCAACACGCAGGGAAATTTCACCGGTCTGAGTTGTGAACACCTCGCCCTCGGCGCCAACAATGTCGCCGATATCCAGCTTCTTGAAGCGGTTGTATTCTTCCTCGCCCAATATGTCTTTCTTGACAAAGAGCTGTATCTGGCCGTCGATATCGGCAATATGAGCAAAGCCCACCTTACCCATGCCGCGCTTGGACATAATGCGCCCGGCAACGCTGACCTTCTGACCGTCTAACGGAGATATTTTAGCCGTCACCTGCTTCTCGCCCTCACGGGTCTCGATTACTCTCTCCTCTGTTGTGTAGCCATCATATATCTGGCCTGAGGTGTGAGTGCGGTTATATTTCGTAATATGGAAGGGGTCGCGGCCCTCCTGCTGCAGCTCGGCGAGCTTGTCGCGGCGAATCTTCAGGAGCTGCTTCATCTCCGGCTCCTGCTCTATTGTCTGGCGGTTGTTGTTATCTTCAGCCATTCCTTTGTCAATCCTTTCATTAGCTATTATTACGTATTATACAATATATTCCCGCGTTTTGCAAGAGTTTTTTGACAAATTTATATGGTTATTTGATAACGACCTCAAACTCCGCCTCCGCAGGGTTCCCCGCCCGATCGGCAAATCTTACCGTAATGGTATAGCTTCCGGGAGTATTGACATCGACCTTGCTGCAGTCCACCTTAAACGGCCCGACCTTAACATAGTCTTTTGTGATATAATCCTCGCAGTAAAGAACAGTTTCTCCGTTCTCTTTTCTGATCTCATACTCGCCGTCTTCCATGTCGTTGGCATAGAGATATTCGCCCCAGTCAATAGACTCCAAAGCCGTACCCATAGGGAACTCAAGCTCCTTGGGATTTTTGTAGTGCTTTGCCGCATATGGCTCCATATCGTCAACAGGCCCGTTTTTCATTAGCGCTTCTTTCAGCTCGTCAATTTTGTTATATATGCTGCGCCAACTGCTTCTGTGCGCCTCTAAGGCCTCGGGGTATTCCGGCGAGCCTTGGTATCCGTAAACCGCCTTGCCCACGATATCCGCCCACGCCCCGAATACGCCCAGACTCTCAGAGAAATCGTTTGTGGGCACGGCAGCCATTTCTTTAAATATTCTAAGGTTGGCCTCACCTATTTCCGGGTGAAGAATATCTATCCCTCGCTGCGCCGCCTCTACTTCTGCTAATTTGTCTACAGCTTCGGCAATAGTATCTGCCCCTGCGAGGGCCTTATAGTATTCGCTCTTATACATGGCATAGGCCTCAAGGGCCAGCTCACTGCGGCGGCTGTTGATTCCTCTGACAAGCCCCACGCTGTCGCCGGAGGCGCTGAGAATGCTGTAGTCCTCCCTGCCGTCAGGCTTTGGGAACGGAATAATGCCCATACTCGTACCATTCTCGCTGAACCATTCCCCTGCATCGTCCATCCTCCAGGGAGAGCAGTTGGTGAATACGGTCTTGCCAAATATAAAATTATCGGTACCCGTCAGCCAGCCGGCATTATAGCTGTTTTCGCTCGCTGTTGAGCAGGAGATAAGCCTTGAATCGATCATTTTATCGAAATATGCCACTGCCTCTTTGATTTCATCGCTGTCCGCATACAGGCTTTCGCCGTCGAACAATGGCTTTCCTGCGGACGCAGCGGCGGCAAGGGCGGCGTAGCTGTAGTTTGTATCGTAGGAAGCGGGATATCCTCTATAATAGTTTTGTATTTTAGACAGATAGTCCTCAAACCGGCTCCAGGTCCACTCTCCTCTTTCATATAGCTCAGAGGGGTATAGAGTCGTCCCGTCGGCCTCCTTCAGTTCGGGAACGGCCTCAATGTATTTTATATTATACACAAGGGGCCAGGTGTGCACAAAATTATAGTCCCGGTTAAGCAGATAGTAGCCTCCTAAGGTCTTGCCCTGAAGGAGCCATTCTTTGTCGGCCGCGTTTTCGCCGAGGAACACCTTGTCCACATATGGGTCGAGAGGCTGAAGCACGCTTAGCAGCATAACATTGACCTGAATGCCATTCCAGAGCACAGCCAGATCACAGAAGGGCTGCCCGGCCAGCACCGATCTCAAAAGCTCGATCTGCGTATCAGTTGTATACTGCTTCCACTCTATATTCACTCCGAGCTCCGCCTTGACCTTGGCAAGAGCGATTTCCGCGGCACGGCGGCCATTCTCGTCAAAGTATGAGAAGCCTCTCTCGTCAAAATAAAAGGGGTCGTCCTCATCCCTAACGTGAGTACCTATTACTATCGTTACCGGCCGGGAGGTTATGTACGCCGCCCCGTTTTCGTAAACCGCGTCTATATCAAGAGCCTCACTCATCACGTCCGTGGGCAGATATACAGTCCCGTCAATGTTGAGATGAGCTGAGTCAACTGTTTTTCCGTCCACTGCTATCTGAATTTCTTCAGAGGGAGCAAGCACGCCCCTGTCCCCCACTATCACGGCGTTATTTTCGCTGTCCCAGTCCACAGGGATACCGAGGGCCTCACTCACGGCCCGAAGCGGGAGATATACAGTACCGTCTGTTACAACCGGAGCCGCTGTTTCCGCCAGCGGCACACCCTCAACATATATCGAGGGCTCTCCCTCGGCAAATGACGGTATAGCGGCAGCGCAAACAGCCATAGCCAGAAAGGCAGAAATCAGTCTTCTCATTTTACTCACAAATAACACTCCTTCACATCTTTTATAAGGTTATTATATAACAATTTTATACAATATGCAATAGGTCAAATGTGTTAACTTTTCGGAGTACGGGAACTTTTTTTGCTCCTGCATCGTCTAAATAAAAAATACCGGAGGAGGAAAAGTCATGAAAAAGATTTTTGCGTTTACTATGCTGCTGATATGCCTCATGCTCTGCCCGTCGGCGCTGGCAGAAACCTACAGCGGAGACTGCGGCCCGGACGGGAGCGGCAGCGTAAAATGGGAGCTTAACACCGATACAGGACTGCTGCGCGTATACGGCAGCGGCCCTATGGGGAGCCTTTCATTGAGCAGCGCTGACAAAAACATATATGGAAAACACTTGACGAGCGTGGTCGTTGAAGAGGGCGTCACAACGGTGAGCGCTTACGCTTTCAGCGGGCTCAACATGAAAACGGCCACCCTTCCCAACGGCCTGACGGCCATAGGGCTCGGGGCCTTTGAGCATTGCCCGGATCTCGAGAAAATCATTCTTCCGGCATCGCTCAATATGATAGACAACAATGCTTTTTACGGCAGCGGACTTAAGAGCATTGAGCTCCCGTCAGGAGTCAGGCTTGGCATTCAGGTGTTTATGTACTGTTCATCCCTTGAAAATGTAGTTTTAAATGATGGGCTGACCGAGATTCCCTACAGAACCTTTTACGGCTGTGGGCTTAAGAAGCTCAACCTGCCCGACAGCGTTGAAAAAATCGGCGAAGCCGCCTTTCAGCAATGTCTCCTCCTCGAAGAGGCTGAACTGCCTAAGGGCTTGAAAACTCTCGGCCCACTTGCCTTTCAAGGCACGGATATAAAGGAAATACGTATTCCTGAGGGAGTGACCGAGCTGCCGGGAGGGGAATTCGCCGGTTGCTCATCTTTGGAAAAGGTCTATCTTCCACAAAGTCTTCGCGCCATAGGCAGCAGTGATGAAAATTTTTCCGGCACCTTCGCAGGCTGCAGATCTTTGACGGAGCTGTCTGTTCCCGAAGGAGTGACCGAAATCGGCTATTCCGCCTTCAGGGAGAGCGGCCTCACAAAAATCAATTTGCCAAACAGCCTGACAAAGATCGGCAAAGCTGCATTTTCGGGTTCCAAGCTGACAAGCATAGTTATTCCTGACAGCGTGACGGAAATTGGGGAAAAAATATTTTATTATTGCCATGAGCTCACCGGCGTCACGCTGCCCAACGGGCTTTTGCTGCTCCCCGACGAGACCTTTGCATACTGCAATAATCTCAGAGAATTGAAGCTGCCCGAGGGCCTTGTCAGCATAGGCAACCGTGCGATATACATCTGCAATGAGCTGCGGGAGCTGTATATACCAAAAAGTGTCACCTATATCTCTCCCAATTTCAGCGGCGGCTTCAGCGCCATAAAGGTTTCGCCTGAAAATCCTTGCTACTTTGACGACGGAGGTGTGCTGTATTCCCGCTCAGGGCCAACGCTTTTGCACTATCCGGAATATAAGACAGCTGAGGAATACGCCATACCTGAGGGCGTAACGGGAGTTCTTAATTCGTCCTTTGAGTACGCCGAGAACCTAAAAAAGCTCACCCTCCCCGCCAGTATTTACATTCCCTTTGCGGAAATGGAAGCCAATTTCTGCTGTGGCCCGGCAGAGTACGTTGTAGCCGAAGAAAATCCGTACTTCACCGCTGTTGACGGCGTTCTGTTCAGCCGCGACAAGTCGGTGCTTATAAGATACCCTTCCGGCCGCGAGAATGAAAGCTATACCGTGCCTTACGGCACAAATGAGTTGGCTCCGCACTGCTTTCGGTACAGCAAAAACCTTAAAGAGGTGATCCTGCCTGAGAGCGTAACAGTTTTGGGAAGCCGCGCCTTCAATGGCAGCGGTTTGGAACGCATTACCATTCCTTCCGGAGCGCTGGAGCTGCCGCGCGATCTGTTTCAGTTCTGTGATTCACTGAAAACCATTAAATTCCCCGATGGGCTCAGAGAATTCAACGGCTTTAACAGCGGAATCGGCCCTGTTATTCTCGACTTTCCGCCGTCGCTGGCAGCTATAAAGGGGTATATTCTTTCAGCCGTAAGAACGGTCACACTGCCCGACAATATCAGCTATATCGGTCGTAGTCTCGATTTAGAGAAACTCGTGCTGCTTTGCCGCCCCGGGAGCCTTACAGAGCGGCGGCTGCGCAACGAGGGTATTCCCTGCTACTCCACGCTGATCTCTCCGGGAGAAACTCCCGAGGTAGTGGCTTCAGTCTCTGTCGCCTGCACAGCTCTGCTTAACGGAAACCTTCTGCCGGTGTGGAGATTAAGAAATTCTTATTTCATCTCTGAACGCGACCTCACAGCCTGCGGCTACAGCTTCGACTGGGACCCCGATACACGCATCACCACGATAACCGCACCTGAGTCAACTGTTTGGACATTAAACAGATATGAGGCTCCCGCCGAGCCGAAAAGCGCCGACATATGGTCCTCCGATGTGCGCTTTGTCATAAACGGAACGGTCATTCCATCACTCAATATAGGCGGCGGAGAAAGCATTATCGATATCAACGCCCTGACCGGCTCTATAATTTATTAATGAAAAGGAGAATCACCGTGAAAAAACTGCTTGCGCTCATTCTCGTTATCGCCTCTTTATCGTCCGCGGCCCGGGCGGAGGATATATATCGGGCCGAGCTGCCCAATGATGTGATAAAAATTTACTGGTACTATGACTACCTTGCGCCCAAGTATCTTGAATTACCTATGCTGTCCTACGAAGGAGCACTTTATATCCCTATTTCCAATCAGTTCTGCTATTACCTCGGCCTAAGTCACCAGTGGATCGACGGCGCCATGCACATCGTCTTTAACGGACGCGGCCCCACCTCTGTAAATTTTAACGACCCTGCGACCTACTTTCACGAGGTCCGCCACGAATGTAAAAAGGCGGACTACCCCGTTTATATGAACGGCAAGGAGCTGACGAATCCGGTGGACGGATTTCCCATTCTGAATAGGGGCGGCGTGACCTACCTTCCCCTGACCGAGACTGTGCTCAGCGAGCTAAGGCTTTATACGTGGCTCGACCCAAATGACAACGCGATAAGAATAGAGCAGCAGTATCACGGCGGCTTTGGGCTTCAAGGCACCTATTCCCTTGATAAAATTTACAAAACGGAGGACGGCGAGGTATACTACATAGTTCAGTATACCACCGGCCGCGGCAACGGGCACCACGAGGGTTATTACAAATACAACAGCTTTGACGGCGAAACCGTCACCAACCACGCGTCCTACACTTTTTTCAATATTTATTCTGACCGCCCCTCTGTTGACCAATTTTTTGAAGCTGAAAACGTGCATATGGAAAACGGCAGCCTCATGTACGGCGATGAGGTGATCGAGGAAGGCGTGAGTGCGGCTGAAGTCTCGGCAAAGGAATACAGGCTTGGCAGCAAGAGTCTGTTAACGGTGAGCACAGGCGGTTATGGAGCGCGCACATATATCCGTACGGAGAGCGGCTTTACAAAAACCGACCTCCTCTCTGTATCCTCTTCCGATATCTTCCGCTATGCAGACACTGCAGAGGGCTGCACCTATTTTTCAAATAATTCAAACTATGTGTATGTTGCCGCCCCGGACGGCTCTGTGACAAAGCTTAATGACGGTTATCACAAACGGTTCTGGCTGATCGGCGAGATCGGCGGCCGCCCCCTCGTTCGGGCCACATGGGAGGAGCCATCAAGCTACGGGAATAAGATATCGCTTTCTAACGACGGATTTTTCACTGTTGAGCCGGACGGCAGCCTCAAAAGGTATGCCGACTTTGCCTACAGCACTGATGCGTTTACACTGGGCGACAGACTCTATCTTGTTGATCTGTATTACAACTGCTTTATCGACGCTCTGACCGGGGAGCGCTTCAGCTTTGATATTAAACAATAGGAATATAAAATCGGGCTCAACATTTTAATACAAAACCTCCCATATGTCAAGCTATTTACCCTTTTCCTTCAATTGACTTTTATAGTAAATTTATAGTATAATAACCCTACAAGCCATAGGCTTGTATAGCTATAGAGAAACGGTTATATAAAAAGTAAACATGGGTATAGCCGCGGTTGCGAATTTATGGTATAATATAAAAAAAGCTTTAATATACTGTTTTTGTAAACGTTACATATAAAGGAGTTGCAATTCGATGGAAAATAACAATATATCCATAATGGGCTATGTGGAGGATTCGCCCGTTTTCAGTCACCGCGTTATGGACGAGGATTTTTACAAATTCAACGTTCGGGTGCCCCGCCTTAGCGAGACAGAAGACGTTCTTCCGGTGACCATATCTGAAAAGCTTATCTGCCCATGGCTGCAGGACGGCGTGAAGGTTCGTGTCACGGGGCAGCTTCGTTCCTATAATAAGTATACCGATACCGGCACTCATCTGGTGCTCACGGTGTTTGTAAAAGAGATAGATCTTGCCGAGCTGGGAACCGGAGAAAATCCCAACGAGATTTTCATCAACGGCTTTATCTGCAAGCCGCCTGTTTACCGCAAGACTCCCTTTGGCCGAGAGATAACCGACCTCATTGTGGCCGTGAACCGCGCCTTTAACCGCAGCGACTATATACCGGCCATAGCCTGGGGCCGGAATGCCGTTTTTGCCGAAAAGCTTGAAGTAGGTACAAACGTGCAGATATGGGGCCGCCTCCAGTCCAGAGAATACGTCAAGAGGCTCAGTGAAACCGAAAGCGAGACCCGCACGGCCTATGAACTCTCCATAACCAAAATAGAAAAATTTGCCTGAATAAAAACTGGAAGCTCTGCTCAAAATATGACTGTAACCTGAAACAAAATTATTTAAGGAGCGAATTAAAATGAGCAGAAGTAATAAGACAGTTGTACCTGAGGCCAAGCAGGCTATGGATAAGTTAAAGATGG
>JAFLUQ010000119.1 GCA_022508735.1 Oscillospiraceae bacterium | reverse complement strand
TAGTCTGTGCCGATCATGGCATTGACCTTGTCCATATACTCCTGAGTCTTCTCGGGAACGGCGTCATAATACTTATTGGAAGCTTCCTTGGCCTGGAAGAACACGTCGGGGTTCTGGGCCGTACCGCGCTGAGCGGGATGCTCGGGGTTCAGGCTGCGGCGGCGGAAAGCGTCGATAGCGTCGAAATCAACGAGCTGAGCGAGCTCCTCGTTAGACCATACTTCAACCTTCTGATACTCGTGAGAGGTTCTGAAGCCGTCGAAGAAGTGGAGGAAGGGAACGCGGGAAGAGATCGTTGTAAGGTGAGCGATCGCGCCGAGGTCCATAGCCTCCTGAGGGTTAGTGGAGCAAAGCATAGCATAGCCGGTCTGGCGGCAGGCATAAACGTCCTGATGGTCGCCGAAGATCGAAAGAGCATGGCTTGCAAGAGCACGGGCCGAAACGTTGATAACGTTGGGAAGCAGCTCACCCGCAATCTTATACATATTGGGGATCATGAGCAGAAGGCCCTGAGAAGCGGTGTAGGTCGTGGTGAGAGCACCCGCAGTAAGAGAACCGTGAACCGCACCGGCGGCACCGCCCTCGGACTGCATCTCGGCGATCTTAACCTTTCTGCCGAAGATGTTGACCTTTCCCTCTGTTGCCCACTTATCCGTTACCTCCGCCATGGTGGAGGAAGGCGTGATGGGGTAGATGGCAGCTACATCGGTGAACGCATACGACGCCCACGCGGCGGCATTATTGCCATCCATGGTTTTCTTTTTTCTTGCCATTTTTTAAACAGCCTCCTTATATTGTTATAAAGTTTAGCTAAAACTTAGATTTAACCGTATATATTGTATAACTTTTTTCGGGATTAGTCAAGGGGGTTTAAGCTATTTTTGCAATTAATTTGCCAATTTTTTATCAGAGTGATAAGAAATGTTAATAATTTATAAACTTTATAAAAATCTCTTGACTTAAACCGGGGGTATGGTTGTATAATTAAAATAGTTTATAAATTATTTTAGGAGGAATTACTAATGGCATGTTTTTCGGCTACTGTGGCGGAGGCTATTGCCACCACCGCGATAAAAAAGAAAATGGGTGATGTGGAGCACAGCAAGAACCCCTTTATCAAGAGGCTCGGCTGGCTTAATAATATGCTTTGGGGCGGCAGTGCGCTGCTCCTGTTTGAGCACGTGTGGCACGGCGAGATAGTGCCGTGGGCGCCCTTCCTTACAGCTGCGGCTAACCCCGCCGACGCTATCGCCATGATACAGGAGATCGCCACAACAGGCCTCGGCATGGCGGCTGTTGTTACTACGGCTTGGGCGGCCATGGCGGCAGTTGCCGCTTCTGTGGAGAGGAAGGCCGTGGAGGTCAAGGACTGATGTGCCTTCTGATAACGGTTTTTGCCGCGATCACTGCCACAGTCGTCTGGTATAAGAACAATAACCCTGATATGCTCATCGGCAGGCTGGCCCTGATTTTCTGGGGCGCGTCACTCATGTGGCTGGTGGACGCTATAGCCGAGTACATAGAGCTTGGCGCGGAGTATTTCAATCCCGCTCCGGCTGATATGCTTAACGACGCCTTTCTCGGCCTTTCTGTGGCGGCGCTTGGCCTTATCATCTGGCTCGTTATGCTGCTCGTTAAAGACCCTAAGGGGACTTTGAGAGCTGCACTGACCGGAAAGAATAAAAACAGTTAGGAGTTAGGAGTTGAGGTGCGAGATTTTCGCACCTTCATTCTTTATCTGTTATCATGCTTTGTTGAGGTAAATATAATGAACGAAAAAGATACATTACACGAAAAATACGAAAATCTTAAACAATACCTGATTTCTCTCGGCCGCGTAGCCGTGGCCTTTTCCGGCGGCGTTGATTCGACCTTTCTTTTGAAGGCTGCTCACGACGCATTGGGCGGCGACGCCGTGGCCATAACCGCCCGATCCTGCTCGTTCCCGGAGAGGGAGCTAAGTGAGGCAAAGGCCTTCTGCGAAAAAGAGGGGATAAGGCAGATCATTGTGGAGTCGGAGGAGCTTTCTATCGACGGCTTTGCCGAAAATCCCAAAAACCGCTGCTACCTCTGTAAATCTGAGCTGTTCCGTAAAATGTGGGCCGCCGTCCGCGAGCTTGGCATAGAAAACATCGCCGAGGGCTCCAACACCGACGATAACGGCGACTACCGCCCCGGCCTCATAGCCGTAGCCGAGCAGAACGTGAAAAGCCCTTTGCGCGAGGTAGGGCTCAGCAAGGCGGAGATACGCGAGCTGTCCAAGAAGCTGGGGCTCCCCACATGGGACAAGCAGTCCTTCGCGTGCCTTTCGTCCCGGTTCGTTTACGGCGAGACTATAACCGAGGAAAAGCTCGGCATGGTGGATAAGGCCGAGCAGCTGCTCCTTGATCTGGGCTTTAAACAGGTGCGCGTGAGGATCCACGATAAAATGGCCCGCATCGAGGTCAAAAAGGACGAATTCCCTAAGCTCATCGAGGCCGCCGATCAGGTCTACGATTACCTTAAGTCCCTCGGCTTCACCTATGTGTCCATGGACTTGGGCGGCTACCGCACCGGCAGCATGAACGAGACACTTTGATTGTGAGGGGAGAGTAAAGCAATGGGAATATTAAGTAATTTATTCAAAAAAAAGCAGAGCAATATGCAGCCCAAAAGCCCCGAAGCCGCCCAAAAGACGGCGGAGGCTGTGCAGCCGGAACGCACCTTTGTGTGCTCATGCTGCAAAAAAACCTTAGATAAAAAATATCTGTATAAGAATGGCTTATGCACGAAGTGTTTTCAGGAACAGTCTGAAGCAAAACCGTGGGCCGCTGCCGCGGAAGTGAAGAGTATAACTTATGGAAGAATAGTTATTCGTACGGGATATTCACCTAAATATGGATGCCGTTATGATATTTATATCGAGAGGATCAAGAACGGCTGGTACATAAACACCGGCAGCGTTGGTATCAGAGACAGTTTTGGCTTTGGCCGCAGCTTTGATGACGCTGACCTGGAAGCTATGGATTTTAAGACTTTTCGCACGAAGGCGTCAAGCATTGAAAGCTTTTTGAGCGACGACTGCCGTGAAGACGGAGAAGGGATTCTGCGCGAGATATGGGAACGCATTAAACCGTAAAGACGAGAAACGGGTGAAGCGAGAAATGAATGGGACTAATAAAATAAAAGAATATTTTGCAAAGATAAGCGAAAGCCGAAAAATAATTATAGTGATAGCAATATTTGTCACGCTATTTAGTTTGCCTGCTGTTGTCACGAGTATCATTGGCATTAATACATACCGTAATTATGAACGCTACAAAGACAGCCTTGTTCCTATAACTGCGACGGTAACAAGGGTAGAATATGAAGAGTATGTTGAAGAGGGTGATTTGGGCCGTGCCGGATCGCACTATGAAGTATACATTGCGTACGAGTACAATGGCACAATCATCAAAGATGCGTTATGGAAGCTGTTCAATACAATGAAATATAAGCCGGGCGATACGGTAACGATTGAAATATCTTCAGTTAATCCCAAATATATTTTTAATGGTGAAAAAGGGACTGGCTGGTTAATTTTTCCGATCATATATTTTGGAGTTTTAATTGTTATTTTTATGGCGGCCTTATCTTTGTTTTTTAAAGATAAAAATAGCAGTGACGGAAAAAAGCCGCTGACTGAAGAGGCTGTGTTCGATTATTTGACATTTGTCGACCTACAAATAGCTGAGGGCACGCCTTTGATAGACGAACTGTTTTGGTTTAGAAAATTATTTGCTGTTATCGGCGCCGGGTTTATATTCGGGCACATATATATACCGGGTATGTTTTCTTCAGCATTTTTTATTGTGGGAGCGGTATTGGCTTTGGCGGGAATATTTATGCAGCTGGTGTGGAACAGTGTTGCAAAAAGCTTAACAAAGAACAAGTATAAGCTTGAAATTCATGTGTGCGAGAAGACGTGGTGGATATCAAGCGAAGATCGCAAGGTGTTCTATGCAAAATTTTCGGGCATTGAAGCTCCGGAAAAATACGAGGGCGTGCAGGGAAACAATTACTATATTTTGAGAGACGAGCTTGGCTCTGTGAAGCGGATATATGATGCCGAAGAATGGCAGAATGCAATAGAGGATATGACTTTTTCGCACGGCTGTAAAGCCACTGTCAAAGGTCATTGGATCCGCATGCTGGCAGGCATGCTGCTAATGTGGGCATATATCGGAATTATAGCTTTCTTTGTATAGGCTGTGGGCGGTCGGCATTTTTGTGACAGAGAGCGCCGCGCGCCTGACGGCAATAATAACGCGGTAAATCAAGGGAGTGAATGATGATGGGGAAAATTTTCGCTAAAAATTTATTTTGCATATATTTCAAGGATTGCCCGCTTTGCGGATTAAATACGGCGCTTCTGCCTGAGAATGAACGCGTTGAAGTCGGGCGTGAGGTTTTTTGCCGCCCTTGCTATGAAGCGGGAAAAAATAAAAAAAGGGTGACCCCGGCAGATTATTATCATGTGTCTTTACAAAACCAAAAGATCGACGGCGACCACCTGCTGCAGCTGAATAACGAGATCTTATGCAGCGGTCTGCCTAATCTTCCGATAGCACATCTGCATGGAAAAATGGGTGAAGAAGACGATTTTAATCTTGACCTGCGTTACGATCAAAAGAACGATAAAATATATTTCAGATCTTCTTTGGTCGATGATCCGGACCCTTGGTATGGTACTGAAACCTATAAGTACATTACTGCAGAACAGGCTATATATTTATTAAACAAAAACGGAATTCATATCTTAGACGGAATGAACGAGTCTAATTGGAAGGATTATTTTGAATTTTAGTGTAAAATTAAGCCTGTAAAACGGAATTTTCGTGCAAAGCATTGACATATTCGTGCAAATGATATATAATGTTAGTATATTGATGAAAGGAGTTTTATTATGTCTGCCGCAACAACAAATATCAGTATAAGAATGGATGCAGATTTAAAAATGCAGGCCGACAAGCTTTTTTCTGAGCTTGGCATGAATATTTCCACCGCGTTTAATGTGTTTGTCCGTCAGGCGCTGCGCGAGGGCAGAATTCCGTTTGAGATCTCGCTAAACCAGCCCAATCAGGAAACTGTAGCTGCGATGCTTGAATCAGAAAGGATAGCAAAAGATCCGTCTGTAAAGGGATATACAGACCTTGACGAGTTTTTTGCAGACATGGAAAAATGAGCAAATATACGGTTAAGGCAACGTCACAGTTCAAACGGAACTATAAGCGGGCACTTAAGCGCGGTCTTAACATGGAGCTTTTGCAGGGGATTGTTCGATTACTTGCCGACGGCGAGCCCCTGCCGGAGAAAAATAATGACCATCGGCTCGACGGAAACTGGAGTGGTCACCGGGAGTGCCATATTGAACCGGACTGGCTTTTGATATATAGAATTGAAAATGATGTTTTGGTGCTTTCTCTTACCAGAACAGGAACACATAGCGATTTGTTTGGAAAATAAACTCCCAAGTGACTGCCCGGCGGCGAGTGTTTTATCACGAAATGCCTTCCACACAGCGAATGCAAATAAATAATTATTGAAAAACAATAAAAATATATTGACAAACCCCTTTTGCTGTTGTATAATAACCCTATAAACAGTGAAAGGGGTTTTTATTTATGGATGAAAATGAAGTTTTTGCAGAAAAAGGCCTGAAAATCAGGCTATCAGTCTATGCGGCTCTGTCGGCCATTAGCTTTTTATGGCTTGTGCTGCCGAGGGGCAGCTCACTGGGCGTGCCCATCTTTGCGGCGGCGGAGCTGGCGGCGCTGTGGCTGTTGGGCGAGAGGAAGCGCCTGTGGTACTTTATGCCCATTATGCTTATCGCGCTGAACTCTTTTATAAGCGGCAGCGAATTATGGCGGCGCTGGAACTTTCTTATAGTCACCTTGCTTTTTGCGGCGATGTATTCCGGCGTGAGCCTAAGGAGCCGGGGCTGCGGCTTCCTCATGAACATAGTGGAGCGGGCCTTTTCGTCCTTCCGGTTTTTTTCGCTGCCGGCGAAGTGGGCCGTAGGCGGAAGCAGGGGCCAAGGCCCGCTGATAAAGCGTGTGCTTAAGGGCTTGGCTTTCGCCGCTCCCTGCGTGATAGTGCTGACCTTTGTTTTGTCGAGTGCCGACATGGTTTTTGCCGAGGGAACTCTCGACGTTTTGGTCAATATTTTCTCGCGGCTGCGCATCGGGCTGATAGGCAAGGGCCTTTTCTCAATTGCCGCCGGGCTATATCTGTTCGGGCTTGTCAGTTCATTTAAAAGCGGCTATCCTCTGACGGAACATAGGGCAGAGCAGAAAACCGGAGATCTGCTCGTTATAAATATTTTCTTCTGCTCGGTTCTGGCGGTGTACACCGTCTTTGCGGCGGTGCAGCTGCGCTATCTCTTTGCCGGGGCCCAGCTGCCCTACGGCCTGAGCTACACCGATTACGCCCGCCGGGGCTTCTTTGAGCTGTTGGCTCTGTCAGGGGTTAATATTGCGCTCATACTCTTTGCCACCGATAGGCTTAATGGCCGCAGGGCCGGCTTCACCAAGGGGCTGTGCGCCTATCTCTGCGCCGTGACGATGGTGATGCTTGCCTCGTCGTTCTATCGAATGACGCTCTACTGCGGCTCCGACGGCCTTACAAGGCTCCGCTTCTTCGTGCTGGGCTTCCTGATATTTGAGGCTATAGGGCTGATCGTGACCTTTGTGTACATCTTTAAACCGAGGTTCAACGTGATAGTGGTCTATGTGCTGCTCGGGCTCTGCTATTATGTGCTGCTGGGTCTCATTCCTGTTGACAGGTATGTGGCCCGCTCTCAGGTGGATATGTACCTCGCAGGGCAGCGGCGAGAGGTCAGCTATGCGCTCACTCTTTCAAGCGACGCGGCCGAGGAGATAGCGCGTCTCTATGGTGATGAAAGCCTTGATCTGGCAATAACCGACTATTTTGCGCGCTGCACCGACACAACAGGCCGATGGCAGACCTATAACCTCTCACGGGCACGCGCCGAAATAATGTTTGAAGGATTTAATAGATAAATTATAGTTTACAAGCGTGCCGCTTGACCCATGCGCCCTCCGGGCGGATTGTTGCCTGTACCTAAGTGTACAGGTGTTTA
>JAFLUQ010000118.1 GCA_022508735.1 Oscillospiraceae bacterium | reverse complement strand
CATTCACAAGCAATTTAATATTTTATTTTGTCTAAACTTTGGGGTTCACTTCATAGCGCGGTCTATTTTAATTTTTTTATTGACTACCTATAAAAATTGGTGTATAATTATACATATAATATAATCGGAGGGGTGTGTGCTGTTGAAAAATATAGCTCTGATAGTGAATTTTGCCAAGCCCGGAGCTCTTGATTCCGCACTCAGGCTGATCTCTGCTATGCGGGGAAAGGCCAGCGTATTCTGTGACATGGCCGGAGCCGAACTATTGCCGGTCACCGCATTGGATGACCGTGAGCTGTTTGCACGCTGCCCCACCGTTGTAACCCTGGGCGGTGACGGAACCATAATCAACGCGGCTGGCCGCTGCGCGCCCTATGGCAATGTGCTTCTTGGAGTAAATTTGGGTCGACTTGGCTTTTTGGCTACTGTCGAGGGCAGCAATGCCGAGGCGGCGGCTGAGTTTATTCTCTCCGACTTTGCCTATGAGGAGCGCACTATGCTGAAATGTGTGCTTCGGCAGGGAGAAAGCGAATCGGTGCATCACGGGCTGAATGATGTTGTGCTGTCACGTGGGTCAGGCAGGATGCTTGCAATCTCAGCCTCTATGGACGGACGGCTGGTGTCACGGCTCCTTGCCGACGGTCTTGTTGTGGCTACACCAACAGGCTCTACCGCTTATTCTATGTCCGCAGGCGGGCCTCTGGCAGCTCCGGATATGGATATATTTGTTATGTCGCCCATCTGTCCGCACAATCTGTCTGCCAGGGCAATGGTATTACCTACAGACCGTAAGATCACCCTTGAGACTCAGGGCGATGCGGTCGTGAGTATCGACGGTCGTGATGCCCTGCCCATCGGTGAGGGCGGCACTGTCGAGATAAGCAAAAGCCCATATGTAACCCGACTGGCGGTAAGGCCGGGAGCGGATTTTTATGAGCTGGTGAGAAAGAAGCTCGTGACCGGCATATAAGAATGGAGGATCAATATGAGAATAAAACGGCAAAACGCCATTTTGCGTCTGATTGTCGAGAAAAATATAGAAACTCAGCAGGAGCTCACCGACGAATTGTGTCGCATGGGCTTTGACGTGACCCAGGCCACAGTTTCCCGCGATATAAAGGAGCTGCGAATAGTGAAGCGGCTCAACGAAACAGGCCGCTACGTGTACGCCCAGAGCGGCATAAACAGTGACGCCGATCTGGCGGAGCGGTTTAAGATAATATTTGAAAAAAGCGTGGTTTCCATAGAGTATGCCGTCAATAATATTGTGGTAAAGACCCTCAGCGGTATGGCTCAGGCCGCAGGTGCGGCGCTTGACGCCATGGATTTCCCTGAGGTGGTTGGCACAATTGCCGGCGACGACACCATAATTATGGTCGTGCGCAGTGAAGAAAGCGCCCGAAGGCTGGTTTATCGGCTCAGAAGTATGACTGAGTAAGGAGTGAGCAAAATGCTTACGCTGCTTGAAATTGAAAATATAGCTGTTATCGCAAAGGCTGAGGTTGAGACCGAGCGCGGCTTTAACACACTCACAGGCGAGACCGGTGCGGGAAAGTCGCTGCTTATTGACTCGCTGGGCCTTGTACTCGGCGGACGCGCGCAGAGAGAGCTTATCCGTGCGGGTGAGGACTATGCCTCCGTGCGGGCACTGTTCTATCGGCCCGAGCTGTCGCCCTTTCTTGAAGATTTGGGGCTTAGCCCCGAGGAGGACGGCACCGTGCTCCTTCAGCGGCGCATATACCGTGATGGCAGAAATGTATGCCGTTTTGGGGCGGAAACCATTTCGCTGAGCACGCTCAAGGCCATCGGCAGCCGCCTTGTGGCCATACACGGCCAGCATGACGGCACGGCTCTGCTCAGCAGCAGCGCCCATATAGATTTTATTGACGGCTACTGCCGTGACAGTGAAGCTCTTGAAGATTACCGCCGCAAATTCCGCGCCTATAAGGAGGCTGAGCGAGCGCTCGAAGAGGCGCGTGCCAATGCCGGGCAGCGGCAGGCGAGAATAGATTTTCTGGATTTTCAGGTGCGTGAAATTTCTGAGGCCGGGCTGCGTGACGGCGAGGAGGAGGAGCTGACAGCACGGCGCAAGCTGCTTGATAGCGCCGAGGAGCTGCTGGCGGCTTCTGAAAAGGCTGAAAACGCCTCCGGTGCGGCCATTGATGCGTTGGATGATACAGCCTCCGCCGTGGAGGATATTGCCGCGGTAGATACGGATATGGAGGAAAACGCTTCACGCCTGCGTGAAATATTTTACGAACTCAAGGAGATACACCGGGAACTGGCTTCATACGCCTCACGGGTGGAGTTTAATCCTGAGGAGCTTGCCGAGGCCGAGGAGAGACTTGGGGTCATATACAGGCTTGAGCGTAAATACGGCCTTACGGTGGCTGATGTCCTTGAAACCCTTGATAAAGCCACCAAGGAGCTGGACGAGCTGACCTATGCCGAGGAGCATGGCGAGGAAATGGAGAAGGACGTAGCCGAAAAACGGGCCGCCGCCGAGGCCGCTGCAAATAAGCTCAGTGATATACGCAAAAAGGGCGGTGAGGAACTGTGCGGGCGAATTTGCGCAGAGCTACAGTTTTTGGATATGCCCAAGACCCGGGTTACATTTCGGCTTATGCCCTGTGAGCTGTGGGAAAAGGGTGCGGAGCGTGTGGAGCTGCTCATATCCACAAATCCGATGGAGGAGCCTAAGCCCCTTGCAAAAATCGCCAGCGGCGGCGAGCTGAGCCGAATAATGCTGGCTATGAAGAGCGTGTTTTCCGCCTCCGACGATGTGCCGGTGCTGATATTTGACGAGATTGATACCGGAGTAAGCGGCCGTGCAGCCGAGAAAATTGCCCTTAAGATCAGCGAGCTTGCCAGGGAGCGGCAGGTGTTGTGCATAACCCATCTTCCGGTCATTGCCGCCGCCGCCGACAGGCATTTGCTTATAGAGAAGGATCCCGAAACTCTGCTCACGCGGGTACGCCCCATAGAGGGAGAGGAGCGAGTCCGTGAGATAGCCCGCATAATGCGCGGCGACCACCTTACAGACGCGGCGCTGGAGAACGCCCGCGAGCTGTTAAGAAAGGAGAACTGATTATGGATCAGATAGGTCAGGTCGTGGAACTGCAGGGTAAGTCCGCGGTTGTGCGCGTGCGGCGCACATCGGCCTGCGGTGAGAACTGCGCCTCCTGCGGGGGTGGCTGCACTCCCACGTCCACCACGCTCAAAGCCGTCAACGGGCTGAACGCCAAGGTCGGCGATATGGTGAAGGTAGAGATGAGCTCCGGCGCCTTTGTTTTGCTGGCCTTTATCGGTTATATTCTACCGATACTTATTGCCATAGCCGCGTATATGGTTGCACGGCAGCTGTCGTCAGACACCATTGTGGCCGATATTTCCGCGGTAGTAGCGTTGGTGCTGACGCTTGTGGTGTTTTTTGTTGTGGATAAGCTGCCGAAGAAATCTACCCGGTTCAGCAGCAGAATAATAAGAATATTAAGATAAAAAACGAAAGGAATGTTAATTATGGAAAAAATTACAACAACCTCTGCGCCCGGAGCTATCGGGCCATATTCTCAGGCCATTAAGGCCGGCGGCTTCCTGTTTACCAGCGGCCAGATCCCTCTGGATCCCGCTACCGGGGCACTCCCCGAGGGCGCCGCGGCCCAGGCCCGTCAGGCGCTGACTAATCTCACAAACCTTATCAAGGCCAGCGGCGCCGACGTTAAAAAGACCGTCAAGACCGTGGTGTTTATCAAGAATATGGATGACTTTGCCGAAATAAATAAGGTCTACGCAGAGTTTTTCTCCGAGCCGTACCCTGCCCGCTCCTGCGTGGAGGTGGCGCGCCTGCCTAAGGACGTGCTTATCGAGGCAGAGGCTATTGTAGAGCTGTAAGGCACCTATCCGTAAAAGGGAGGCATTAAAATGAAAAAATTGATCGCCGTCCTTTCAGTAGCATTGTTACTGCTCGCAGCCTGTGGCACGTCAATTGATGTGGAGCCTTTTGACCCTGAGAATCCTTTTGCCCCGTTTGACGATATGGAGTACATGGCCTATATTGAGAAAATAACCGGGAATGTCAAAGAAAAAGGCTGTATCCGCACTGAGGAAGCCGCGCTGAAAATCGGCGAGGTAATTCTGACAGACGTATATGGCGACAGTCTCAATATTGATAATCCTTTTCGCGTTCGCTTCAGTGAGGAGTACGATGCGTGGCAGATTATTGACGGTGAGCTCCCTGAAAATACGCTTGGCGGAAACCACTATGTGATGATAAGCCGTGAGACCGGCGAGGTTATGGCTATATGGGGCACAAAATAAGCTGCTATATTTTTAAAACCGAATTCGTCTGAATGGTGCAAATCAGGCGGGTTTATGTGAATTTTAAATTTTCTTAAAAAGTCATAACAGAAATTTAACAAAAGTTCTGTAAGATAAACCAAGACAGAAGGGAGGCGGGGCCTATGGCAGCGATAGAGGTGTTTTCCCGATATGAGCTGAAATTTATGCCGAACCGGGAACAGTATAACAACATACTCAAAGGGATCGAGCGGCATATGCAGCCGGACGAACACAGTCAGGGCGACAATACCTATACGATCTCAAATGTCTATTTTGACACCCCCGACGACAGGCTTGTCTCCACCGCCCTCAGGCACGAGAGCAAGTACCGCTATAAGATAAGAATGCGAACCTACGATCCAAGTCTGCCAACGGCATTTCTGGAGATAAAGAAAAAATATAACGGACTCACCAGTAAGCGCCGTACCCTGCTCTATGTGGACGATGCCGAGCGGCTGTTGTTGCACGGTGTGGAGCCTCCCGAGCAGCCCTTCATGAATATGCAGATAACCAATGAACTGCTGCGCATCAGCCGCGAGCTGCCGCTCGTTCCCAAAATCGTTCTGAGCTATGACCGCCGGGCCTACTTCGGGTCCAGCGGCAACGAGAAAGACCTCCGTGTCACCTTCGACAGGAATATACGCGCTCGCCGCGACAGAGTGGATTTCCGTCTTGGTACTGATGGGGAACAGCTGCTTGACGACGAGCACTATATAATGGAGGTCAAGGTAGAGCACAGCGTGCCTATGTGGCTGGCCGCACTCCTCAGTGAAAATCACGTATATAGAATAAAATTTTCCAAATACGGAACCGAATACAAACGATACCTCAGAGAAAAGAAAGGAGCTGTAAATCAATGAACAGCTTTTTAGATGCAATTTTGAGCGGATCGGGCGATGCCGCAGCCGTAGGAACATCCCCGGTCATTACCATGTCTGCGATCGCGGTAATAGTTTTGATCTCGGCCGTGCTCGGCATGGTGATCGCAACAGTATATAAGTGCACCCATAGAGGGGCAGATTATTCTCAGGAATTTGCCGTGACGCTGGTGCTGCTCTGCGTCATTATCTCTGTTGTTGTAACTGCCATCGGCAACAACGTGGCCAGGGCCTTCTCTTTCGCCGGTGCGCTGAGCATAATACGTTTCCGTACGGCAATGGGCAACCCGCGTGATATAGCTTTTGTGTTATTCTCTGTGGTGGCCGGTCTGTGCGTGGGCGTGGGAGCCTACGGCGAGGCGGCCGTGGCCGTCATTATGCTGGCTCTGCTCATAATCGCCATAACCCGTCTTAACCTGTTTTTGCCAAAGGGCACAAACAAGCGGCTTAAAATAACTATAGCTGAAAATATGAATTATGAGGGCATTTTCGACGACATCTTAAACAGATACTGCAACTCCTACATACTCAAGAAGGTGTCCACTACAGACCTCGGCACTCTGTTTGAGCTTATATATGACCTTGAGCTAAAAAAGGGTATAGACGAAAAGGCCTTTATTGACGAGCTGCGCTGCGAAAACGGCAATCTCAACATTTCACTGCTGATGCCCGCCGAGCTCAAGGGCAAATGATAGGCAGAGAGATGTTAATAATTTGTAAAACCGCTTGACAAAACTCTGAAAAAAATATACAATAGATTTATAAACAAGTGTAATTGCTGCTAAACTGGAGGATTGATGACTATGAAGATAAGAGTTACCGCGGTTATAGCTGCCGCCGCCGCTGCTGCGTTGGCTGTTACAGCTTTTGCCGCTGATTCAGTACCCATGATCAGGCTTACGCCCGCTCAAACGACCGATGGCGTTAAAAGCGTGCCTATGACGGCACTCACTCCAGCTTTGGCCGCTGACGAGGCGGCAGCTATCGGAGTGATCGGAGGCGCAGACGGCCCGACGGCTGTATATGTGGCGGCTTCCGCTGAGGAGACGACTCCTGCTCAAAGCGGCTATACTAAAATAGAAAGGCTTCAGGCTCTTAAGGCTGCTGTTGCCAATGCAAAAACAGAAGAAGAGGCTTTGGCTGCCATGGGCGAGCTTCAGGAGCTTTTAGCTTCGTGGGACAGCGCTCCCGCCGCTGATAAGGCTGAAGAGACTATGGCCGCCGGTTTGGCTGAGGTTCCCAACGATGACGAAGCACCTGTAATCGAAACCACGCTGGAGTTTGAGCCTGCAGAGGAGATATTGTAAAATGTCAGATAACGCCCCGCTTTTGCGGGGCGTTTGTTTATATTCCCGCGTTTTCCACAAAAAGCAATCAAATTTTTTTGCGGTTTTTGCCGAAATAACAGTTGATTATTTTCCTTTTATGGTATATTATAATATAGAATAAAATAAAAAAATGGAGGAAGAGCCATGAGAGCTGTTGTCACAGTAGTAGGAAAGGACCGTACCGGCATTATTGCCACAGTCAGCGGACTTCTGTATAAGAACGACGTAAATATTCTGGATATAACCCAAACCATAATGCAGGACATCTTCACCATGATAACTCTTATAGACACCACCAATAGCAAGCTGGATTTTGCCGAGCTTAAAGCAGAGCTCGAGAAGGTAGGCGATGAGCTGGGTGTTGCCATAACCCTCCAGCAGGAGGATCTTTTCAACTCCATGCACCGCATATGAGAAAGGACTGAAATCCAATGTTGAGCATCAGCCCGATAGAAATTATCGAAACCCTTAACATGATAAAGGACGAGCATCTGGACGTCCGAACCATAACCATGGGTATATCTCTGTTCGACTGCGTGAGCGACGACTATAAAAAGGGCGCGCAGCGCGTATACGACA
>JAFLUQ010000117.1 GCA_022508735.1 Oscillospiraceae bacterium | reverse complement strand
TAAGGAGGACGATTATCATGAAGAAATTTTTTGAAACTCCTGAGGTTAGCTCTGTTGAGCTTAATCAGACAGATGTAATTATGACTTCAAACAACATTACCGATGTTACTAATGTTAATCTCGCAACGTGGACAGATGATGTCAAAGGTGATTTTAGCATGTGGCAGGGATTTAATAAGCGAAACTAAAATTACATCACGCGCATTAGCGCCGCAGGGCCGCCTTTAGGCGGCCCTGTTTGTGTGCAAACATAATAAAAAGGGAGTGTGTGTATTTTTAAATAACACATACTCCCTTTTTTAATTATGTTATATACTCAGCCTACTCTTTTTCTTCCATACTGCTCAGTATATCCAGAAGTCGGCATATCATGGCGCAGGCCTCAGCGCGGGTGGCTCCGCGTTTCGGTGCAAAAGTGGACTGCTCTGTTCCGTTTACAAGGCCTATCCTGAGGCCCTCAGCCACACTGCTGCGTGCCCAATCTGATATATCAGTATTGTCATAGAAGCGATCAAGTGAAGCCGGGCTGCTCTCGCCGCCCATTATTTCAAATATTCGAATGAGCATAGCAGTCATTTCCTCGCGGTTGACCTGTGCTTCCGGAGAAAACTCAGTGGCTGAAGTTCCGTTCACTATACCGAGATGAGACAGTGCCGCTACCGCACCTCTGTACCAGGCATCTTCCGGCACATCTACGAATGTGTCAAAACCTCCATCAGCCCCAAAAGATCGGCTCAACATAGCCGCAAATTCTGCTCGGGTAACAATATCGTCCGGGCCGAAAATGAATCCATATCTACCATTGACAACTCCGGCCAGGTAAAGCGGCAGCACATATTTGTCGGCCCAATGCTGTCCCATATCTTCAAAGGGTATATCCCCGCCCTCAACCTGAGGTAGCTCTACCGGTGACAATTCTGGCTTTTCTGCAGGTTCGTCCGGCGCAATCGGAGCATCATGTGACGTATCAGACGAAGGATCGTTCGAAGGATCGTTCAAAATGCCGTCATCACGCAAGGAACCTATAGCCAGAGGCACGCTTTGTACAGGCAGCCCGCTGAGTCCGGTAACTGCGCATATGGGCGTGATTTCAAAATATACATACCGCCCTACCAGTTCAGGCAGCACAGTAAACTCACTGCCGCTGCCCACGCGTATATGGTCTCCGCCGCTGCTGCTCATACCGTACCAGCTTATGGCGCAGGCGGAGTCGTCATTAGTTTCGTCCAAATTATTGAAAAACTCATAATCTGCCGTCAATACGGCTCCCGATTCGGCCAGACCACGTATTTTAGGGGCAGAAACTGAAACAATAGAGCGGAATAGCTCTACATTGTCGATCCATAAATCTATGCTGCGCCCTTCGGAGGATGAAATGTGCAGCAGCAGTCGGCCAATTATATCATAATCAGTTTGAAACAGTTCAAATATTCTTCCGTCTTCAGTTGACGATTGCACAACAGGAATCATTTCTCCGTCCACAGTTTCTATAAAGGCAGTCACAACGGAACCTTTTCCGCCCACAATGTCTGCCCGGAAGGCGTATGGTGTATCAGCATAAAGATGCATATAGGAATTATTTATTACAACGGCAAAGTCGCCGTCAGACGTTATGCGGGCAAAATGGCCGTCTATATTCTCACTGATGCGGAGCACCGCCGGAGCCGCTGCCGCCCACCGGTAGTTAGCGCCATATTCTTCAAAGCCTCCATCGGCAATATTGTCATAGCTGACGGTAAAATACAAGCTGTTTTCCAAAGAGGGGTTACTTATTGATGTGGCGTATACTTCATATTCGCCGGCTGTCGCATCAGGCGACACTTTAATGCCCGATGAAGTCAACTCTACTCCTTTGCCATCCGGATACAGAGAAAGTCTGCACCGACTGCTGATAACATTTCCGGCCTGATCCCGAACATACGCGTTTAGCGGAAACTCCGTCATCGTATCCGGAATGGATATG
Organism: Oscillospiraceae bacterium; assembly: GCA_022508735.1. Classification (GTDB taxonomy): domain Bacteria; phylum Bacillota; class Clostridia; order UMGS1883; family UMGS1883; genus JAFLUQ01. Next base: position 5,360 of record JAFLUQ010000117.1, on the reverse strand, counting down.
TTTCCGGGCGCATGAAGAGTCAGGAAGGTCTCCTCAGGCGGCTCGGGTGACAGAGACATATTACTCACATTTACTATTCCGTAATCTGCTGTGGTAAAATTCAGCGTCAGATTATATACCCCGCTGAATTCCGGTGTAAAGGCCGCAAAAACCTCCGTCCAGTCACCGGCTGACAAATCTATTATATTAATAATTATCTCGCCATCCCGTGACAGAGCGGTATTTTGAGAGTAGGCTGAAGAATCCGAGCCGCTTTCAACACGGACTGTCGCGCGAAAGACGTACATCATACCCTCTACCAGCATGATGGGCTCAGTTTGGCGAAGCGACGCAGAATATCCGTATGGATTGGGCCACTCTGTGAAAAGCGTCATGTAGTTGCCAACGACACTGGAGCCAAGCTCATAGCCATTGTCCACATCCCAAAAATCGCCCCCCTGAGAAAAGTCTGAATTCAAAAGCAAATTTTTCGTCAGATGCACTCTCAGAGATGTTGGTCGAAGCTTAAGATAGTCCGGCGGGGTACAGGTAAGCGTAAATGAGGCGCCGTCCGGGCAGCTTTCATTGACGGTTATAATACCGTTTTCGCCATCGAAAATAACACCTGCGGGCAGATTGACCGCCTCAAGAGCGGAAATACCGGAAAGCACACTTATTATCTCGCCGTCGGCCGTGCGCCCCTCGACACTGTAGCGCACGCTCCGCTCACCTGCGATCGGTATTGTCAGTTCTTCAGGGCCGCTTATTGTAAGGCTCACAGGTTCAAGGTCAATTTTTCTTATTTCAAAATTGTCGATTAAAAAACCCATATCTATATCGCCGTTTTTCAGTTCGAGCAAAAAACTGTATTCCGCCTCATCGGGAACCATAAAGAATGCCGAGGCATTAGTCCAATCGTCGCCTATACCGTCGAATTCAAAGGCTATATTGTTTACACCGTCACCGAAATGCGTGTCAGCGGAAACTCTTCCGCTTCCGGGTGCACCAAAACCCATGACATCAAAGGAAACCCGGTATATTTCGCCCGGAGTCAAAGAAACAGTTTCTGAATAGAAAAGCACATGGGATACCAGACCGTCATTTTCTTCGCCGTAAGCGTTATTTACAGCGCAGGCGAAATCTCCCTCGGTGGAAGCTAAATCACTCAGCACGCCGCCATCCCATTTTCGTACTTCAGCGCGGCTTTCAAATCCGGAATACAAAATAAGAGCCTCATCAGCACAGACAGGAACGGCTGAAGCAAGCAAAAAAAACGCTATAAAAATCAGCAGTCTGCGCATAAGATAGCTCCTTTACATTATTCTTATTGAATATTATAGCATATATATATGTATTTGTCCATAAATTTGTGAAAAATTCATAAAAAAATAATAAACCTATGTTCTTCTTCTAATAATATCACAGGAAAATTGTTGACGAAAGAATAAAATTTGTGATATAATAACCCCATAAACCTAATATAAAAATGAGGGATAATTATGTACGACATTATAATCATAGGCGGTGGCCCGGCAGGGCTGACTGCCGCCATATATTCAGCCCGAAGCGGGCATAAAACCTTGTTGCTGGAGGGCGGGGCCTTTGGCGGGCAAATGGCACTGACTGAAAAAATAGAAAACTATCCCGCTTTCCCAAACGGTGTTGAAGGCGTGGAACTGGGACGCATGATGCGTGAGCAGGCTGAAAATCTTGGTGCTGAGATAAAACGTGAGCGCGCAAAGACGATCTCCCTGGTGGAAAAAACAGTTGTGACCCGAAAGAGCAGCTATAGTGCAGAAAAGCTTATCCTCGCTATGGGGGCCAGTCCGCGGCCGTTAGGCGTTAAAGGAGAGAAAGAGCTTATGGGCGCCGGAGTCAGCTATTGCGCGGTATGCGACGGCGGCTTTTTCAAGGGCAGGACTGTGGCAATCATCGGCGGTGGCGACACGGCAGTTCACGACTGTGAGTATCTGAGCCGCATCTGTGAAAAGGTATATCTTATACACCGCCGCGATATGCTCCGTGGCGGCGAGGCGGCATTTAAACGAATTAACCTCCCGAATGTAGAGTTTGTTCCAAACGCCGAAGCTGAAGAATTTATAGCTGAAAACGGCAAGCTGAAGGAAATACTTCTTAAGGATGGCCGTGTGCTGGCCGCTGATGGCGTGTTTGTTGCCGTCGGCACACTGCCGCGCTCAGAGCTTGTGGCGGATCAACTTCATACAGAGGACGGATATATAGTGACCGACGAAAATATGAAAACTTCTGTGCCCGGCGTTTACGCCGTCGGCGACATACGCAAAAAAAACTTGCGTCAGGTGGTTACGGCCGCCGCCGACGGGGCTGTGGCGGCGAGCGACAATATATAAGAGGGAATCTATATGGATTACGAGTCAATTACAACTGAATACTATTCCCGGTGGGTCGGCAAAAATATTGCCGAGGCGGTTGAAGGCGCGGAGTATGTATACTCCGACGAGAGAAACCGTGTGCAGGCGGGATATGGCAACCGTTTTGATCTGTGGGTTTGGATGGATGATAAGAAAATAATTGTGTCCTACGGTGATAAGGCAAAAGATAACCTCGGGCTGCTGAGAGAAAAAGTCGGTTCTACGACAAATGCGCGGGAGCTGGTGCAGCTACTTACAGAAATTTACGGTGGGAAACTCTCTCACGGCGTTAAGTACCTGTTCCGCGGCGGTGCTTATGCTCCGGGACCGGCCCGGATACTGCGCGGCGTCGACTACGAGTTATATGAGGACTTTTTCAGAAAAATCAATCCCGATTGCAAGGAACTAAGTTGGCTCAGAGAGTATTTCGACGAAATGGTCTCCGAAGGTGTGTGCTGCGGAGTTTTTACTAATGGCACATTGACCTGCTGTACCGACGCACCGCTCATGCCATATATGTCCGGAGAGGCGCAGGAAATCGGCGTCAACACACTTGAGGGCTACCGCGGCAGGCACTACGCCGCCGACAGCGCAAGGCTCTGCGCCGAGCAGATAATTAAAAACGGAAAATGCCCTCAGTGGTCTACGGATATTGACAACATTGCGTCGCAGAAAACCGCTGAGAGCGCCGGTTTTTGCAGATTTGGCGAGTACATAGGTATAACGATAGAGGATTGAAGGAGAGTTAAAGTCTTATGAAAATAATCAAGAACGGCTGCGTCCTCACTATGGACGGTGACGAAATAGAGAACGGCTTTGTGGCCTTTGAAAATGGCAAAATCGTTGCCGTCGGGCCTATGGATGGCTGCCCGGAGGGCGAAAGCTATGATGCGAATGGCGGTTATATAGTCCCCGGGCTGGTAGACGCCCATTCTCATATCGGCATGTGGGAGGATTCACTTGGCAGTGAGGGCGCTGACGGCAATGAGGACACTGACCCCATCACTCCTCAGCTTCGCGCTATAGACGCCATAAACCCCATGGACCGTGCCTTTTCTGAGGCTTTGGCTGCGGGCGTGACCACGGTGGTCACCGGCCCGGGCAGTGCAAATCCCATAGGGGGCACATTTGCCGCTCTTAAAACCTACGGCCGCCGCGTGGATGATATGCTGATAAAGGCCGAGGCAGCTATGAAATTCGCCTTTGGCGAGAATCCCAAGGGAACCTACGGCGAGAAAAAGCAATTCCCCTCCACACGAATGGGCACGGCGGCTATCATACGCGAAGCGCTCATCAAGGCTGAAATGTACAAAGACCGTGAGGATCATGACTTTGACTTTAAGAGTGAGAGCCTGGCCCACTGCATTGGCGAAGAACCCATGCTCGTCAAGGCCCACGCCCACCGTGCCGACGATATATTCACCGCCCTGCGCATAGCTCGGGAATTCGGCCTTAACATGACGATTGAGCACTGCACGGAGGGGCATCTTATAGCGGATATATTAAAGGATGAGAATGTGGGCGTATGCGTCGGCCCGAGCCTTGGTGACCGCGGCAAGCCCGAACTAAGTAATCTGACCTATGAGACGGCGGCGGTATTGTCGAAACAGGGACTGCCCGTGGCTATCATCACCGATCACCCGGAGATCCCGGAGAAGCATCTTCCGCTCTGTGCGGCCCTTGCCGCCCGCGCCGGTATGGATAGAATGGAAGCCCTCAGGGCAATAACCGTAAATGCCGCTAAGCTCTGCGGCATTGCCGACCGCGTAGGCTCTCTCACAGTTGGTAAGGACGCGGATATTGTTGTATTCGATCATTTCCCGCTGGACTTTGAGGCAAAAGCGATAGCCGTGTTTGTAAATGGCGAACAAAAAATATAGTTTGTTTACCCAATAGCATAAGCAAAAAAATAGACCGCCGCGGCGGTCTATTTTTACTTTTTATGATTCTACTGAAGCAGCTTACCTTCCTTACGGCGCTGTTTATAGCTTTTTATCTCCTGAATTACCTGACCGTGGAGCAGAAGTACCGCAAACAGGTTCGGAATAGCCATAAGTCCGTTAAAGGTGTCGGAAATATCCCAAACCAGATTGAGCTGGCTTACGCAGCCGACCATAATCATGAGAATGAAGATAACCTTATACACCGGAACTGCCTTGATGCCGAAGATATACTGAATACCGCGCTGCCCGTAGTAGGACCAGCCGAGAATCGTAGAAAAGGCAAACAGCGCAAGGCTTATGCTGATGAAGATACCGCCAAACTGCCCGAAGGTCGTTGAGAACGCATACGAGGTCAGCGGAGCGCCGGAAAGCGCATTACCGGCCACGTCAAGCAGAGCGTTGCCTGCCGCATCAGCGGGAGCACCAAGCTCGGGATTATAAACAGTTGTAAGGATGGAAAGAGCTGTTATGGTGCATATGCAGATCGTGTCGGCAAATACCTCAAATATACCCCACATACCCTGAACAACGGGTTCCTTAACATCAGAGGCGGAGTGAACCATAACCGAAGAACCGAGACCGGCTTCATTACTGAACACACCGCGGGCGATACCGAAACGCATTGCCTGAGCCACTGTGTAGCCGAGGAAACCGCCGCCGGCAGCCTTGAGATTGAAAGCGCCGCGGAAAATCATGCCAAATGCAGCAGGAACAGCCTTTATGTTCAAGATAATAATGGCAAGGCCGCCTACTATGTAGAAGATAGCCATAAAGGGAACGATCTTCTCAGTAACCTGAGCAATTCTCTTGATGCCGCCGATGATAACAAGTGCGGCAAAGGCCATAATAACGATACCGATAGCAACCTTGGGTATGCCAAAGGTGTCATGCACGGCGGAGGCAATGGAGTTACCCTGGCTCATGTTACCTATGCCAAAGGACGCGAGAACGCAGAAGAAGCTGAAGATTACTGCCAGCCACTTCATGTTGAGGCCGCGGTCCATGTAGATCATGGCGCCTCCGACCCACTCGCCCTTTTCGTCCTTAT
>JAFLUQ010000116.1 GCA_022508735.1 Oscillospiraceae bacterium | reverse complement strand
ATTCACAAGCAATTTAATATTTTATTTTGTCTAAACTTTGGGGTTCACTTCATTTGACGGATTCCCTACGTTAAATTGTTATTTCAGGTCATAGTTCACTGCAAGCAAAGCTTTCAGCCCCTAAGCGATCTGCGCGACTTTTTTTACGGCCCTTTTGTTATGCCAGCATCTCAAGCCTTAGCTTATCGGCTATCATTGCGATAAATTCTGAGTTGGTGGGCTTACCTTTATTATTGCTGACGGTGTACCCGAACAGATTATAAAGCGCCTCCTCGTTTCCCCGTGTGCAGGCCACCTCAATAGCATGACGAATAGCGCGCTCCACGCGGCTCGGAGAGGTGTTGTGCTTTTCGGCGACCTTCGGGTAGAGCTGCTTTGTAACGGCGTTGATCAGCTCACTGTCCTTTATGCTCATGATTATCGCGTCACGCAGATACTGATAGCCCTTGATATTTGCCGGCACCCCCACCGCATGAATGGTGTTGGTGACGGTTATCTCAATGGCACGGTCACCGGGGCGGTCGCCTATCTCGCCCGTCCGGCGCAAGGATGACTTCACGCAGAGCATTTTTATTCTCTCGTACAGCGTAGCATACTTGCAGGGTCGGATCATAAAATAATCCGCGCCCAGCTCCATACAATGGTTTATAAGCGTTCTGTTTGAGGTCGACGTCACTATTATAACGACCGGCTTGCGGCTGAGCTCGCAGAGACGCTGCAGCAGCTCTATACCGTCCAGCTTAGGCATCATTACATCCATTATAAGCAGATCAGGGCGCAGCTTGCGAACCTTTTCCAGAGCATCTTCTCCGTCAATAGCCGTGCCGGCTATAAAAATATCGCTTTTTTCCGAGAGAAATCCGCCGATTTCCTCTATTGTATCCCGACTGTCTCCGGCAATTATTGTCTTAATTGTCTTTTCCATAGCATATTCCTCCGCTTTCATTTTGTATTGTGATAATATATTACCATATTTTGGAAGAAAATGCAAGAGGTTTTTTACATTTTTTGTAAAATTATTATTTCATTTGCTATGATAATGCGACAGCGTAAATCGCCAAAAACTACTATATATTGATATTTCAGAGCAAAGAGCCACAATTTAGTGTATATGCATCTACATTGCGAGCTCAAAAATGCTGAGCTGTGCGCTCTCAGGCATACCGTCAAAGCAGCCTATAGCGCGCATTGTGTCAATATGTGCTCCACTGACAGAGGTGCGGTTCTTAAAATCCTCAACAGAGAGGAAGGGGCCGTCTTTCCTTGCGTCTTCGATGCTCTGGGCAGCAGCCAGGCCAAGACCGGCGATACTGTTGAAGGCGGGCATTATTTTGCCGTCAACATTCAGGAACTTCGATGGGTGGGCCTTATAGATGTCAATGGGCGTGAATTCAAGGCCTCGGGCATACATCTCGTTTACCACCTCGAGAATGGTAAATGTGGCCTTCTCAGTGGCCGAAGGTTTCTCCAGTGCCTTTATATCCTCCATAGCCTTCAGGCAGCGTTCACGGCCGCAGGCCATTTTTTCGTAGTCAAATGTATCTGCGCGTACCGTGAAATACGCCTGATAGAAGGCTATGGGCTTATACACCTTGTACCACGCCACGCGGTTCGCCATAGTTACATAGGCCGCGGCATGGGCCTTGGGGAACATATACTGGATCTTATTACAGCTGCCGATGTACCACTCGGGTACGCCATGCTCGCGCATTTCCACTTCGTCGCCGGGCTTCAGCTTCTTTCCCTTACGAACCTGCTCCATTATTGTGAAAGCCCGCTGTGGCTCAAGCCCCTTATGTATCAGGTAAACCATGATGTCGTCACGGCAGCCGATAACGTCGCTGATGGTGCATATTCCGGCCTGTATCAGCTCTTGGGCGTTGTTGGTCCACACGTCCGTACCGTGGGAAAGACCGGAGATCTGCACAAGGTTGCCGACGTTCTTCGGCTTTGTATCAACCAGCATTTTGCGCACGAAGTTTGTGCCCATCTCCGGTACGGCAAAGGTTCCGGTCTCGCTGCCGATATCCTCTGGAGTGACACCGAGAGCCTCAGTGCCGGTGAACAGGCTCATTACCTTTTCGTCGGCAATGTTTATGTCCGTGGGTTCCACGCCGGTGAGGTCCTTGAGCATTTTGAGCATTGTCGGGTCATCGTGTCCCAGAATATCCATTTTGAGCAGGTTCTGATCGATGCTGTGATAGTCGTAATGAGTCGTTATTATGCCGCATTCGGTCTTGTTGGCAGGATACTGCACGGGCGTAAACTCGTGTATGTCGTGGCCCTTTGGCAGGATGATAACGCCGCCGGGGTGCTGGCCGGTAGTGGTCTTAACACCCATACAGCCGTTTTTTAGACGCTCTATCTCAGCGTTGTGCACGTACTGTTCCCGCTCCTCGAAATAGTGCTTGACGTAGCCGAAGGCGGTCTTTTGTGCCACCGTAGACACTGTTCCGGCACGGAAAACATAGCCCTCACCGAAGATCTCCTCGGTGTATTTATGGGCCTTGGGCTGATACTCACCCGAAAAGTTCAGGTCGATATCAGGCTGCTTTCCTCCGCCGAAGCCGAGGAAGGTCTCAAAGGGAATGTCAAAGCCGTCTTTTATATAGGGCGTGCCGCACTCGGGGCAGACCTTGTCAGGCATGTCGCAGCCTATGAAATATTCACCGTTCCTATAGAACTCATTGTGTCTGCAATTTGGGCAGCGGTAGTGAGGCGGCAGGCTGTTCACCTCGGTAATACCCGCACAATAGGCCAAAAATGAGGAACCCACGCTGCCTCGTGAACCAACGATATAGCCGTCTTCGTTGGAGTGCTTAACAAGCATACGGGCGTAGTTGTAGAGGTCTGCATAGCCGTGGCCCACAACGCTCTCTATCTCGTCCTCAAGCCGCTGCTGTATGAAGTCCGGAAGAGGGTCGCCGTAAAGCTCCTTGGCCTTTCTATAGGCGATCTCTTGAATAATGGTCTCACTGCCCTCGATCTTGGGAGGATAGTTCTCCTTCGGAACGGGAGCGATATCCTCGACCATGTCGGCGATTTTATTTGTGTTCTCAACCACAACCTCATAGGCACGATCGCCCAGATAGCTGAATTCCTCCAGCATCTCGTCAGTCGTGCGGAAATAGAGACCGGGCTGCAGGTCCGCGTCCTTGAAGCCCTGACTGGCCTGAAGTATGCGGCGATACACCTCGTCGCGCGCCTTCAGGAAGTGCACGTCACAGGTAGCAACGGTCATTTTGCCCATCTCGTCACCCAAAGCCAATATGCGGCGGTTCAAATCGCGAAGGGCCTCGTCGTCCTTCACCAATCCCTCGCGAACCAAATAGCGGTTATTGGTTATGGGCTGGATCTCAAAATAGTCGTAGAATTCGCCTATTTTACGGATCTCCTCCTCGGGCCTTTCGTCGCGAATAGCACGGAACAGCTCGCCCGCTTCGCAGGCGCTGCCAAGGATAAGGCCTTCACGGTGTTTTATAAGCTCCTCACGGGGAATGAGCGGCCTCTTATAGAAGTAATTCACGTGCGAAAGACTCACAAGCTTATAAAGGTTCATAAGTCCCGTCAGGTTTTTTGCCAGAATTATTATATGGTAACGCTTGGTTTCCTTACGGTTGTATTTTTCTCCGTCCTCAATTAAATAACCCTCACAGCCGTAGATTATTTTTATATCGTCGGTCTTGGCCTTGAACACGTCGGGGAAGGCCTGCACAACGCCGTGATCGGTCAGTGCAACGGCCTTATGGCCCCACTTTATGGCCTGCTTCACGTAGGCCTTGGCTTCCATTACGGAGTCCATAGCCGAGGACTTGCTGTGAGCGTGGAGCTCCACGCGTTTTACGGGAGCCTCGTCCTTCTCCTCAGGCATTTTTGCCCTGATTATATCACGGGCCATGACGGTCAGCTCATGACTGAAGGTATCGTACTCCACTTTTCCGCGAACTGCCACGCATTTATAGGGCTTCGCAAAAAAGTCGCATACGCTGTCGGCCTTATTTTTCGGCACAAACATTTTAACGGTAATTGAGCCTGTGTAGTCAGTTATATAGAAGCTGACTATCAGCTTGTCGCCTTTTTTTGTTTCGTGCACCTCGGAGCCGGTCGTCTTGCCCTTGTCGTCAGCCTTGCCGAAGGTCTCGCCCCGGATAACGACCGACTGTACGTCGTTATTGATCTCGGAGATATCCATAAGCTCCTCAAGCTCAAGGTCAAAGTCCTTGCCGTAAATGATGTCGCTTTCGGTCTTTTCCTCCTTGGGCTCAGTCTTTCTCTCATATATAGGCTCGAGCTTGTGTTCGACCTCCATCTCATCTTCAAGGAAGCCCACCTCAATACCTACTCCAAGGCCATTTTTGAGCCGGTTTTTCAGATATTCATCAGCTTTTTCGTCCTCGAGTATGCCACGGTTACCGTGGCGTAGAGTTATGTAAACCTTTTCACCGCGAATATTGGCCTTATAATCGCTGAGAATAGCTCTCCACATGGGATTGCTGTTATGAAAACGCGTGATCTCCGCGTCGATAAAGCCAAGGATGTCATCTTCACACGGCTCAGGTATATCAAACAAAGGCTCAATTTTTACGCCTGACAGCTTATATGCCAGGCGTATCTCGTTCTCATAACGCTCTATGTACGCCGGCGGCAATATACGGTCAAATACCGCCTTTATATCCGCCGTACGCGCCTCTTTATTTATAACGAGCCTTTCGACGCGTCCGCGGCGGACGCTTTCGTCGCCCTCCGCCGCCGGGAAAACCTCGCTCAGTATGTATACCTTGTCCATGGGAAGGCCCCTTTCCGTTGTGATCTTCTGAGAGTATTGCGGAATATATTTGCTGCCACTATAGCTATGCAAATCTTCTATTTCCAAGGTTATTATAACATAGCTGCTGTACATTTTTTTGCATAAAGAATTTATTTTTTCTGTCCGTCACTCTACCAAATACATAAAGCTACAGCTGCAAATATTAAAAATGCCAAGAGTCTTGCCGCCATAGAGACCTTATACTCAATTACCTGAGGCCTTATCGAAGGATATTCCCGCACCTTGCCGTAGTAGATAGCCATCATTGCGGCACTGAAGTCATGGCTTGCGATCATAGGAGGAATGACAAAGTTTTCCTTGATTTTGCTCCTTATTTCCTCGTAAAGCTCCGGCTCTTTTTCCATTATTTCCCTGTTGCTGCTTAATCTGATATGATAATGAGAAATGAGAAACAATGCGAAGCCGATTGTCGCATACAGAAAAACCACTGCGTATCCGTCCTCATTTCGGGACAGACTGATACAGATGAACGTCCACAATACCCATATCAGGAAATATATCAGTGGCCGTTTTATCGCTTTCATTGTATTCTGGCCTCCATATGACTATAAAATTCACATCTTATCAATTTCTGCAAACAGCTCGTCCACGGCCTCGCCAATGGGCACCTTGCGGAGTATCTCGCCGCGCTTAAACAATAATGCCACTCCGTCGCCGCAGGCAAAGCCTATATCGGCCTCTCTTGCCTCGCCGGGGCCGTTTACAACGCAGCCCATAACTGCCACGTGTATATCTTTATCGATCGCTTCAAGACGGTCAGAAACCTCACCCGCAATATCGATCATGTTTTTTATCTGACAGCGGCCGCAGGTGGGGCAGGACGTGAGCCGTGCTCCGCCGCGAAGGCCGAGAGCCTTTAAGAGCTCTATTCCCGCCCGAACCTCCTTCACCGGGTCGGCGGTCAGAGAAACGCGGATAGTGTCGCCTATGCCGCGCAGCAGCAGCGCACCGATACCGATGCTGCTCTTGATTATTCCGGTATACTCCGTTCCGGCCTCGGTGACACCAAGATGCAGGGGGTAATCTATCATAGATGAAATCTTTTCGTAGGCCTCTACCATCAGCGGCACGTCGCTGGACTTGATCGACAGGGCTATATCGTGAAAGCCGCAGTCCTCCAAGAGACGTATATGCCCCATTGCGCTCTCGCACAGGGCCTCGGCTGTGGGATGGCCGTATTTCTCAAGCAGCTCCTTTTCGAGTGACCCGCCGTTGACACCTATGCGGATGGGTATGCCCTTCTCTCCGCAGGCGTCGGCCACGGCGCGCACCCGGTCATGGCTGCCGATATTGCCGGGATTTATGCGTATTTTATCGACTCCGCTCCTGGCGCACTCCAGCGCCAGACGGTAATCAAAATGTATGTCGGCCACAATTGGGATATTGGTGCGCTCCTTTATATCCCTTATGGCCCGGGCCGCGTCCATATCCAGCACCGCAAGGCGGGCAATGTCGCAGCCCGCCGCGTGAAACTGATTGAGCTGATGCACCGTCGCTTCCACATCACGGGTGTCGGTGGTGCACATGGACTGCACGCTTATGGGGGCGCCGCCCCCTATCTTTACCCCGCCCACATCGATCTGACGGGTCAGTTTTCTGTTTAAAAGCTTCTCGGACATATTTGTTCTCCTTTACCTTACGGCAATGCCCATCTCTACCAGCTTGGTGACATAGGTTTCAGCGGCCTCTCTTGCTCCGGCCTCGTCGATTTCGTACTCGGCCAATATGGCGGCTACAAGCTCGTCCATAGTTACTTCCTTCTGGAGCTGGTTAAAAATGAATGCACCTGTCTCGTTTATTGTGATAAGCTGGCTGAGATTCAGGGAGCCTCCGCCCAGCTTTACCACCACATAGGAGTCGCTTACCTTCCTGAGTTTATATTTTCCGTTGAGCTTCATAGCCGTTACCTCCAAAACTAAAAATATCTATTCAATGGTATTATAACATTAATGTGAAGGTTTGTAAAGGGCGAGAAAAAAATTTCCCCGAGGCAATGCCTCGGGGAAATTAATATTTACCTTATATCTAATCAAACCTCATACTTGGGTCTGGCTACATAGTGGGTGTGGAGAAGCTCATGGGACTTATGTCCGCAGGGCTCGCCCAGGAACTCACTGTAAAGCTCCTTGATATAGGGGTTCTCATGGCTCTTGCGCAGGCTGAGGCTTGCATCCTCGGCATAGATAGCCTTGGCGCGCTCAGCGGATACGTTGACATCCATTTTCACTCTGGAGGAAACGATGGGCTGTCCGCCGCCGGTTACGCAGCCGCCGGGGCAGGCCATGATCTCGATGAAGTCAACCTCTGTCTCGCCGGCCTTGATGCTGTCGAGAAGCTTGCGGGCGTTGCCAAGACCGTGAGCGATAGCGGCACGGATAGTCTTGCCGCCGGCCTCAACGGAGGCGATCTTTACGCCGTCAAGACCGCGAACGGCCTCAAACTCAACCTTATCAAGGGACTTGCCGCTGAGGATCTCAGCAACTGTACGAAGAGCAGCCTCCATAA
>JAFLUQ010000115.1 GCA_022508735.1 Oscillospiraceae bacterium | reverse complement strand
ATCACCCAAAGGGTATTATATGAGCCGTTTTTTTCAATTATAAGTGGATTAATACTCCAGAAATTCCTTCATTAACTCGTGGCCTACCGTGCGAACAGCGCCGTTTTTCTCGGCGCATGCCTCGGTATATACGTTGCCTGTGGCGCGGCCTTCTCCCTTTTTATACATAACGCAGGGAATGCTTTCGCCGCTGTGTGTCTTTATGGAGACCGGAGTGGGATGGTCGGGCAGTACCATGAACTTGTAGTCCTCGCCGCTCTCGTCGAGGCGGGCCTTGATATAACCGATGACCTTTTCATCTATGAGCTCCAGACTGCGGGCCTTGCCCTCGGCGTCACCCTGATGCCCGCACTCGTCGGGAGCCTCGAGGTGAACGTACACCAGATCGCAGCCGTCCTTTAAAAGGGCGTCCGCTGCGGCCTTGGCCTTGCCGTCGAAATTGGTGTGGATATTTCCGGTGGCGCCCTCTACGTCTATGCTCTTCATTCCGGCGAGTATACCGATGCCCTTGATAAGATCAACCGCGCTGACAACCGCACCCTTTACGCCGTATAAATCTTCAAATTTGGAAAGGGCGGGCCGCTTCCCCTCGCCCCATATCCACAGAGAGGTGGCGGGATTTTTGCCTTCGGCCACGCGCTTTTTGTTCACGGGGTGATTGGCGAGTATTTTTTCACTTGCCTTCATGAGCTCTAAAATGCGCGGATTGTCGGGAAGATAATCGGCTATCTTTCTGTCGGAAATGTCGTGGGGAGGTGTGAGCTTAAAGCTATCGGGGGCATCATCCCAGACAAAGAGGTGGCGATAGCTTACGCCGGGGTAGAAGTGTATGTCACCGCCGCCAAGCCCGGCCTCCACGGCCTTTAACAGCTCGGTGCTTTCGGCGGTTGTGATTTCTCCGGCGCTGTAGTCGAGCATGGTTTTATCAGCGTAATTCTCCTCTCCGCTGAGAGTTACGGTGTTTGCGCGGAAGGCCGTCTGGTTATCCTTCAGCTCCACGCCTATGCTGGCGGCCTCAAGGGGTGAGCGCCCGGTATAGTAGAGATGCGGATCATAGCCCATGACCGACAGATTTGCCACATCACTGCCGGGCTTCAGCCCGTCAGGCACGGTCTTGACAAAATACAGGCTGCCGTTTTCGGCGAAGTGATCCATATTAGGTATATTCGCGGCCTCAAGCGGCGTTTTGCCGCCCAGTGCTTCAAGAGGCCTGTCGGCGCAGCCGTCAGCGAGAATAATTACGTATTTCATAAAATCAGTCCTTTCTTATAGTATTATAGTTGTTTCTGCAAGGAATTTCAAGAACAGTGAATAATTTTCACAAAAAACATTAAAAATAAGCTCACATGGGAGGATTGAATATGAGTAAGCTTAAAAAATACGGGCAGCACATTGCCCTGTCCGTTCTTTTGCTGGCACTGGGGGTTTTCGGTATTTACCAGTTTTACCGGGCAGAGGAGCTGGAGTACGCACAAAATATTACCTATCGACAGATTTTCACCGAGCTGACGGGCTATGTTGACGACATGGAGACCGGGCTCTTAAAGGCCCGGCTCATAAGTGATCCGCGTCAGCTTGTTAACCTTAGCGGAGAGCTGTACCGCAGCTCCGAAGCAGCCAAGGCCAGCCTTTGCGCCCTGCCGTTAGGAGAGACCTCGGTGACGAGAACGACGGAGTTTCTGTCTCAGGTGGGAGACTTCGCCCACAGCGTGTCCATGCGCGTGCTTGGCGGCGGAGAGATAACCGAGGACGACGTGGCGAATATCGAGAGCCTGAGTCAGTCGGCCCGGGGAGTGCAGCAGGGGCTGGATAATCTGTTGGTGCAGATGAACAACGGCAATATAAACTTTAAAAATGTCAGCAAAAGAATACGTGGAGGCAGCGGCGTAGCACTGGCTGACAGCATATCTGACATGGAGGAGGAGCTGCACAACTACCCATCGCTTGTTTATGACGGTCCTTTTTCTCAGCATGTGTCCGAAAAAACGCCGGTATACCTGACAAATAAGACCGAGGTAGACGAGTCTATGGCGCGAAGCATAGCGGAGCTGTATATTGGCGGTACGGCGACTGTTATGGGAGAGGGCGAAGGAAAAATTGCTTCATATTACTTTGAGTCCGGAAGTAAAAAGGCAGAGATAACAAAAGCCGGAGGGCATCTTCTCTGGCTTCTCAATAACCGGCATATAGGCGAAAAGACTGTGGAGCTGGAACAGGCTAAGCAATATGCCGCAGATTTCCTCAGGAAAAACGGCTTCCCCGACATGACTGAAAGCTACTATGATATAAAGGACGACTGCGCTGTTATAAACTACGCGTGGACGCAGAACGGATATATCGTCTACCCGGATCTGGTGAAGGTGAAGGTGGCGCTGGATAACGGTGAGATCGTGGGCTTTGAGTGCCGCGGATATATCATGAACCACACACCCCGTAAGGTTCCCGAGCCGCGTATAACAGCCGAGCAGGCGCTCGCATTAGTGAGCAGCGCTGCTCCGGTGGAAAGCGTGGGTTATGCTGTGATCCCGCTTGACAGCGGCGAGGAGGCCTTCTGCTATCAACTGAGGGGCACAGTTGATGACCGCCATTTCCTGATATATATCAACACTCAAACCGGAGCGGAGGAGGATATTATGATCCTGCTTGAGACGGATACGGGTGTGCTGGCAGTATAAAGATTACAGGGGGATGTAAAAAACTCGTTTTGTAGTGTGGAGGCACAGGGACCGTCCAAAAAATCGTGCAGAGTAGATACGTCCCCTTGCGGGGCGTATCAATATCACCTTGAATCAACGGACGAAAATCAGTTTGCGACGACGGCGAAGCCGGAGGAACAAACTGATTTTCGTCCGTAGCTTAGGGCTTAATACAAAGAAAATGCGCCATTTTTGGGCGCATTTTCCACGTCTAACAACTTTTTTGAGGGGCCTTGGGGGCGCATAAATGCTTTAACACAGGCCTTCCGACCCCTAAGCGCTCTGCGCGACTTTTTTTACGGCCTCCTGTTTGGCTGTCAATTTTGTCTGTTTAACCTATATACAATGTCGCCGCAGAGCAGGCGGATATAATCCCACAGGCCGTCATATCTTTGGTTGTCAGCGGTTATGCCGTAAAAAGCCAAAGGAGACAGAGCACTCAGGCGTGAAAATATCTCGTGGTTCATCGGCACACGGCTGCAGTCGGCTAAAATAATAAGCCCGTACTTGTCTTTGATATTCTCATCGGTTATCAGCCGCACATCTATTCTGCTTTCAGGCTTTTCCGCATCCGTGCCCAGATAGCGGAGGACGTTGTCGACCCAACGGCGGCGCGTTACCTCATCTGCGGTAAGCAAAAGAGTGCGGGAGCGAAGAGCGGAGATAATATAGGCTGTTATTTCTGTTTTTCCGCTGCGGGGCGGCCCGATAATAATGCCCTCCGATCTTTCAAGAAGAGCCTTTGCCGCGGAGTATTCCTCGCCGGTGAGCTCTTCGGCGAATGAAAAACAGCAGTTTTCGGGACCAATGCGTTTGTCCACGGCGGAGGCGGTGGTTTTCAGCCCGGCCCACATACCGCGAGGCAGATACAGATATTCCCTGTCCTCGCGGAAGCAGACGGAGATCGTCGGAGTCGGCTCTATGAACTCCTCCAGCGGTTTTTCCGGGAGCTTCAAGCATGCCTGCCGTTTCAGTGCGGCCAGTGTTTTCGGCTCTACTCTGCTCTTTTGAATAGCAATACCGCCTGCAAGCGTAACTCCTGCCTCCGGCGGCAGCTCTGTCATAAGCTGAAGCGAAGGGCCGAAGTCCGCGGCACCAAGGGCAGCAAGCCGATCTGCAAGATAGCTCCGCGTAATAGTGCGAAAACCGAATATGGCCGCCGCGCCTTCAGGCAGAGGCTCCAGCGCGTCATCCACAAAGACTGACTCGCTGCGCCGGAATTTACCCAGCGGCAATATCACCGGCTTGCCGAACGAGCCCTTTGCAAGCGCGCCGCGAATGGGGATCATTTTCTCGTAAAGCTCAAAAGAAATATCTGCGTTTTCGTCAATGGCGCGGGTTATGACGGCTTCGGTGAGCATCCGTGCGTCTTTGGCGGCTATAGCCTCTGAGAAAAAGAACCAAAGCCGATAACTGCCCATGAAGCTCTCGCCATAGGACGGAATGTCGAGGCTCCGGCAGACTCTGCGCAGGGCTGACAGCTCAGTGCCGCTTAAGTTTTCTATAGCGGAAAAACGGCAGCCATCGCCGGGAATTATGGGGTAGACGCCTATGGTTTTATCTTTACTTAAATGCAGCTCTGCTATAGTTTCAGAATAGGGCACAAGCTTCCTGCTGCGGCAGTTTTTGCAGTTGTCCGTGCCGAACATACAGCCCCGAGCAAGATTGTGGTTTTCACAAAAGTAGTTGTAGCCCTCGTAAGCAAAGACTGTTCTCCAATGCACGGAGCAGACGTCGGTTCGGCCGGAAAACAGGGAGGTAAAGCGGCGGAGAAATTCGGTGCGGCTGCTATGTCTGAGATGGTGAGCCAGAGCAATATCCTCCGCACAACGGAATTTTTTGCACCACTTTTCGGCGCTGAGCGTATATACCGGCCCATGATCTCCTTTTCGGTATATAACGGTCTTTTCGCCGCTCTCGCCGTCACTGGCTGATAGAAGTACCGTATACTCCCCGTCCTCGCCCACATATTTTCCCGGAATTGTCATCGTGGTCTCACCGCCCTTACTTAAATATACATTTACTCTATCACATTTTGGCATTTTTTGCAATATAGACAGCGGTAATTTTGGAAAAATTTAAAAATACTCTTTACAAAACCGCCGCTCCGATGTATAATAAAAACAAATAATATGAAAGGGTGTTCCAAATGAAGGTTTTACTTACCGGCGGCGCCGGTTATATCGGATCTCACACCTGTATTGAGCTGCTTGCTCTGGGGCATGAGGTCATTATTGTTGATAATTACTGCAATTCCAAGCCTGAGGCTCTGAACCGTATCCGCGAGATAAGCGGTAAGGATTTCAAATTCTACGAGGCCGATGCGGCTGACCCTGAGGCCATGGAGAAGGTATTCTCCGAAAACGACATCGACTGCATAATCCACTTTGCGGGGCTTAAGGCTGTTGGTGAGAGCTGCCATATTCCTCTTCGCTACTACCGCAACAATCTGGACTCCACGCTGACCCTGCTGGAAACAATGGCGAAGCACGGAGTGAACAATATTGTGTTCAGCTCCAGCGCCACGGTTTACGGCGTACCCGAGAAGGTGCCGCTGACCGAAGATATGCCCGTATATAAGACAAGCAGCCCCTACGGCTGGACAAAGGTGATGTCTGAGCAGATATTCCGCGACGCGTGCGCTGCTAATCCCGAGCTGAGCGTTGTGCTCCTGCGCTACTTCAACCCCATCGGTGCCCATGAGAGCGGCCGTATCGGTGAGGATCCCAACGGTATTCCCAACAATCTTATGCCCTATATTTCACAGGTCGCTATCGGCAAGCTGCCAAAGCTGGGTGTGTTCGGCAATGACTACCCCACTCCTGATGGTACCTGCGTGCGAGACTATATCCATGTTGTAGATCTTGCCAAGGGCCATGCAAAGGCGATCGAGTATGCCGCTGCCCACAAAGGAGCTGAGGCCTTCAACCTTGGCACCGGCGTTGGCTACAGCGTGCTGGATATAGTTAACAGCTTTATGAAGGTAAACGAGATCGACCTGCCCTATGAGATACAGGGCCGCCGCGACGGCGACGTTCCCGAATGCTACTCCGACCCCGCCAAGGCTCGTGAGGGACTTGGCTGGACAGCCGAAAAGACCATCGAGGACATGTGCCGCGACACCTGGAACTGGCAGAAGAAAAATCCTAAGGGACTGGAATAAAATATCATATAACAGAAGAAGGGGCCTCGGCCCCTTCTTCTGTTATACCTGTTATTTCGTAGAATTTATCCCATATTTTATGCACGGTCAGCGAGCCGTACTTGGAGTGACGGCGAGCCAGATCGTCGGTGTAATCGTCAAGCATGTAGACCGTGTAAGTACCGTCGGAAACATGAGTGAAGCAGGGCTGCAGCGAGTAGTCCTGCACTCTTGCACCGAATCCATCCTTTACCAGTGTGACCCTTGCCATGCCGCCCAGCGCCTTCACGATGCCTTCCTGATTGGATATGAAGTTGCCGAGGGAGTAGAAAACCACGGTTTTATAGCCGCTCTCTCCAACGTAGGTCTCGCAGGGCTGCAGCACATGCGGATGGGCGCCGATTACCACGTCCACGCCGTTTTCGTTAAAGAAGTTCAGCCAGTCCCGCTGGTAGCTGTCGGGGGTCGTGTCGTACTCCGTTCCCCAGTGGGGCAGCACAATGACCAAATCGCTCTCGGCCTTCGTCCGGGCAATCTGTTCCGCTATTGCCTCGCGGTCGTCCTCATCAAGAATATTTACGAGGTAGTCTTTGTCTCTCGGCAGAGAAAAGCCATTGAGTCCGTAGGTATAGTTCATCATCGCTACGGTGAAGCCGTCTTTTGTAAATTTATCCACCCTGAGGGCATTCTCGGGGTCAGAGTTTACGCCAAGCAGTGTGACGGGCTTGGTGCGCCAGTAATCCATAGTATATCTGAGGCCGTTCTCTCCCTTGTCGTAGGAGTGGTTAGAGGCCTGCTGAATCACGTTAAAGCCCGCGTCTACCACCGCGTCGCCTATGTCGGTCGGCCCGCCGAAGGTGGGATAGCCGCTGAAGCCGCTTTGTACGAACACCGTCTCCTGATTTATGATTTTGAGATCCAGGCCATCGAGATAGGGTGCAATATTTTCGTAGAATTTACCGAAGCCTGTGCGCTGCCCGCTGTTTATCAGGGGCATATGCATGAGATTATCGCCTACAGCGGCCAGCTCTATGGTGACTACCGGGTCTTCCTCATCCAACTCGGCGGGTCCAGCCAAAGCCGGGGGAATGGGCCGCGTGATCTCGTATATAGCCAGCCCGGCCGCGCATATTAACAGTATGGCGCACAGTAAAAGGGCAAATAGGGTTTTGCGCTCGATTTTCATATGTATCACCTTGTTTTGTTAGATTTCGCGGTGTTAAGTGAACATCTCCACTCTTCACTATTACTTATTACTTCCAAAAATTCGAATGCCCATAGTTAGTGAATAGTGAAGAGTTAACAGGTAATAAGTAAAAATTCCGAAGCCTGCCGGCATTCGGCATAATCCCTCAGATGCAATCCGACTCCTCGTCTTGCATCTGAAAAGGAGGAGCAAGGGTACGCTCTCCCGACTTTTTCAAAAGAAAAAGTCGGAGCATAGTCACCCTTTGCTCCGACGTCGTGGTGCCGATGGCCGGACTCGAACCGGCACGGTATCGCTACCGGTGGATTTTG
>JAFLUQ010000114.1 GCA_022508735.1 Oscillospiraceae bacterium | reverse complement strand
CCTATGACCCTCTGCTTGTAAGGCAGATGCTCTCCCAGCTGAGCTAAACTCCCATTGTCGTTTGACGACTTGCTTATTATAGCATAGCCTTGAAGATTTGTCAATAGTTTTTTGAAAAAAATTTTATACCCAATTCAACTTTTTTTATATTGATACTTTCTGCTATTCAAATGCTCCGCATTTGAAGGGTAATGTCAATAGCTTTTTTCAAAAAAAATTTAAAAATCTATCGCTATTGTTAAATCCATCAACATCAGAAGCACGGCTCCGTGTTTTCACCCGAAATTATAGGCCCCGACACCTCTTTCAGCGCTTTCGCATATTAATATTATTGGTGCGACAGGCTTGATAGAACCATGAAAAGAAGCACCGCAGACAGGATTTTCACGATCACCGAGGAGAACAGGAGGGATATTGATGAAAGAAATCATATGCACTGCCGCCGGGATAGCGGGCGCGGCAATCGCGGCTGTCTTCGGCGGCTGGAACGCGTCGCTGGGGACGCTTATGATATGTATGGCGGCAGACTATCTGACCGGGCTTATCGTTGCCGGAGTGTTCAAGGCCTCAAGCAAGACCCCCGGAGGCGGGCTTGAGAGCAAGGTCGGCTGGAAGGGGCTGTGCAGGAAGGCTGTGATCCTGATGTTTATCCTTTTGGCGCACAGACTGGATATGGCCGTGGGAACGACCTATATCAGAGATGCCGTTACCATAGGCTTTATCACGAACGAGCTGATCTCTCTCATTGAAAATGCCGGCATAATGGGCGTGCCTATGCCTGAGTCCCTGAAAAAGGCATTAGAAATTCTGAAAGACATGGAGGATTCATCCGATGGAGATCATTGAAAAGCTCTGCCCGGAGTCCGAATACAGCTTAAAATGCCCTTACGCTATGAATCCCGTAGGGGTATGTATCCACAACACAGCTAACGACGCTTCTGCGGCAAATGAAGTAAGCTTTATGCTTGGAAACGACAGCACCACCGGCTTTCACTTCGCCGTGGACGACAAGGAGGTAATTCAGGCCATACCCACCGATCGCAACGCCTGGCATGCCGGAGACGGAAACGGTGACGGGAACCGAAAATATATCAGCATAGAGATATGCTACAGCAAGAGCGGCGGCCCCCGCTTCGAGGCAGCCATGAAAAACGCCGCTGAGCTGACGGCTTGGCTCCTCACCGAGCATGGTTGGGACCTCAGTCATGTTAAAAAGCATCAGGATTTCAGCGGCAAAAATTGCCCGCAAAGGATCTTGGAGAGCTACGGCTGGAATTATTATCTCGATCTTGTGAACACGGCTCTCGGGGAGGTGGAAGGCACTATGGCAAATTTCAGCGACACTGCCGGTCACTGGGCGGAAAATCTGATAGAAGAGCTTGCCGATATGGGCATAGTTCAAGGCGATGAAAACGGCAATTTTCGCCCGGACGACCCGGCCACCCGCGCGGAAGCGGCAGAAATGATAAGGAACACCATTAAATATATTACAGGGAAATAACTTAAATGACCGGCACAAGTGCCGGTCATTTAAGTTATTTTATTTCTGTCATATCAGCATCATATATTGCGACCCGGTGATATTCACAGTCGCCGCTGTCATAGTCAGGGATATACTTATTCATGGCCTTTATAACTACGTCAGGCTTGAGATTTTTATCGCTGCCCGCACTGAGGATCATGTCCATGTGATCTCCACAGAGACAAACGTCAACGATATCTGCACGAATATCGGTATCCTTGATGCCGCTCTTGGTCTTTTTATCAATAACGGTCTCGCCTCTTGCGAGGAAGTCGCTGACGCTTTCCGGCATATGCTCGGGCGTCACGCGGTACAGGGCATAGCGCAGCTTTTTCATGCGGCTTTTGCCCTCATGCACCGATAGAATGTGTATGCCGGCCGGAGCTGCGGCGTTGAGCCGCTTCAGTATCTCGTCCGTGGGCATTTGCTCACCGAGGCGCAGTTCGAGCAGCTCACAGCTGCTTGTGTAGCCCACCGAAAGAGGGAGGGCAAAGCCCAGCAGAGGATGGGGATTGAATCCCTCTGAGAAGGCCACCGGAATCCCGGCCCGGCGCATAGTGCGGTTATATGCGCGCACAAAGTCCAGATGGGAGATATATTTAGCGTTATCGGTCTTTTCATATATAAGATAATAATCAAACATTCCTGTTCCCCCCTACGCCTTTTTATACACGCTGCACCTACCGTCACCGCACAGGCTCGCCGCGCCGCAGTTACTGCACTTCTGGCGGCAGTGGGGAGTGGTTTCGGCCCGCTTGGCTTTTTCATTCTCGGCGGCAAGAAATTCCTTTGTAACGCCTATATCCACAAAATCCCATGGGAACAGCTCGTCCGCACCGCGCTCGCGGGTATAGAAATTCATGTCTATACCGCAGTCGTCAAAGGCCCTATGCCACTTATCCATATCGAAGCACTCGTTCCAGCTGTCAAGCTTGCAGCCCAGCTCAAAGGCCCGGATAAGCACATCATTAAGCTTACGGTCACCACGGGCAAACACGCCCTCAAGGATGCTGACGTCGCTCTGGTGGTAGCTGTACTTCACATGGCGGTTATGGATCTCGTCTTTGAGCAGCAGCTGCTTGCGGCGCAGAGTTTCATCATTGTTCTGCTCAGCCCATTGAAACGGAGTGAAGGGCTTTGGCACAAAGCTGGCAACGCTGATATTCACCGACGGGGCACGCTTCTTATTTGTTTTGGACGAGGCGTAGTAGCACTCGACAACCTTCTCAGAAAGACGCGCTATGCCGGCGATATCCTCGTCAGTCTCATAGGGCAGGCCTATCATGAAGTAGAGCTTTACGGTTATCCAGCCGCCGTCGAAGGCCAGAGAAACGCTTCTTATCAGGTCTTCTTCACTAACGTTTTTGTTTATTACGTCCCGAAGGCGCTGACTTCCGGCTTCAGGCGCAAAGGTAAGACCGCTCTTGCGAACCTTTTGCACCCGCTCCATAAGACCGAGGCTGAAGTTGTCCACCCGGAGCGATGGCAGGGACAGCCCCACCTTCTCTTTCTCTGTCAGCTCAAGCAGTCGGTCGGCCAACTCCTCAAAGTGGGTGTAATCGCTGGTGGACAGGCTCGAAAGGCTCATTTCCTCATATCCGGTGGAGCTGAGCAATCTTTTAGCGTCGTCCTCCAAGCGTTCGGGAGATTTTTCACGAACGGGGCGGTATATCATGCCCGCCTGGCAGAACCGACAGCCGCGTATGCAGCCGCGGAACACCTCAAGGCTCACCCGGTCATGGACTATGTCCATAAAGGGCACAATAAAGCTCTCGGGGAAAATGACCTCGTCGAGATTTTCAATTATACGCTTCTTTACCCGCGGCTTGGCCTCGGGGCAGTTTGGCGTCATGGATCTGAGCGTGCCGTCTTCGTTATATTCCACGTCATAGAGGCAGGGCACGTATATACCCTCTATTTTAGCAATTTTTTTGAGGTAGTCGATACGCTTGCCGCCCTCGGCCTTCCACTCCAGATAGGCGTCCATCAGCTCATCTATGACATCCTCGCCCTCACCCATTGTGAAAAAGTCGAAAATTTCAGCCAGAGGCTCGGGATTATAGGCACAGGGGCCGCCCGCATTGACGAACGGTGCGTCCTCACCGCGGTCTTTTGCGCGCAGCGGTATACCGGCCAGATCAAGCATATTGAGGATATTGGTGTAGCTCATTTCGTACTGGAGAGTTACGCCGAGGAAGTCAAACTCGCTGACCGGGGTGCGCGTCTCGATGGAGAACAGAGGCACCCCCTCTTTTCTCATCTCCTCCTCCATATCTATCCACGGAGCGTAGACCCGTTCACAGTAGGTGTCGGGCCTGAGATTAAGGCAGTGGTAGAGTATCTTTATGCCGAGATGGCTCATGCCAACCTCATAGGTATCCGGAAAGGCAAAGGCATAGCGGATCTTTACCTCAGCCGGATCTTTTATCACGCTGTTAAGCTCGCCGCCGCTGTAGCGCGTGGGCTTCTGCACGCGCTTAAGCAGGCGATCTATGTTTACTGTACTCATATGGTTTTTCCTTTCTGTAGATCAAACCTTTCTTTCAGTTTATCATAATTATGAAAATAAGTCAAGCTTGGGAAGATAATTTAAGGCAATATGGGCACAATCTTTGCGCGGTATTGCCTCAATACAGATCCTGCAAAAAGTCCGCCGCGCGCTTTATTTTTTCGTATCGCGCGGAGGCGCAGTACCGTCGGTGGAGAAAGAGTATGGCCAAGACACCCAGCGGCGGAAGCGCGTGCAGCGCTGACAGAAACAGAGTGAACAGCAGGGCGTACCCGCCGAGGACAAGGGCGGCACGCTCCCCGAAAAGGACGGCGGCTATGCGCCCGCCGTCCAGCGGGAGCACAGGGATAAGGTTAAAGGTAAGTATCCACAGTGTTTGAGGTGAAAGCAACGGGCTTAGCGCCAGACTCACCGCCGGCCCGGCCAGATAGACCAAAAGCGCCGTTTTCCCGCTCAGCTCTCCGGCATAGAGCGACCATCCAAGCGGCGTAAGCGTAAACACCAGACCGCGGCGGCCGCACAGCCACGCGACTGCGGCGTGCCCCAGCTCGTGGAGCATGGCTGAGATCAGCAGCTTGGCAAAACCGTTGTACCAAACAAAAAAGGCGATCAAAATAATCGCCAGCGGATGTATTTTTATTTTCACCCGGGGAGCACACACCTTCCAAGCTCCCGCAGTTCTCTCATCAAAAGGCCGTAGTCCACACTGTAGAACACCTTCTCTTTAAACACACCAAAGCCTGTGGGCCACAGCCTGTGAACCACGTAGCACAGGAGCAGAAAGCAAAGGCAGACGGAGGTGCGGATCAGAAAATTCATAATGTATTTGCGTGTATCGGTCATGGGGCTTTCCTCCTTACAGGCCAGTATATGAGAAAAGAAAACGCAAAATGCAGCCGGACAAACCGTCCGACTGCATTTTTATACTTTTTAGTTGAGCAAGCTCTTAAGATACTCCACGGAATTCGCGTCGCAGTCATAGAATACGTCGCGCTTATGGCTGAATACAAGTACTCCGTCATAATCGGTCATATGCTTGCCGGCCAATTCTGCCGCAAATTCGGCGGAAACACATTTCATGCCGTCAACCTCAGTGAGCGCATCCTCGGGTATGGTTTCAAGACTGTTTGAGTAAACCAGCATAAACGTGCCGGGTTCAAGCTCAGGCTCATAGACCTCCATATCCATAAGCACATCGAGAGCCTCCTCGGAGAACCAGAGCACACCGTTCTCGTCGGTATATATGCCTGTTTCACCGGTCTCACCGTTTCTGTAGTATCTATCACCGCTGACCGCAAAACCGTTCCACAGCTTGCGCATCAGGTAAGGCGCGTTATCCTCGCTAACACCGCCTACCCAGCGGCTGACCTCGCTGCCTGCAAGCAGGAAGGCGCCGTAACCGAAGGGCTGATCAGTGCCGGCGGCCGTGGCCTGAGTGGCATTTGAGCCTATGGGCTGGCAGTAGCCGACCTTACCTTTCTCCTGCAGGGCAACCTCGGAAAGGTACTTCCATGCACGGAGAGCAGGCTCAAGGTAGGCATCCTCGTCAAGCATACCGCTGTTGAGGCCCCAGAACAGGCCATAGGTGAAGAAGGCGGTGCCGCTGGTCTCATAGCCCCATGTGTTGCCGTTATTGCCAACGGGGTAATTCTGAAGCATCGACTGCGTCCAGAAGCCGCGGCCCTCATCGTCAATGCGCTGGCTGTCAATTATGGACTTAGCCATCTCGCTGTAGATCGTGGTGAAGAAATCGCGGTGCTCGTAGTCGGTGGGCAGGTCGCTCAGGATCTTTGCGAGACCGGCGAATACCCAGCCGTTGCCGCGGGCCCAGAAGTTCTTTTCTTTCTCATGGCCGGGATTGGGATTGAGCGGGTATACGTAGCTGGCATCACGGAAGAAGAGATTAGCATAGTCGTCGGGATCGGACAGATACGAACCGCTGCGTTTGCTGCTGCCGGCGCTTGTGGTATATTCCTCACCCTCATTAGGTATGCCCAGCTCGCCGTCATACATAAGCTCGGCGGCAAAGCGGTAGTACTCATAAAGCTTGTCGAGATACCCCTCGTTGCCTGTGGTCAGATACATTTTCGTCATGACCGGCGGCACCATGTAGAGGGCATCGGCCCACCACCAGAAGGCGTCCTCACCCTTGGTTATCTGATAGCCCATGACCTTCTCTACGCTGCTGAGGTCGCTCTTGTCGGGCGCTAACAGCCCCAAATCCAGATAAGTCTGGAAGCATATCTGCCAGTCACCAAAGAGCACAGCGTTGTTTCTGTCATCATACTCCTGATTATAGCCCCAGGTCCAGCTGTCTTCATCAAATCTGTCAACATTTTTGTTGCCCATCCAGCCGTTGCCGTTGGCCCAGTTAATGGAATATTCAAGGTAATTCTCACCGCCGAAGGTATAGTAGACCTCCATATTACCGGTATGGTAGGCGGCGGTATCCCAGAAGGACGGGTGGATATTGTTCACCTGCTGATTGGGTCCCCAGGTGGACTGACGATAGTCATTGGCACGGAGCACGTTTTCCTTTACGGTATCGTATTCGGGAATGAGCTCCATTACCTCCGGGCTGTATTTATCCTTAATGGAAAGGTCAACTGCGTTGACTGCCTTATCCAGCGGGTTAAGATTAAGTCCATCCCAAAGGAAAGCACGTATATTCTCGGTTTCACGGTCATAAGGCACGGTTACGGAATATTCCTCGGCAGTCGTCATATTGGCGGAAAGCTCTATTCTTTCAAATTCAATGAGCTTGCTTATGCCTTCCTCACTGTAGTCCGCCACAATAAGCAGCGCTGAGGCGGCTTCTTCGCCAAGGTTTATGAGACGGGCTATGGCCGTCACGTCATAAGGAGCATCCACTCCCTCGTTGAGCTCGCCTGTCAGCACGCCTGACAGCCCCTCAGTCCGGGCACAGGTTATCACGAGCTCGTGAACCGGCTCGGAAGCCCTTACGTAGCCGGGTATTTCCAGCATCAGGAGCTCGGGATGATTCTCAATAATATCATCTGTGATCCTGTAGGTAGTGCCCACACGAACCAGTGTTTCAATCGGAGCCGCCATCGCTTCACCGGCGTAATTTTCAAAGCTGACAACAATAGTCGAAGCACGGTCTATGGTGTCACCGTTGGAATTTATCCAGCGGGCATAATACTTGACTTCAGCCTTAACTTTAACGCCCTCAGCAACGCCGTCAACATACTCTATGCCGGGGTCGCTGTACCCCTGCGGTTCCTCAAAGCTTGCGGGGATATCCATCTCGCCGCCGTCCCAGGATATTTTGACAGTAGAAGGCATAGTCGGCGTATCGTCAATATAT
>JAFLUQ010000113.1 GCA_022508735.1 Oscillospiraceae bacterium | reverse complement strand
ATAACGTGAAAAATAAGCGTCGCATCTCACCCTTTATCGGAGCTTGAAGTACACAGAGTACGTCGGCGCTCCTCTAAAGAGCAATCTGCTCGCTTTTTTTCCACGTTATGACGTGTGCCGCTTCATGGCGGCGGAATGGAGGATTATCATGAGCGAAGCAAAAAGTATGCGGCCCCTTTTATATATCATCCTGCTAAACGCGATAGGCGCAGCGCTGATCTCCATAGCCAACGGGGCCTTTAATCCGGAGGCACTTATGCTCACCGGAGCCATCTGCCTTGTGAGCCTCATAAGCTACATGATGGTGAGTCTGGCCGGCTTTGGCGACCCGTATCTCTTTTTGATAATTTCAGTGCTGGGGTCGGTGGGCGGAATTATGCAGCTGCGCATCCGCACGGCTTACGGCATACGCCAGCTCAAGTGGTTTCTGCTTGGCACGGCCTGCTATTTTGTGGCCATGGCAATGTTCATGTTTTTGAATAGGCTGCTGCCGAAGCTGACCTGGCTGTATTTTGGGCTGAGCGTGGCTCTGTTTGCGGCGACCCTGATTTTCGGCACCACCTCACACGGCTCGCGCAACTGGATAATCATAGGCGGCGAGGGCTCAGGGTTGTCGATACAGCCCAGCGAGCTTATAAGAATATTTTTCGTGCTGGCGCTGGCAGCCATCTTTACATCTGAGCCTCGGGAGGGACTGCGGCTCCGCCCCAACGCGGTGAGGCTGCTTTCGGCCTCCGGCGTGACGGTGGTGTGCCTGCTCTTTCTGCTGCTTCAGAGAGAGTGGGGAATAACGCTGCTGTTTTTTATGACCTATTTCTTTTTTATATACGTCTACGGTGCAAGCCGGGGTTATCTTCTGCTCAACGCCGCGGCGGCAGTGGTGGTGGGCGCCTTTGGCGTTACCCATATGAGCCATATTCAGACCCGTGTTGAGATATGGCTTCATCCCTTTGCCGACGCTTCAAGCAAGGGATATCAGATAACCCAGTCGCTTTTTGCCATAGGCGAGGGAGGCTTCGGCGGCCGCGGCATAGGCGCGGGCAGCGTATACTTTATCCCCGAGGTGCATTCGGACTTCATATTCTCCGCTATATGCGAGGAGATGGGGATACTGGGCGGGCTTGCCATAGTGATGCTATACTTTGTGCTGGCCTACCGCGGCTTTAAGATCGCCCTGTCGTGCACAAACAAATTCAACAAGGCCGTGGCCTTCGGCCTGAGCTTTATGCTGGGACTTCAGACCTTCATAATCATCGGCGGCGTAACAAAGATGATACCGCTGACCGGCATAACCCTGCCTTTCGTAAGCTACGGAGGCAGCAGTATGCTCACCACCTTTGCGGCCTACGGCATTTTGCAGGCCATAAGCGCGATAAAGGAGGAAATTACCGATGAACTATAATAAGAAGATAATTTTCGTCCTTGTAATAATGAGTGTGCTGTTTCTTTCGATTTTTGTATATCTGACGTATTTCACGCTGTTTCAGGCCGACGGTCTGGTTTCTTCAAATTACAACCGCCGCTTGTGGGAGAAGGAGGAGAGCGTGCTGCGCGGTTCCATACTTGACCGCCGGGGCACCGTGCTGGCCGAGAGCGAAAAAAACAGTGAGGGCGGGCAAAAACGCGTTTACCCCTACGGCTCGCTCTATACCCATGTCATAGGCTATAATACCCGCAGCTATGGCAAGACAAATCTTGAACTCAGCTTTAACGACTACCTGCTTCGCACCGAGAGCCTTACCGAAATAATTCAGTACGGCATGGACGACGAGGAGCTGAAGAGGGGCAGCGACCTGATAACCACCCTTGACCACCGACTCATGGCCGAGGCGCGTGACGCCATGAACGGCAGAAACGGAGCAGTTGTGGCCCTCAATCCCAAGACAGGCGAGGTGCTTTGCCTCTATTCCGGCCCCAGCTTTGACCCCAACGAGGACGCGCTTGTGAAAAATTGGCCTGACCTGACTCTAAGGGACGACAGTCCCTTTCTGGCTCGGGCTACGCAGGGCTTATACGCCCCCGGTTCCACATTTAAAATTGCCGTGACAGCCGCCGCCCTTGAGCACGGTTACGGAAACTATCGCTTAGACGACGAGGGCAGCACCAAGATCGACGGCCGTACTTTCCGCAATTCGGGAGGTACCGGGTATGGCAATATAGGCCTTGGCGAGGGCTTTAAGTATTCGAGCAACGTTCTCTTTTCTCGCCTTGGAGTGGAGCTCGGCACGAGTACTCTAAAAAAGGCCGCTGAGGACTTTATGGTGACTAAGAAGATACCCTTTGACGTGCCTACCAATTTTTCTGAGTGGGGCTATGGCTCTATGGAAAAGACCGAGCTGGCCTCCGTCGGTATAGGGCAGGGAAAGCTTTTGACGACCCCGCTAAATATGGCTATGGTGGCCGCGGCTATCGCCAACAACGGCGTCATGATGAAGCCGTATCTGGTGCAGAGAGTGTCATCGCCCAACGGAGTGTCAGTCTACGAGGCAAGCCCAGAGGCGCTCGCCCGTGTATGCACGACCTCCACGGCGGCAGAGATAACAGGCTTCATGCTCGACTGCGTGGAGAGCGGCACAGGGGCCAACGCACGCATCAGAGGCATAGAGGTTTGCGGCAAGACGGGCACGGCCCAGAACGAGAGGGAGGGTAAGGATCACGCCTGGTTCGTGGGCTTCGCTCCTAAGGACGACCCCCAGATCGCCGTCGCTGTTTTTCAGGAGTACAGCGGCAGCAGCGGCGGAGCCGCCTGCGCGCCCATTGCAAAGCGCATAATGCGGCAGTGGCTGGGAGTATGATAAAATAGGCAGTAAAAAAGCTTTATTTGAAACAGAAAACAAATTCATTCTAAGTTAGTGGAAATATGGGCATCCGGTTATGGCCGGGTGCCTTTTATTCACGAAAAATTTACAAAAATCGCTATAACATGGTTGCATCATGAATACATTTGTAGTATAATTAATTACAGTAACAATATTAATGGGGAGGTGGTGGCCTTGAATGATAAAAAGCTGGTCATTCAACCACACAAATACGTCGGTGCAACCACGGTTGCATCAATAAGGCTGCCAAAGGATATGTTGGCAGTTATTGATGAAGTTGCGGCAGAAACCGGGAGAACCCGAAACGAAATTTTGTTATTGAGTATCGAATTTGCACTTGACAACATGCAAATCGAAAAGAATTAAGAGGAGGAAAAAGCAATGGCTAAATTTTCTATTGAATGTCCGCATTGCGGAAGGTATGCGGAGGCGAACACAGGTTTTTTTGCGAGGAAAAAGATCAACTGCTCGTGCGGTAACGTGATCAATGTTCGCACTGATAAGCTTGCGTCAAGAGAGTGCCCACACTGCGGAAACACGGTGGTTTTCGACCAGTCGAAGGGTGACGATGCGGTTTGCCCGGTTTGCCACGGGAAAATCAATACTATGTCTGAAAAGCAGCAGCTCGAGGAATTTTCATGCGAGCAGTGCGGCGTAAGACTTGCCACCGTAAAAAGTGCGGCAACATATGTGTGCCCGGTCTGCGACCACGAAAATGATGTTCAGGAGCGCCTTACGCAGGAGAAAATAAAGAAAGACGGCCTTGCCAGCATCATAAAATACGAGGGAGATAATGAAACCCTTGTGTGGAAGCACCCGATCGAAGATTTTAACCTTGGTTCACAGCTAATCGTTCACGAAAGTCAGGAGGCCATTTTCTTCCGTGACGGCCAGGCGCTTGATCTGTTCAAGGCGGGCAGATACACTCTTGAGACCCAGCAACTGCCTCTGCTCGAAAAGGTATATCAGCTTCCCACAGATACCGAGGGCACCTTCCATTCCGAGGTGTACTATATAAACATGGCTACCCAGATGGGTATAAAGTGGGGAACCGATTCAAAGGTTCGTCTGTTTGACCCCAAATCCGGCCTTCATGTGGAGCTGGGTGCCAGCGGTGAATTTAATATCAGAGTTGTCAATTCAAGAAAGCTTCTGTTAAAGGTCGTTGGCACAACGGGAAGCCTTGATCAAGAGCAGATACTTGGCGGCGGCAATAACAAGGGATATTTCCGCTCTCTTGTAATGACACAGGTCAAGAGCTATCTCGCCCAGACTATCAAGGAAAACAAGATAAATATTCTTGAAATAGATTCTGAGCTTATGCGTCTGTCCCTTGCACTTAGGGATCAGATCAATGTTTATCTCGATGATTACGGCCTTTCTATGCCGGAATTCTTCGTAAATAGAATCGTAACGCCGGACGATGATCCCAACTTCCGCAGGATGAAGGAGCAGTATGCCGAGCAGTATCTGCTCGTTCGTCAGGAGCAGATTCGCAAGAGCGAGGCCGAAGCAGCCGCCCAGAGAAAAGAGGTTGAGGCAACTACCGCCGCCCGAATGAAGATCATCGGCGCTCAGGGAGAGGCCGAGGCGCTTAAAATGAAAGCTCAGGCTGAGGCTGAAGCATACAGAATGCAGGCCGAAGCCGAAGCTATGGAAATGAAGATGAAGGGCTACACATATCAGCAGGAAACTGCCCGTCAGGTGGGCCTTGAGGCTATGAAGAACGGCATCGGCGGCGGTGAAGGCGGCGGAGCTCTTGGCGATATTGCCGGGCTTGGCATATCGCTGGGCGCTATGGGCAGTGTTATCGGCATGACGAAGGAGGCAATGAGCCCCATATTCGAGGGCGGCTCTCAGATAGGCCAGAGCGTGGGCAGCGCTATGGCCCCGGAGACCACTCATGCCCCAACCGCTCCCGCGGCGGACGCGTGGGACTGCGCCGAGTGCGGCGCCAAGGGTATAACCAGCAAATTCTGCCCCGAGTGCGGTTCTAAGCGGCCGGAAGCTCCTTCAGCATGGGACTGTGCGGCCTGCGGAACCAAGGGAATAACCAGCAAATTCTGCCCCGAGTGCGGTGCAAAACGGCCCGAGGCTCCCACCGCATGGGACTGCCCGGATTGCGGCACAAAGGGCGTTACCGGCAAATTCTGCCCCGAATGCGGAAGAAAGAGGGGAGAGTAATCAATGGCTGCATTAGCTTGTGAAATATGCGGCGGAAAGCTTATCGGCAGGCCCGGAGGTATTTTTGAGTGCGACTCCTGCGGCATGGAGTATTCCACCGAATGGGCCAAAGCGAAGGTGCAGGAGATCAAGGGCACTGTAAAGGTTGAGGGCACCGTTGAGGTTCAGGGTACGGTTAGGGTGGAAGGCGGCGTAAGTGCCGATTCACTCATAAAGCGGGGCGAAATGGCACTGGCTGAGAAAAAATGGGATGAAGCTAAGAACTTTTTTGATCAGGCGCTGAACCACGACGCCGAGAATGGCCATGCCTATTTGGGATTAGTTATGGCGGAGCTTAAATGCTCAGACAGGGAAAGTCTTCATGGCATGCGAAAAAAATTACGCAGATGCTCTGAAAATTTGAATTATCAGCGTGCAAGGCAATTCGCCGACGATGACTTAAAAGCTTTGTTTAACAGACTTGAAGCCGAAATAGCAGCTGATATAAACAGCATCCCTTTCCTTGCAGAGGAGCGTAAAAAGTCAGCTAAATTTTCCCGGATGATTGCCGCGGCATCAGATCATACTGTAGGCGTGCGGAGCGATGGCGCTGTTGTGGCCGTTGGTATTGTACCCGGACAATACGGTATGGAAAGCTGGACTGACATTGTCGCGGTTTCCGCAGGAAAAAAACATACGATAGGGCTGAGATACGACGGCACAGTTGTAGGCGTTGGCTATAATCAGTACGGACAATGCGATGTGGATTCATGGACTGATATTGTCGCAGTTTCCACTGCTGATGAGCATACTGTTGGACTGAAAAGCGACGGCACGGTTGTGGCCGCGGGCAGTAACAAATACGGTCAGTGCAATGTTGAAACATGGACAGGCATCGCGGCAGTTTCCGCAGGAAAAAAACATACGATAGGGCTGAAAGCCAACGGCACAGTTGTGGCCACGGGTTATAATGGGGGCGGACGGTGTGATGTGGGAACATGGACTGACATTGCTGCTGTTTCCGCCGGAGAAGAGCATACAGTGGGCTTAAAAACCGACGGCACAGTTGTGGCCGTTGGTGAAAATGATGATCATTGTCAATGCGAGGTAGATTCATGGTCTAAGATCATCGCTGTTTCAGCCGGCTGCTGTCACACGGCAGGGCTGAAGACTGATGGCACGGTTGTTGCCGTAGGAAGAGGCTCAGAGGGTGAAACGTTTGAACAATGCGATGTGAGTGAATGGAAAGATATTATCGCGATATATGCCGGAGACTTCCATACTGTAGGTATTAAAGCTGATGGCACAGTTGTTGCTGCAGGTAATAATGAGAACGGTGAATGCGATGTGTCAGATTGGAGGCTATTTAACAGTTTGGATACGCTTGACCTTGAGCGTGCAGCCGGGCTTAAGGAGGAGCAGTCCGCACTGAAATCAGAGCTTGCAAACCTCAAGGGGCTGTTCGCCGGCAAACGCAGAAGAGAGATCGAGACCCGGCTGGCGGCAATTGATAGAGAATTAAAGCAACTGTAAGGAGGAAAATTTATATGAAGGAAAATAAAACGCAAATTCGCGGGTTGATAGTTCTTGCCATCATAGCTGTGATGTACAGTGTGGTGGTGTTTGCGGTGCCGTTTGCGAAAAACACAGTAACCTTTTGGTTTAGCTATATGTTTACCCTTGCGGCTATCGGCGCACAGTATTATGTGATGAAGACGGCCTTTTCAAAGGGCAAGGATGCGAAAAGCAAGTTCTACGGCTTTCCCATTGCGAAAATCGGAGTTACATATTTAATTGTTCAGCTGGTGCTGGGTCTATTATTCATGGCTTTGGCGGCCTATGTGCCGGTGTGGCTGCCGATAGTGCTCTATGTAGTAATTCTGGGCGTTAGCGCGATAGGCTTTATCGCCGCCGACGTGACCCGCGACGAGATCGAGCGTCAGGACATGAAGCTGAAAAAAGACGTATCAAATATGAGAGCACTGCAGTCGCTGTCTTCATCAATGGTCGGTTTGTGCACAAATGATGAGACAAAAAAGGCCGTTCAGGATCTGATGGAGGAATTCCGCTTCAGTGACCCCGTTTCATCGGAGCAGACAAAGGAGCTTGAAGAGGAGCTTATGCATCAGCTTCAGGACGCGCAAAAGGCGATCATTGACGAAGATAATGCAGCTGTTAAGGTTCTGTGTGCAAGGATCAAAAACACCCTTACCGAGCGCAACAGGCTCTGTGCGTTAAACAAGTAAAAGAACGGGGAGGAACAATATGGCAGTTTTAAAGTGTAAAATGTGCGGCGGCGACCTTGTGATAGAGCCGGGCATGACGGTATGTGAATGTGAATACTGCGGCTCGAAGCAGACGCTGCCCAAGCTGGACGACGACA
>JAFLUQ010000112.1 GCA_022508735.1 Oscillospiraceae bacterium | reverse complement strand
CCGATCATGATACGGCCGGTGAATTCGTCAACGATAAGAACCTCGCCGTCCTTAACCACGTAATCCACGTCACGCTTCATTATGCCGTGTGCACGGATAGCCTGATTTATGTGGTGGCTGAGCTTCATATTCTCAGGGTCAGAGAGGTTTTCGATGTTAAAGGCGGCCTCGGCCTTCTTAACGCCGCGGCTGGTCAGGCTGACTGTGCGGGCCTTTTCGTCCACGATGTAGTCACCGTCGATATCCTCGGCTTCCTCTTCTTTATCGTCGATCTCCTTAACCTTGATAGGCGTGAGATACTTCACGAAGCGGTCAACAAGGCCATACATCTGGTTTGACTCTTCGCCCGCGCCACTGATGATAAGCGGAGTTCTGGCCTCATCTATGAGAATGGAGTCCACCTCATCAACGATCGCAAAGGTGTGGCCGCGCTGAACCATATTTTCTTTATATATGACCATGTTGTCGCGGAGGTAGTCGAAACCGAACTCGTTGTTGGTTCCGTAGGTTATATCCGCGCTATAGGCACGCTTTTTCTCCTTGGGCTCCATCTGGCTGATGTTGAGGCCGACGGTGAGGCCCAGATAGCGGTAAAGCTTGCCCATCCACTCGCTGTCACGCTTGGCCAGATAGTCGTTCACGGTTACGATGTGCACGCCCTGACCTGTGAGAGCATTGAGGTAGGCCGGAAGGGTCTCAACAAGGGTCTTACCTTCACCTGTCTTCATCTCGGCAATACGGCCCTGATGCAGCACGATTCCGCCGACTACCTGCACGCGGAAATGCTTCATGCCGAGCACTCGCCATGCCGCCTCGCGGACGGTGGCAAAGGCCTCCGGCAGTATATCGTCAAGGGTCTCGCCTGCGGCCAGACGCTCTTTGAATATGGCCGTCTTCCCGCGGAGCTCGTCGTCACTCATGGCCTCGTATTCCTTTTCGAGAGCCATTACCTCGTCAACGATCGGGTCGATTTTCTTAAGCTCACGCTCTGAATAGGTTCCGAAAATTTTATCCAAAAGTCCCATAGTTTCATTCCTCGTTTAAAATAATCTTAATGGGTATATTTTACCACTTTTTTTCGCAGATGTCAACCAAAAATATTTGTGAAAACAATAATTAACAAACAATTTACTAATTTTATACTTGACGTATATATCATTTCCAACTATAATTATTGTAGTAAACAGATAAAGGAGATTTCTATATGAAAATGCTTTTTGATAACCCGCTTAAAACCCGCGCCGACCTAAGACAGGCGGTGCTCGATATATGCTCTCCCCTGCTTCCGCTGTACTCCGAGGGAAAGAGCCGTCTTCACATTGGCGACACCTCGGCAGGCTACAGCGACAGCACAGCGGAGGTTGAGGCTTTTGCCCGCCCGCTGTGGGCCTTGGCTCCCCTTCTGACCGAGAACGGCCATGAGGACTGGGCCGGGCTGTACCGCCGCGGCCTCGCCGCCGGTACTGACCCGGAAAGCCCCGAATATTGGGGAGACCCTCACGACTTTGACCAGCTTCTTGTGGAAATGGCGGCCATGGGCCTCGGCCTCATTCTGGCCCCCGATAAGCTCTGGGAGCCGCTCTCAGGCAAGGAAAAGGAAAATGTATACCGCTGGCTCAGCTTTGTCAACACTAAAAAAGCCTACGACTGTAACTGGCGGCTCTTTGCCGTTATGGTGAACTTAGGCTTTCGTAAGGTAGGTCTGCCCTACTGCACCGAGGCGGTTGAGGCCGCCCTCGGCAAGGTGGAGGAATTCTACCTCGGTGACGGCTGGTATGCTGACGGAAAGCCAGCTCACAGCGACTATTACGTGCCCTTCGCCATACACTTCTATCAGCTCATATATGCCAAGGAAATGGAGACCGAGGACCCGGAGCGCAGCGCCCTGTTTAAGGCCCGCGCAAAGGAGTTTGCCGAGGACTTTATCTATTACTTCGGCGAGGACGGCAGTGCCGTGCCCTATGGCCGCAGCATGACCTACCGTTTTGCGCAGGCGGCCTTCTGGAGCGCCTATGCCTATGCCGGTGTGGACGGCTTTGACCCGGGCGTGGTAAAGGGCATAATACTGCGCCACCTGAGGAGCTGGTTTAAGAGACCAATATGGAACAACGACGGCACGCTTACCATAGGCTTCGGCTACCCTAACCTCATAATGACCGAAGGGTATAACGCTCCCGGCTCGCCCTACTGGGCCTTAAAGACCATGCTTGTGCTTGCCCTCGGCGAGGGCAGCAGCTTCTGGCAGAGTGAGGAGCTTCCCCTGCCCGTGGCGGACTCCCGGAGGGTCCTTCCCCACCCACATATGATTGCCCAAAAGAAGGGAAAACATAACGTGCTTTTTGCGGCGGGCCACCCGATGGTGAACTGCCACACCCACTGCGGCGCTAAGTACGAGAAATTCGCCTATTCTAACCTCTTCGGCTTCAGTGTGTCCAAGTCAGTTTGGGGCACGGGAGCTGGCGGCTTTGACAGCACACTGGCCCTTTCCGAATGCGACAATGTGTACCGGGTGAAATGCGAAAATAAGGAGCACCTTGTTACCGACGACTACATATACACAAAGTGGACCCCATGGAAAGACGTTGAGATCAAAACATATATAATCCCCGCTCTGCCCTGGCACGTGCGGGTGCACCTCATCTACTCCGAGCGTGAGCTCGACTCCTTCGAGGGCGGCTTTGCCTACCCCTCCGAGCACGTTACCTCCACAGAAAAGACCGAAAGCGGCGCCTTTGCATGCTTTGACGGCTACCGCGGCGGCATCGTGAATCTCATTGGCGAAAGAAAGGCCGGCCTTAACGGCATGGAGGCCAACACAAATCTCATATATTCCCGCACCTCCCTGCCCGCCCTCAGCGGTAAAGTAGGTAAGGGCGAGACTGTACTTGCCTGCGCCGTATTCTGCGGTGAGGAGGGTGACAATGCACCCACTCCCGCGGTCAGCGTCGAGGGCGGGAAAATAAAAGTCCTTATTGACGGACGGGAAGTCACTATTGAAATATGAAAAAAAATATTATCCTGATAATACTTGCGATGATCCTTCTCGCGGCCGCCGCAGCGCTTATCGCCGTTGAAACTCTGGCTCCGCCGCGCATGGAAGAGCCGGAGCAGCCCGCCGAGGAGGAAGAAAAAACCTATAGCGGCGCTTTGTACCTTGGCTTTATGGCCGCCTCAGAAAACAAAGATTTTATAACGATGAACCGACTGTATGACGAAAACATGGCCCTCACCGGCGTCCCCTTCCCCACGGACGGGGACTACGACCACAGCCACGGCGGCTCTATCTATACCTATCCCTTTGACGTAAAGGTCACTAAAGACAAACGGATCAGCGGCAATCTCTACGTGGTGCTTCCCGAGGTGAAGCGTGATGTGCTCTCGTATACCGAGGCGGATTATATAGCCATTGACTGCCGCGACAGAAGCGACCCTGAGATGGTGGTGATCGACTCCTATCGGGCTGAGGACACTGCCGTTATCGAAAAGCTCTGCGAGCTGCTGCTAGGGCACGAGAAGGCCTATCCCACCGACTGGGACAGGACGTTAAACAGCATGATAGCCGAGTGGCAGATACACAACGCGGCCTATGCGCTGGACTACCGCATCGACCATTCCAAGGACGTGAACCTCAACAACAAGGACGAAAACACCGACTGGCTGGCCCGTGCCGCCGAGGAGATGAGCAAAGGATGAACTACAGAAAGACCCAGCTTGGCTGCTTTACCGCCTATGTGGTGCAGGCCATAGTGAACAATCTCGCTCCGCTGCTCTTCATAACCTTCCGGCGGGAGCTCGGTCTTAGCCTCGGCCTTATTGGCCTGCTCTCGGCGGTGAATTTTTCGGTACAGATGGCGGTTGACCTTATCTCAGCGGCGTTTGGTGATAAGCTCAGCTACCGGCCAATGATGCTGGCGGCCCATGCGCTGGCGGCCGCGGGGCTTATCGGCCTCAGCCTTTTTCCTCGCATCATGGCGCCATACGCCGGCATTTTACTTGCCGTAGTGCTCTACGCTATAGGAGGCGGCCTGCTTGAAGTGCTGGTCAGCCCTGTTCTTGAGGCCTTACCCTTAGGCGACAAGGCCTCTGCCATGAGCCTGCTGCACTCCTTTTACTGTTGGGGGCAGGTGGGCGTTGTGCTGCTCTCCACGCTGTTTTTCCGGCTGGCCGGAACGGATAATTGGGGCTTTTTGCCCATTCTCTGGGCTATTGTGCCCATCGTCAACCTGTGCGTATTTATAACCGCGCCCATCGTCCGCCTTGAGGATAACACCCCCTCCATGCCGCGGCGCGACCTGCTCAGGCGGAAGGACCTCTGGCTGTTTCTGGGCCTGATGTTCTGCGCCGGAGCCTCAGAAATGGGCATGAGCCAGTGGGCCTCCGCCTTTGCAGAGGAGGGTCTCGGCGTCAGCAAGGCTGTCGGGGACCTGCTCGGCCCCTGTATGTTCGCCGTGCTGATGGGCTCTGCCCGCGTCTTTTTCGGCAGTAAGGGCGAAAAGCTCGATCTCAGGCGGTTTATGATAGTTTGCGGTGCGCTCTGCGCCTTCAGCTATTCTCTCTCGGCCCTGTCACCCCTGCCCTTCCTCGCCCTCATGGGCTGCGGGCTCTGCGGCCTTGCGGTGGGCATAATGTGGCCCGGCACCTTCAGCCTGGCTGCACGCATACTCCCAGCCGGAGGCACTGCAATGTTTGCCCTGCTCGCTCTGGGCGGAGACATCGGAGCCGTATTAGGCCCCACATTAGTGGGCGTAGTCGGAAATATGCGGCTCGGGCTGCTGCTCTGTGTGATTTTCCCTGCGCTTATGACTGTATTATCCCTAAAACTCAGAGAAAATTAAAAAAATTTTGAAAAACAGGGAACTTTTCTTAGAGTTTATCGTCTAAATTATATAACCTAATTCACAAGGAGGAAAAAATATGAAAACATTCAGACAAATTCTTTCCGCAGCGTTGGCCGCGGCCATGCTCACCGCCGGGATCCCCGCTTTGGGAGCCGACAGCGCCATCTCCGCCGAGGAGGCCATAACCATAGCGCGGACTGTTATCACCCTGCCCGATGAGCTTTCGGAATTTCAGTACGACGTCTATGACTCGGGCTACTACTTAGGCTGGCACAGCCCCGGCTACGAAAAGAGCGCCACAGTCGTTGTCAACAAAAACGGCATCATCACCGGCTACAGCTGCTATGACGGTAACAACAGAGGCATTTCCACCCTCCGCAAGGCTGAGCTCTGGCAGATCGCCCGTGACTTTCTTGATCAGGTCGTTCCCGACCTTTCCGCTAAGCTCATGCTCTCCGAGGAGAACAGCAGCGGCCGCCGCGCCACCTTCTATCGCTACGAGAACGGCGCCCGCGTAGAGGGCAACGAAGCCACTGTGTACGTAAACAAGATGACCGGTAAGGTAGAGGACTACAACCTCAGCTGGGACTTTGAGAGCGCCTTCTCCGGCGAGAGCAGTTACTCCGAAGAAGCTTACTTTAATTCCCTCAAGGAGGGCGCCGCAAAGCTTGAATACACCACCTTCTGGCCCGACACCTACGATGCCGGCGCAGAACCCAGGACTCAGGCCTTCCCGGTGATCCGCATTCTTAACAATATCCGCGTGAACGCCATGAACAATACTGTATTTGAGGGCAGCTACTACAGGGGCGGAGACCTTATGTTCGCCACTGCCGAGGACGCTGCCGCCTCGATGACAAACGGGGCGGCGCGCGAAAGCGGAGGCAGCGGCGCGGCATATAAGCTCAGCGCACAGGAGCAGGCCGCCGTTGACGCTATGGAAAAGCTCATAACCGCCGAGTATGCGAAAGAAAAGATAAACAGCCTGACTGAGCTTTGGATGCCCGCCGACTATGAGATAGCCATGAACTACACCACCAACCGCAGCGGCGACAAAACCACCTATACCGCTACGGCAACCTGCACCTTTGCCGACGATAACGGCGAAGAGGGTTACGCCCGCGTCGCCATGGACGGCGAGACCGGCGAGGTAAAAAGCGTATACATCAGCCGCGACGACCTCTACGAAACTCCCGAAACCCCCGTGTCCGACGAGGACTGCAAAAAGACCGCCGAAAGCTTCCTCGGCAAGGTAAAGACACTTGACGACTACCGTGAAAACGATGAAAGGGCCTATCAGAACAAGAGGAACTACAACCTCAACTACATAAAGTACATCGGCGATATCCCCTACCCCGATGATGGCAAGTCCGTAACCGTTTCCAAAAAGAGCGGCAAGGTGACCTCCTTCTATGAGAGTATATCCGACGCTGAGATAATCACTCCCGCTTCCTTCGCCGACGATGCCGTAGAGCGTAACTACAGCCTTGAGAAGGTCTACAGCTACAATCAAGAGAACAAGCCCGTGCTCTCCTACGCTCTTAAGCCAAACGGCAAATTCTACCGCATAAAGGCAGAGGACGGCACCCCCATCGATTTCGGCGGCATGCCGATGCCCGTTATAGGCACCAAGGCTGATGAGACCGATCACTGGGCGTGGGAAGTGTTTGACCTCCTTCGCGAGAATGACATATACGTTCAGGGTGACTACTCCCTTGACGACGCCATCCGCACTGAGGAATTCAACGAGCTCGTCCGCGAAGCGATCAACATCAGCGATATGCCTTACCGCTATTATTATGAAGAGCCTGCGGTAAGTGAGGCAGATATCGCCAAAAACGCCGACACCGTTTCACGCGAGGCAGCGGCGGAATATATCATGAAGGCCTTCGGCTGGGAAAAGCTTATTGAGCTTGACGTATTTACCACTAAATTTGCCGACGAAGCCGACTTTGTTAAAGGCATAGGCGGCGCGGCAGTGCTTCAAGGCTTAGGCATAATTCAGGGCACTGACGGATATTTCTATCCCCGCCATAACCTGACCTACGGTGAAGCCTACACCATAGCTTATAAGCTTGCCCTTATAGTCAAGGAAAAAGATAATAACAGAGGCGTAATGCCGCTGGAATAAATCGGTAAATTATAGTTTACCAGCGTGCCGCTGGACCCATTTGCCCTTCGGGCGGTATGTTGCCTGAACTGTGCTCACAGGTGTCTACCTCGCTGCCGCGAAAACGGCTGACGCCGTTATTGTCACCTTTACTTTAATGCCGTTCTACTTTTGCGCGGCAAAAGTAGCAAAAGCGCCGGGGGAGGCGAAAAGTCACTCGGACTGCGGTCCTCGCGACATTTTCTTATTCCCCCGGACCCCCTTGCTTCCCGCTCGATGGCCTCTTTTATGGCAGCTTTAGCATAAGCGCTGAATTTATTGGCTATAGCGGGGGATTTTCAAGGGGAACTCCCCTTGAAATCAAATTCATCAAAAATCAGGGCGTGCACCTGATTTTTGATACCTTTATCGCCGTAGAAATAT
>JAFLUQ010000111.1 GCA_022508735.1 Oscillospiraceae bacterium | reverse complement strand
AGGACCTACTGCTTAGAAGGCAGTTGCTCTATCCAGCTGAGCTACAGGCACATATAAATGGAGCGGGTGATGGGAGTCGAACCCACCTAGCCAGCTTGGAAGGCTGGTATTCTACCGATGAACTACACCCGCACGACATGAACTATTATAGCAGAACCCCCCATATTTGTCAATACCTTTTTCACAAAATTTTTATTTTTTTGGTCGACTCCTTTCCTGCAGTGCGGACGGAACTTTGGCCAAGCAAGCGGAAAAACAGCCCTTCTACTTCCCTGCCGGAAAATTTTTTCAAATTTTATTGGATAATTTTAAAAAAAGCCTTGCATTTTTTATGGATTTGTGCTACAATATCACTTGCTACAAAGGTATGGAGGTGAAATTATGCCCAATATTAAGTCCGCGAAGAAGAGAGTTCTCGTTATTGAGAAGAAGACTCTGCAGAATCGTATGATCAAGTCCACCATCAAGACTGAGCTCAAGAAGTTTGAGGCGGCTGTTGCGGAAGGTAATAAGGCTCTCGCTCAGGAGCGTTTTTCCTACTGCGTAAAGAAGCTCGATCAGGCTGCGGCTAAGCACGTGTATCACAAGAACACAGTAAGCCGTAAGAAGTCCAGAATGGCTTCTGCTCTGGCTGCTCTCGCATAAGCGATCCAGCTCTTTATCTGCAAAATTCAGAGTATGCGGGCACGTATACTCTTATTTTGCTGCCAAAAAGCAAAAATGAGATAAAACATGAAAACACCCACCCGATGCACAGCAGCTCCCTTAACGGACTCTACTGCGCCGGGTGGGTATTTTCATATCTCAAAATCCAGCGGGTCATATACCGAGGTGTCAATATTGCGCCGTCGGGGCTCCCGCTTGGCGAAGGGGTCGAACTTATATGCCGGGCAGGAGCTTGATGCCGATACCTGCCCCTTGCGGCGGCAGAAGTATTCACCGCCGCGCAGCTCCGCCCTTTTGCAGTAGCGGCACTCGGCCGTTTCTTTTATTTCCTTCTGTTTAAAAAACATAGCGTTTCTCCCCTACCTCACAGTTATTTGGCATTCAGCCGCCGGAAGGTCGTCGGCCTCGGCCCGAAGAACTATCTCTCCGCCGCCCTTATGTGGCTTGACGATAAAGCCTATGCGCCCGCCCTCGAGAGAAACGGGGCTTTCGCCGATAAACTCGCCCGCACCGCTGACGCTTATACGAATCTCGCGGCGGTCGAAGGGCAGCCGCGTGCCGCTTTCGTCGGTGAGCTCCACCGTCACTGCGGCGAAGTCTGCCCCATCAGCGATAACACCGCTGTCGGGAGTAATCGTCAGCCTTGCAGCCGGGCCTGGGGTACTCCGCACAGTGCGCGCCGCTTCGGCTCCGCCTATGTACCCTATGGCTGTAAGCTCGCCGTCGGCGAAGTCCACCTCGCCGAAATCAAAGATCGGGTGAGGCACATTCGTATACAAGTTTGGCCTAATTCTGCCCCTGCTGGCGCCATTCACGAACAGCTCTATCTCCTCGCAATTGCTGTAGACACGCACGCGCTTACATTCGCCGCTCCAGGAGTTGTCAATATAGAGCACAACTCCGCTCTCCGGCTCCTTCTGAGCCATGCAGAACCACGCCGCGGGCTTTGGCAGGCGGAACAGATCATAAATTCCGCTGTAGAACACATTCCCGGTCTTGGTGTAGTTCACCTCGTTGTTATAGTCAAACATGCTCCACAAAAAGCCGCCGGTGCAGAGGTCGTTACCGTAGTAATAGTCCATGGCCGAGGCGATGGAGTCGGTGAATTTCTGCGCGTCACAGTCGCTCGCCCACGCGCAGCCGTGGCCCTCAAACCAGTCCATGGAGTGCTCGGTCACGATGTAGGGCAGCATTCTGGGCACTTCGGGATAAGTATAGTTCACGCAGAAGATATCCTCTATCGGCTCGCTTGTTTCGTAAAGCTCGAGCCTGCGCACACCGTGGGTGGGCCTTGTGGGGTCAAGCTCCTTAGCGAGAGCCGCTGTCTCGGTATACAGCTCATTACAGTCGTTCGACTCATTCAC
The DNA here is from genome assembly GCA_022508735.1 of Oscillospiraceae bacterium. Lineage (GTDB taxonomy): Bacteria > Bacillota > Clostridia > UMGS1883 > UMGS1883 > JAFLUQ01. The sequence goes on along the minus strand of JAFLUQ010000111.1, from coordinate 5,440 downwards.
CCTGACGCCCCATGTGAATATGGAAGGATGACTGCGGTCACGGATTATCATCTCACGCAGATTCTCCTTGTATATCTCACGCCATGCCCCGCCGCCGATGTGCTGCCAGCCGGGAGCCTCCTCAAACACTATCAGCCCCAGCTCATCACAGCGGCTGAGAAAGGCCGGGCTTTGGGGATAGTGCGAGCAGCGCACCGCGTTGAATCCGGCATTTTTTATCATTTCAGCGTCTTTTATCTGCAGGCGGTCCACAGCGGCGCGGCCCAGCCAGGGCCACTGCTCATGGCGGTTCACGCCGCGGAGCTTCAGCCTTCTGCCGTTAAGAATAAAGCCGTCGGGCTTAAATTCAAAATGCCTCAGGCCGATTTTCCGCTCAATGCGGTCTACGGCCGCTCCGCCCGCACTCAGAGTCATCACAGCGGTATATAAATACGGGTCGTCCACGTCCCAAAGGCGGGGCTTCTCTATTTCCCCCGTCAGCAGCTCATTTTCGCCGTCAGCCTCGGCCACGGTGCGGCCCTCGCTGTCAAGCACCTCCAGATGCAGACTGCCCTCGCCGCTGAGCCTTGCGAGTGCCTTCACCCTCCCCGACTCTGTATACGAAAAGAAGGCGTCGGCTATATGCGCCGGATTTAAAACGTGCAGCCGCACGTTACGCACAATGCCTCCGAACAGGCAGTAGTCCACCTCATATCCCTCGGGCGGGATGTCGGTGTGCTTTGTAGAGTCCACCCGAACGGCGATAACGTTCTCCCCCGGCCGCAGCGCTTCGGTAATATCAAAGGAAAAGCCGGTGTAGGCCCCCTTGTGCGTGCCGATGTGTGCGCCGTTCACGTATACGTCAGCCACGGTGGCGACTCCCTCAAACTCGATAATGAAACGGCTTGCTCCCAATTCATCTATATTGAAATGCTTTCTGTACCATGACACAAAGCGGTAGGAGTCTATCTGCCCCTTAAAATCGTCGCCCACGTGCTTGCTCAAAATTCTATTGGCGTGCGGCAGCGTCACCTGAGCGAAGCCGCCGTCGTCAAAGTCCGCCGCCGAGGCTCCGCAGTCCTGCATAGAATATAGCCAATCCGGGTTAAAATCCATTGTTTTTCTGAGTTCTTTCATTTTTTATCCTCCATTTTTTACTCCCCATACGCTGCAGTTGTTGTTCCCTGCCGCGGCAAAGGTCAGCACGGGAACGCCGTTCTCGTTTTTCTGGCGGTATAACACGCCCTTATATACGCCGTCACGCAGATCAAGCGTGATGTTTTTTCCGTCGCTTATCCAGCCGCCGGTGGCCGCTCCCCGAACGCTGCCGTCGGCGTTCAGGTAAAGAGCCGAGGCGTTCATATACGTCTCACCGAGGCCCACCTCGCTGCCGTGGTTTATATACTGATATACACCGGCGATCTCCTCTTTCGAGAAGCCCGCCTTATCCTCGTCGTTGCCAAGGTATCGGTAAGGCGCCACAACGGGCCAGCCGTCCTCATTCACAAACATACGGTGCACGCGGGACTCAAAGTACCCTCCGCGGTCACTGAACCGCGTGTGATAAAAGATATACTGCTTTCCGTCCTCGTCAATAAGGGCAGAGCTGTGCCCGCCGGACTTATATGCCGGATTCATCTCGTCAAAGCGGTAGTTGCCGAAGAGCTTGAGTCCCTGATAGTCGAGGCTTCTCCCGTATAGGGCATTACGGCCCATTGTGTCCACAAAGGGGCCGTCGGGATTTTTGCTGCGGAACAGGCGGATGTGGTAGCCGCCGTCCTCACCCAGCCATTCGTAGGTATCCTGAAGGTAGAACCAGCCTGCCTCTTTATCGTAGTAGATGAACGGTCCCTCACCGCTCCAGCCCTTGCCGCCCGCCAGCCTCACGCCGAAGTAGCGGTCAACGGGGTTTCCTCCGGCTGTCACGTAGTCGCGGCCCGGATATACGGCTCGCCCGGTCTCACGGTCGAGCCGGAGCGTGAATATGCCTCCCGACCAGGAGCCGTAGACCATCCATAGCCCTCCGTCGGCATCCTCATATATGCACGGGTCAATGCAGTTCGGAGCGTAGCTGTTGTTATACGCCGTGCCTGTGCCCCAATTCTCACTATAGCCGATTATAACTCCCTCGTCTATGAGCCGCCCGAGATTGGTGTTACGGTAGTTTTTATTTATTTCGCTGCCCTCGTCAAATGCATCTTCTTCGGTAAAGCCGGAGTAAATGATAGTGTCGGCGTAGGTATACGGCCCCTCGATATTTTTGCTCACCGCCAGCCCTATGCAGGATCGGATATATGTGGAGGAGGCGCTGTAGTACATGAGGTACGCTCCCCTGCTGCCGTCCTCGTTTATGTAGTCGGCGTTATAGAACACGTCCGGCGCCCACACGGCAAAGCCTCCGGCGCAGTCCATGTCGTTTTCTCCGGCCCATGCAAAGGAGCCGGCGAGGTTGGCGCTGAGGTCGCCGAACAGGGCGTTATCCACCGGGGTGTAGCCATTTGTGAATTCGCTCCAGCTTATCAGGTCGGCGGACTTTGCCGCCGTGATATGCGTGCCGAAAATATAGTAGGTGCCGTCGGCCTTAATAACAGACGGATCGTGAACGTTTACCTCCGCCCCCGCCGTGGCCGCCATTAGGCTCAGCATGGCCGTAAGCGCGCCGATCATTGATTTTTTCATGGTACCTCACCTCCGGTTTATAGGGTTATTATATCATTTTATGTCAGGGGTGTCAATTACTATACCCGCACTTTATTTACAAAAAAAGAGCTTCTCTGTCACAAAAGCTCTTTTTCTTCATATTATGCTATGGGAACAGGCTTTCCCAACGAGTATATTAAGGAGAATAAGCATGAAGGAGATAATTGACTTTATGAACAAAGACGACTACGAAGAATGCACCTGCCTTAACAAGCTTCCTCTCGCCTACTCCTACACGCCCATGCAGGAGCTTGATTCGCTCTACGATCAGTGTGAGGCCCTGAAAAACGGCACCGTATTTCCGGAGCTGAATCTGCCCTTAGGCGTCTACGGAAATAACTTTTGCTCAAGGGGGAATAATTAAATGGCAGAACAAAGCGGACGCATGCAAATGCTAAAGAAGGTTCAGGAGGCTGACTTCACGGCCTATGACCTGCTGCTTTTCCTCGACACGCACCCCGACTGCCAGACGGCGCTCACCAAGTATAAGGAGGCCGTGGAATGCGGCCGTAAGTACCGCAAGGAGTATGAGGCCGCCTACGGCCCTCTGACCGCCTCGGCCAGCTCCTCTTCGTCACCCTGGCAGTGGAGCATGGACCCATGGCCCTGGAATATGTAGAGGAGGCAATAGATTATGTGGATGTATGAAAAGAAATTGGCTTACCCTGTTAAGATAAAGAATCCTGACCCCAGAATGGCTAAGGTAATCATTAGCCAATACGGAGGCCCGAATGCCAACTGCTAAATATGAGCGATAAAAAGGAGCTGCTTAAAGCAACTCCTTTCCGTTGGTCAAAATGACTCCTTGGCAAAAGGTCATCATTTGTTTGCAAATCATAGGCTACCACACCTATGTCTTGCTTATAGTACCATCTATATTATAGCACGAAATATTCTGATTTTCAAGATAAATGTTCAAATTTGCTGCCCTGTAAATTTTCTGCGTAAACATTTACATAAATATTACAGCTATAGTAAAAAGAAATTGCATTAATTGATGTATTGTGTTATAATATATAAAAAACTGTAGGAGGTTATCAAGTATGTACCAAGAAGCAAAACCATCGAAAAAATACAGCACTGTTGCCGAAGCCATAGTAATCGAATTATTATCCGGCGACTCTTCTCTCGATTTAATAAATGTGGAGATAAAAGACATTGTCTCGTATTTCTTAAGGTATTACTACATATGCGTAGAAAAAGGCGAAAACAGCGACTGTATTAGTGATATAACCAAAAAAATTACAAGCGCTCCATGGCTCGGAACATATTCTTTCGAGTACATATCAGCAATAAAATTTCTAATCGATAATAACTTTCTCTCTATAGTATACAAAAACTCAGAATATATAGTACATGCTAATCCGAACAAGGTATTTAGAGCAAAAGAAACAAATAACCAATATAAAAATCTTATACGAGAAAGCATGCAGGAAATTAGGGACAGGGAGAGAAACATAATTGTAGATTCACCTAAGTCAGATAAAGATTTGTATAATGTTATAAAGCAACATTTGCAATTCAAAAAGAATGATGATTTGACACTAAAGATAGCTACTTATCATGGAAAAACATGGTTCAATGATCCTAATTGGATAAATAAAATTTTAGATGACTATCCAAAACTGAAAATAAGAATACTTGTTGTTGGTAGAAAAGCCACTTTCAAAGTCAGAGAAGGCGCAAGTAAGTCTACTCATAAAAAAAATATAAGCAACGGTCTTGGAGATTTATCGAAATTGTACAAGGCGAGTAATGGTCGAATAGATGTTCGTTTTTATGGAATGAATGACCGCTATTCATATTTTAGAGGTGCTATTATAGAGAATAATACTGACGGCACACTAATATATTGCAATGTTAACTTTTGGAAGTTTGGCCAGGAACGCGGTATTTATGGCAAATCAATTACTTTAAATGATGATTCCAATCTCGCCCTAATTTTAAACAATTATTTTAATGACTCTTTCAAAAAAGCAAAGTGTTCTGGTTCCCCCATTAGAAAATGGGCGGGCTTTTCAGCAATACACAAATCTTTCATTATTATAACCATTGCTTTAATTTTTGTGAATATTTTTAATCTTATCTCTTCTACATTTAATGTTGATATAATAAATGGAACATTTACATTAATTATTAAAAGTGTATCACTCATATTATCAATTATAGCATATCCTTTTTTCAGCTTTATTTCTGTAGTAATTTCTGATTATTATACAACTCATAAGGACATTTTATGAGAAATTACTGGATAACGCAAAACGGCAGGGTCTCCTCTGCCGTTTTGCGTTACTTTCCATTATGTAATTTCAATATATACTGTCCATACGACAGCCCCTCCGCCATAGCCGCCGCGTTGATTTCGCCGAGCGAGTGCGACTGTATAGGAGGCTCGGTGCAATATTCAAAGGGCGCGGGCTGGCCGTGGCGTGTATACGTGCGATGCCGGCGGTCACATTCTTTGCTACATATTTTCTTTCGGCTGCTGTCCTCTGGGCTCCTTCTACCACAGACTATGCAGAACTTTACTGCGTTCTCATTCTTCCGCTTGGTCATCGGCATCGCCCCTGCCCAGCATGGCTGTATCATACGTAATGCCGCCCTTCATGTTCTCCTTCTTTGCCTTCTCGTAGTAGAAGCCGATGGCCACGGCCACTGGCGCTCCCACGAAGGTCAGCAGGGCATAGAGCTGCGAGGGGTCGATTCTAACCACCACATACACGCCTATGCCGAGCACCACAAAGAAGCACGCCATAACAAG
>JAFLUQ010000110.1 GCA_022508735.1 Oscillospiraceae bacterium | reverse complement strand
TGCTCGAGTGGCGGAACTGGCAGACGCACAGGACTTAAAATCCTGCGGCCCTTAAAGCCGTACCGGTTCGATCCCGGTCTCGAGCACCATACATATTAGAGGGGCAGTCCGAGAGGCGGCCCCATTTTTATAATAATCAAAGGAGGCCGAACGTCATGCCCGATTATTCCGAGCCGTTATTCTCTCTCACCGTCAGCGCCTGCGGCAACAACAATTTCTGCCCGGTCGCGGCCGGTGAGGAGACCGAGTTTCTCAGCTGGTACCGTGTTCGCAAGCGCGGCGAGCTGAGCGTCACAATAAAATACTTTAACAGCATATATTCCACAGGCTGCGGAGTTCGCGAGCAGAAAGGCCCTGCCTTCACGATCACAGGGGCCTATTTGGGATACGCCAAAAAGCCCTCCCGTTCACCGGAAACTGAGGTGCCGCTGTTCTTTGGCGGAGAACCGACCACTCTCGTGACTGACGGATATGAGAGCGACCCGGCGGATATAAATATTCCCGAAGAAGCTTGGCTCAGCGTTCGGCTCAAAGTGCGCTCGGGCAGCGACTGTGCCCTTCTCACCACCGACGAAAGCGCGTCGAGCGGCTATAAAAACGGGCTGCGCACTCTAAACGTACTGCGCCCGAATTTCATCGGCTGCCGCGGCGAATTTAAAGAGACTCTGCTGTTCTTCGGCGACAGCATAACCCAGGGCACACGCACCGCCACCGATAAGTATGAGTCGTGGAGCCACCGCGTGGGGCTTGCCATGCCTGAGAATATGAGCGTTATCAACTTAGGCATGGGTTGGTCAAGGGCCTATGACGCGGCGGCGGACGGCCTGTTTATGAAGCTTGCCCGGCGAGGGACTATTGTCACCATCTGCTTCGGCGTGAACGACATAAAATCCGGCGGGCGCACCGGAGCGGAGGTAATCGGCGACCTCAGCCGCATTATAAGCTTGCTCAGAGAAAGTAACCCGGCCGTCAAAATAATTCTGTTCACTGTTCCTCCCTTTAATATGGAGCCAAGCGGAGAGGAGCAGCGACAGATAGTCAATCGTGAGATACTGAGCGGAGCCTTCGCCGCAGACGTGTTCGACTTCGGCTCCGTGCTTGAAGGGGAGCCGGGCCGCGTCCGCCCTGAATATATGAGCGACCCTGACGACGCGCACCCCAACGGACTTGCCGGGGAGGCAGCGGCAAGGGCACTGCTCGAAAGCGGACTTATATAGATGATTATCGAGGTGATACATAGGTGCCAAGATCCCGTGTTTCAATAGCTGTAACCATTTTGCTTTGGCTGCTTGTGCTGGCTACAATGGCACAGATATTCCGCTTTTCTTCAGAGGACGCAAAAAAATCCACTGAGACCAGCGGCAAGGTTGTTCGCACAGTGGCCGAGGTCGTGGTTCCCTCATACAAAAAAATGACGCCTAAAGAACAGGATTCCTTTGTGGAGTCGGTCATGAATACTGTTCGCAAGGCCGCCCACTTCACCATTTTCGCCTGTTTGGGGCTTTGGCTGTGGCTTCTTATCAGCCGATACCGCAAAAACTATATTTTGCCTTTCGCAGTTGGCATATCGGCGCTCTACGCCTGTACGGACGAGCTGCACCAGACATTCGTTTCGGGAAGGTCAGGGAGAATAAAAGACGTTCTGATCGATACCTCAGGGGCCTTTACCGGGGCCTTGGCTGCACTTATTTTGTTTCTTATTTGGCAAAAATTGAAGAATAAAGTAGCAAAACGGCCGTGAATTTTGTACAATATTATGGTTTGCAATAAAATCGGCGATACTGTATAATATTATTGAAGGAAAGCACAATTTTACAATGCAAGGTGTATTACTATGTATAATGTCACAGTGGTAGGTCTGGGACTTATCGGAGGCTCCATAGCCAAGGCTGCTAAGGGCTTCCACAGCTGTACGGTTTACGGAGTGGATAACGACGCCTCGGTCATAAAAAAAGCCTTTGAAGACGGTGTTATCGCCAATTCAACCTGCACAGAAGCGGATATAAAGAATATCCTCTCCGCGAGCGACCTTACGGTCGTCGCCCTTTATCCCCAGGCAACTATTGATTTTATTCTTGAAAATCAGAAATACATGAAAAGCGGGGCCGTCATTATTGACGTCTGCGGCGTAAAGGGCCTTGTGGTCGGCGCTGTTGAGCCCGCTTTAAGGGAAGATCTTTACTTTGTGGGCTGCCACCCGATGGCTGGGCGTGAGGTAAGCGGCTATGCCAATTCCCTCGGTGAGCTGTTCAAAAACTGCAACTTCATAATCACCCCCACCCATAACACCAAGCGCCCCGGCTTAGAGACAGCCGAGGCCTTTGCAAGGCATATCGGCGCCGGCAACCTGATAAACACCAGCCCCGATGATCACGATGAAATGATCGCCTATACCTCGCAGCTCATGCACGCCGTGGCCGTGGCCCTGTGCGACAATACGCACATCGAAAAGAGCGCCATGTACAGCGCGGGCAGCCTTCGGGACTGCACCAGAGTGGCAATACTTAACGAAGACCTGTGGAGCGAGCTCTTTGTTCTCAACAAAGACTCCCTTTCAAAGCTCATCGATGAGATGTGTGATAGCCTCACCCGCATACGGGAGGCCGTTTCCTCCTCCGACCGTGAGGAGCTTAAGACCATAATGCGCGGTGCCACAGCGGCCAAGCGCAAATTCCTTAACAATTAACAAGGAGGTAACTCAATGTCAAGATATATGGACGAATACAACAATTGGCTGGCTCAGCCGTCGCTTGAGGACTATCTTCGCGCCGAGCTTGAGTCCATCCGCGATAACATGGCCGAGATACGCGCCCGCTTCGAGACTGAGCTTTCCTTCGGCACAGCCGGGCTTCGCGGCAAAATTGCCGCCGGCTGTAACCGCATGAATATATATACAGTACGCCGAGCCACTCAGGGCCTCGCTCAGTGGATACTTGAAAACGGCGGAGCCGAGCGCGGCGTGGCTATTGCCTATGACAGCCGCAATTTCAGCCCCGAATTTGCCCTTGAAAGCGCGCTGGTGCTCTGCGCCAACGGCATCAGGGTGTATCTCTTTGACGCACTTCGCCCCACTCCCGAGCTGAGCTTTGCCGTGCGGCACTTAGGCTGCATCTCTGGTATAGTAGTGACCGCCAGCCACAACACCAAGGAATATAACGGCTACAAGGTTTACGGCGAGGACGGAGGCCAGCTGCCCCCCGAGGCTGCAAACGTAATCATAAAAGCCATTGCCGGCATAGACATCTTCACCGGCGTGAAGCTCATGGGTAAGGACGAAGCCATAGCAAAGGGCCTTCTCACCTACATCGGCGAGGACGTTGACGCGCCGTATCTCGACAGCGTATACGCTCAGGCCGTAAACAGCGAAGTTATAGCCTCAGTGGCTGACGATTTTAAAATAATCTATACTCCTATCCACGGCACAGGTAACAAGCTCGTCCGCCGTATTCTCGACCGCTGCGGCATGAAGAATGTTATCGTAGTGAAGGAGCAGGAGCTGCCCGACGGCGAATTCCCCACCGTGCAGGCTCCCAATCCCGAGAATAAAGAAGTTTTTGAAATAGCCATAAAAATGGCTAAGGAGAGCAATACCGACCTCATCATCGGCACCGACCCTGACGCCGACCGCGTCGGTATAGTAGTGCGCACCGATTCCGGCGAGTACATCACCTTGACCGGCAACCAGACCGGCGTGCTGCTCAGTGAATACATTCTGTCTCAGCGCCGCGAAAAGGGCCTTATGCCTGAAAACCCGGTGCTCATTAAAACGGTTGTTACCACCGAAATGCTCCGCCCCGTTGCTAAGGCCTACGGCGTTGAGCTCATGGAGGTGCTCACCGGCTTCAAGTTCATCGGCGAAAAGATACTGGAATTTGAGCGCGGCGGCAATCAAAAGAACTTCGTATTCGGCTTTGAAGAGAGCTACGGCTACCTCAGCGGCACCTATGTTCGCGATAAAGACGCCGTTGTGGCCTCGATGCTCATAACCGAGATGGCCGCCTGGTACAAGGCCAAGGGCATGACCCTCTACGACGCGCTTCAGTCCCTCTATAAAAAATACGGCACCTTCTGCGAAGGCGTGAAGAACATATACCTCGATGAGCCCGACGGCCCGGCCAAGATAGCCGCAATGATCAATCGTCTCAGAACCAACGCCCCCGACAACTTTGCCGGTGTTAAGGTGTCGGCTCTCAGGGATTATTCTACCGGGCTTATCGACTATGCTGACGGAACTAAGGGCGCCACGCGCCAGCCGCTCAATAACATGATATACTTTGAGCTTAAAAGCGAAACCGGCAGCGGCTGGATAGCCGTTCGCCCCAGCGGCACGGAGCCCAAGATCAAGTTCTATTTCGGCTATAACGAGCCGGACGAAGCCGCGGCCCGCACTAAGCTCGGCGAGATCATGAACGCCGTGCTTGAAGCGGCAGGAGCATAAATACAGTTAAAACAGCCTGACCACCCCTAAAGGATGCGTCAGGCTGTTTTTTGTGCGCAGGAATTTTCAAGGCTCCTATTATTTAATTTTATAGCGGTTTCTGATTTTTTCTTTTTTCAGTTTAGTTACCGCGCCATCCAATACGCGTGCCGCCTTATAGCCATCATCAACAAGGGGCAGTAATTCAGAAACAACTATATTGGGATTCTTATTAAATAACGCGTGCGTAAGCTGATTTCGCTTGTTGCGCCATTCGTTGTTTAAATATTCAAAGTAATACATAAACTCTTTATCTGCCACCAATTTTTCTACCGCATTCTTTATAGATCTTTGATAATCAGTGACTTCTTCAGTCGCTTCTGAACTCCAAGCGATAACTTGTCCTATTCGTTCTAATTTGCCTGACATGGTATCAAATTTATATCGGGCATTATTTTCATCAATATTGCATATTTGGCGTATTTGCGATTTAATCTTCTTACTGCCGGTAACTGAACCACGATTTTCTTCGCCGGTAAATCCTAAATAATAGAGAAAAGCAGAAGTCCTGTCTTCTAACACTGCATAAAGAATCCAAAGGCACTCTAAGTAAAACTCTGATGCCTTAGCCTTGTTATATCTCTTAAAATTCGCTCTATAAGAAAGGCCCTTTTCCTTATTATTCGCAACCGCTGTTATATTATATATTGCCTCTTCCACAACATTGCACCTCCTGTTCTTCCATAATAGTTATTTACCCCGTTCTGTTAATGAGATTGTTTTATTTTAACAGCTGCCATGAATCAACTTTGCATTCTCCGTATTTATTATTCCCCACAGCAACAACTGTGCCGTCGGCTTTCAGCCCTACCGTATTGGTATCACCGGCAGAAATGGCAACAATGTCTGTCCACGAAGTCACATTGCATCTCCCAATACCACTTATAGAGCCAACGCCAACGGCCACAACAGTACCGTCAGCTTTTAACCCAACCGTGTGCTGGTATCCGGCAGAAACAGCGACAATGTCCCTCCATGATGCCACATTGCATTCCCCGTATCTATTATCACCCACAGCCACAACTGTACCATCGGCTTTCACACCTAACGTACGGTAGGTTCCGGCAGATACAGCTACAATGTCCTTCCATGAAGACACATTGCATTGTCCATCTTTATTGCGACCCACGGCAACAACTGTGCCGTCAGCTTTTAACCCTACCGTGTGATGGTATCCGGCAGAAACAGCGACAATGTCCCTCCATGATGCCACATTGCATTCGCCATCTTTATCGCTACCCACGGCAACAACTGTGCCGTTAGCCTTTAACCCTACCGTGTGATGGTTTCCGGCAGATACAGCTACAATGTCCGTCCATGAAGACACATTGCATTCGCCATCTTCATTGCGACCCACGGCAACAACTGTACCATTAGTTTTTAGGCCTAACGTATGAGTAGTTTTGGTCGAAACAGCAACGATATCACTCCATGAATCCACATCACATTGACCGTAATGATTATGGCTATACCCCACAGCCATAACTGTGCCATCGGCTTTCAGGCCGATCGTATGTCCACCGTAGGCAGAAATAACAGGCCTGAGCACTGTTTCCTTCAACTTTGTTTCTATCGATGTGATTTTTTCCGCGCTGTCTTTATATTCATTAATTTCTTTGAACAGTGCAATACTTTTGGTGTATTGTCCGCTTTCCATATATTTGACGGCAGTGAGGTATTTCGTTTCTGATATCGCATCCTCTATCTCCGATATCATGCCTTCACTGCCTTTATAATCACCAAGCTCCGAAAACAAGGCGGCGGCTTTATTATACTGTCCGTTCTCCATATATTCAACAGCTGTGAGGTATTTTGTTTCCGCTATCATATCCTCGCTGTTCTTATAACCGTCAAGCTCCGTAAACAAGGCGATGGCTTCTGTGTACTGACCGTTTTCCATATATCCAACAGCTTTGTTATAATCTATGGCAGGAAGAATTACAGTGTTAAGCACAATAACAAAAACCAGCATAACAGCAGCGGTTGCAGTCGTTACCACTACTATCTGTTTATTACGCCGCATTTCTTTCTCTTTTGCTATTCTTTCGGCTTCTGCTTTAGCCTCTGCTTCTTTTTTGGCCGCTTCGGCTTTTTCAAGGCACTCTGCGGCTAAGGCTTTTGCGTCTTTATAATCGGGAATACTTTGAAACCTTTCGGCTGCCGACTTATAATCACTCTCTGTTTCAGCCGACTGCATAGCCTGCACGGCATCCTTATAGATACCGGCCATGCGCTCCTCCTCTGCCTTCTTGCGCTCCCTCTCGGCCTGTATGCGTTCTTCCTCGGCCTTCTGACGGTCCATCTCTATACCGCGATTGTGCTCCTGTTCAGCCTTTTCAAGGCACTCTGCGGCCAAAGCGTCAGAATCCTTATAGCCTGAAATGTGCTTAAATTTTACGGCGGCCGACTTATACGCGCTCTCCGCTTTATATGCGCTCAATGTTTTTCCGCGGTTCATGGTTTCCACGGCATCCTTATAAATCCCGTCAATACGGGCAGCCTCGTTGCGCTCGTTGATGTGGGTTATATAGCCCTTCAGCTCTGAAGCGAGCTTTTCGTCCGCAAAGCGAAGCGCCTTTTTATAGTTATCTTTGTTGTCAAATGGTTCCTTGCAATCCGCCAGCTTTTCCTGTTTTCTCACCTGCAGCTCCGCCATGAGCTTGCCAAGATAGGCCCTTGCATTTTCCGGCTCCTGATCGAGCACCTTCTCGCAGTATTCATCGGCGCTTGCCCAGTTGCCGTCCTCCAAAAACATGAACGCTCGTCTTAAAAGCGGCTCAATGCCGGAGTTTGAACCGTGATTTACAACCACGGTTTCTTTCACTTCAGCCTTGGGGGCATCGGCGGCGATTATCTTCTTTATGCCGCGAATGAGATCATGCATGAAGCCCAGCTTGCCCATATCCTGAGCCTGAAGGTGCGAAAACTCCTCCGGCAGGTCGTAGGGGTCCATATCCCGATAGGCCGGAATAAGCGTTTTCTTCGCGCCGCCCTTAATAAGTGCAAGATAG
>JAFLUQ010000011.1 GCA_022508735.1 Oscillospiraceae bacterium | reverse complement strand
ACTTCTCCCGCGGCGGTCTGGTTGACAACGCGGCTCTTAAGTCCGCCCTTGAGGTAGGTCTTCTGTCCGTATACGTTACCGACTTCCCGGATGCCGAGGTTCTTGAGATGGAGAATGTTATTTCTATCCCCCACCTCGGAGCCTCCAGCGCCGAAAGCGAGGACAACTGCGCTGTTATGGCAGCCGAGGAGCTTATCGAGTACATGGAGAACGGCAACATCATCAACTCCGTTAACTTCCCGAACTGCGAGCTCCCCCGCGCTACCGAAAACCGCGTGACTATTCTTCACAAGAATGTGCCCAACATGCTTTCTCAGTTCAGCAATGCTTTTGCCGCTAAGGGCATCAACATTGAGAACATGATGAACAAGAGCAAGGGCGACTACGCCTACACAATTATGGACGTATGCGGCGAGGCCGACGCTCTGGCCGGCGACATCGCGGGTATTGACGGCGTTATCAAGGTAAGAGTTATAAAGTAAACAATTTTCAACTGATCGCAGGGGAGCCCACTTGGCTCCCCTGCATTATATAAAGGAGACTTAATCATGGAAATACGACGCGCCGAGCTAAGGGATATGCCAAGGCTCATTGACCTGTTAAATCAGGTCCTTATGGTGCACCACAACGGCAGACCCGACTTGTTCAAGCCGAATTGCCGGAAATATAACGACGAGGAGCTGGCCGCATTGATCGCCGACGATAAGCGCCCCATCTTCGTGGCGGATATAGACGGCTATGTTGCAGGCTACGCCTTCTGCGTGCTGCAGCAGCACGTGAATGACAATGTGCTGACCGATATAAAAACGCTGTATATTGACGACCTGTGCGTTGACGAGACTATCCGCGGCAAGCACATAGGCCGCTCGCTGTACGAGTATGTCCTCGGCTACGCAAAGGAGATCGGCTGCTATAACGTGACCCTGAACGTCTGGGCCTGCAACGAGAGCGCTATGGCCTTTTATCAGCACTGCGGACTGACCCCTCAAAAAATAGGAATGGAAAAGATTCTATAAAAAAAAACCGAGCGATCTCTCGCTCGGTTTTCCTACCATTATTTTACTGCATTACTACGGCGGGCTTCTCGATAACTATCTTATCGTCCTTAGCCACAACTGTCACGCTGTCGCCGTCCTTCACCTTGCCGTCGAGCATTTCCTCGGCGAACAGATCCTCCACCTTGCTCTGAATGGCTCGGCGAAGCGGACGGGCGCCGTATACCGGGTCAAAGCCCTCCTTGGCAAGCAGCTCCAGCGCGCTGTCGTCAAAGCTGCACTTAATGCCGTTAGCTTGCAGGCGCTTGTTCAGGCTCTCGAGCATAATGGCGGCTATCTGCTTGATTTCCTCATTTGTGAGCTGGCTGAACACGATAATATCGTCCACACGGTTGAGGAACTCTGGCCGGAAGGCGCGCTTCAGCTCGTTCATAACGTTTTTGCGAATATCCTGATCATTGACCGCGGCAGTCTTTTCGCCGGTTGAGAAGCCGAGGCTCTTAGGCTCTACAATATTTTTGCTGCCAAGGTTACTGGTCATGATTATAACAGTATTCTTAAAGTCCACCTTGCGGCCCTGACTGTCGGTCAGGCGGCCGTCGTCAAGGATCTGAAGCATCATGTTGAACACGTCGGGATGTGCCTTTTCTATTTCATCGAACAGCACTATGCTGTAGGGCTTACGGCGTATCTGCTCAGTGAGCTGGCCGCCCTCATCATAGCCCACGTATCCCGGAGGGGAACCGATGAGCTTAGACACCGAGTGCTTCTCCATATATTCAGACATATCTATTCTGATAATCGCGCTCTCATCACCGAACAGTGCCTCAGCCAGAGCCTTGCTCAGCTCTGTCTTACCAACGCCCGTTGGGCCAAGGAAGATGAAGGAGCCGACCGGGCGCTTGGGGTCCTTAAGCCCTACACGGCCACGGCGCACGGCCTTGGCAACAGCGGTCACCGCGTCATTTTGCCCCACCACACGCTTATGCAGCACCTCCTCAAGATTTCTCAGGCGCTCGCTCTCCTCTTCGGCAAGCTTCTTGACGGGAATGCCTGTCCACTGGGCTATTATCTCCTCTATTTCACCGCGGCCTATAGACACTTCGGCTGCGCTCTTTTTATTCTTCCAGTCGTCGAGCTTTTCTTCCAGCTCGGCCTTGAGCGCGCGCTCAGCGTCGCGCAGGGCGGCGGCCCGCTCAAACTCCTGATTGTTTATAGCTACATCTTTTTCTGCTGCTGCAGCGTTAACACGCGCTTCCAGCTCCTTCATATCGTCAGGCATGGTAAGTGAGCCAAGACGGGCGCGGCTGCAGGCCTCGTCTATTAGGTCGATGGCTTTGTCAGGCATGAAGCGGTCGTTGATATAGCGGTCACTGAGCCGTACCGCCGCGGATATGGCTTCATCTGTGATCTTTATACCGTGGTGGGCCTCATACTTTCCACGTATGCCGAGGAGTATCTTTTCGGTGTCCTCCACAGAGGGCTCGCCAACGGTGACAGGCTGGAAGCGGCGCTCCAGAGCGGCATCCTTCTCAATGTACTTGCGGTATTCGTTCAGCGTTGTGGCACCGATTATCTGCATCTCGCCCCGGGCCAGATTGGGCTTAAGTATATTTGCCGCATCGACTGCGCCCTCGGCGGCACCGGCACCGATAATGGTGTGCAGCTCGTCAATAAAGAGGATCACGTTACCGCTCTTTACGACTTCATCCATGGCCTTTTCAAGGCGTTCCTCGAACTCGCCGCGATACTTGCTGCCCGCAAGCAGACCACCCATATCGAGGGATACGATACGCTTGTCCTTCAAAAGCTCCGGCACATTTCCGGCGGCTATCTCCATGGCAAGGCCCTCGGCTATGGCTGTTTTACCAACGCCGGGTTCACCCAGCAGCACGGGATTATTCTTGGTGCGGCGGGAGAGGATCTGCGTTACGCGGGCTATCTCCTGTTCACGGCCTATAACCGGGTCAAACTTTCCGTTCTTGGCCATTTCGGTCAGATCACGGCCGAATTTATCCAGTGTGGGAGTCTTGCTCTGCTCAGGGGTGCTCTCTCCCCGGGCATTTTTATAGGCCCGGGTGATCTCGGCCTCCATCTCCTTCATTTTGTCGGCGGTTACGCCAAGAGAGCGAAGTATGCGGTTGGCTGAACAGTCAGCGTTCTTACAGAGCGCCAGCAATATGTGCTCTGTTCCTATAAGTCGTGTGCGGTAGCTGTAGGCAATATCGGCACTGAGCTGGAGGCACTGCCTCGTGCGGGGAGTAAACCCCGCAAAGCGGCCCTGTGCAAAATATGTGGAACCATACTGCTCGATGCGATGCTCCACCGCGTCAAGGGTCACGTTCCATTTGCGGAATATCTGTTTGGTTATTCCGCTGTCCTCCATGAGCAGACCACAGAGCAGATGCTCTGTGCCAACATGACCCGCACCCATTTTTTCGGCCTCAGACTGAGCCAAAGATATGGCAGTCTGGGCTTTTTCGGTGAAGTTATAGTTGTTATCCATCATAGGTTTCACTCTCCTTTAAGCTTTTTTATCTCGTCGCGCAGCCGGGCTGCGTCTTCGTAGCGTTCGTCGGCGATGGCGTCAAGCAGCTTTGCCTTGAGCGTATTTACATCGTCGGCCTTGGTTACGGTTTTAGCTTCCTTTTTCTGATCATCGGTGGCGGAAGAGAGCGTCATATTTTCCACCGGATCGGTGTCAAAAAACTCACCGGCCTCGGGGAAAGGCGCTGTAAACGCCGGGCGCTTTTCTCCCAGCCTTCTGCGGGAAACTCCGCTAAATGGCAGGCCAAAGCCACCGAATGACAGGCCGGCGAACGGGAGAGCAAACGCGCTCATCATCTCTTGTTCCATATTTCTGAACATACCCTCTGTTTTTTCGAGAATGCCCATCTCCTTAGCGCACTCGCTGCAAAGGCAGAATTCACGGGTCTCGCCGTTTATAGACTCAGTGTAGTGTACATTTGCATCATTACGGTTACATTTCTGACATTTCATAGTTAGATAACCTCCTTAACTTCTCTTTCCTATCGGTCTGCTTTCACTGCAAAGCCAAAAGCATATTTTTGAAAATCGCGGCGCGGAGACGGTTTCTTGCTCCGCCCTGCATAGGGATAGCACTGTCTCTTAGCGCGCCCAATATAAGCTTTGCCTCTCTCAGGCTCAGACATTCATAGTCCACAAGATTTTGCACGAAAACCCTTGCGGTCTGATAATCCAGCTCGTTTCCTACGGAATTGATAACGTGCATCAGGTAGTTTGTCTCGTCAGGTGAAACGCGGATTATGCGCACCCCTCCGCCGCCACCGCGGCGGCTCTCGATCGAATAGCCCCTTTCGGGCGTGAAGCGGGTTTGTATAACGTAATTTATCTGACTGGGTACACAGTTGAGGCGGTTCGCCAGGATATTGCGCTGGATTTCCGCAATCCCGTCGCCTTCATTCAGGAGCTCCATGAGCATTTGCTCGATTACATCTGTCATGCTTTTCATTTTTCCTACCAGTCCTTTACAACAAATTTCGACCTTTCATGTTTTTGACTTTGACTTTCTTTGACCTTGCGATTATACTATAGCACACCTTTTTGACTTTGTCAATAGTTTTTTTGAAAAAAAATTTGACTTTTTTTGACCTTTGATAAAACGGCGGTATTTTTTGCAAATCAAGTTGACAAACCACCACCCTTGATGTATAATTAATATCAGCAATAAAATAGAGGAGGTAATTCTAATGAAATGCAATAAATGCGGAGCCGAGCTCGAGGAGGGCGCTATCTTCTGCGGCAGCTGCGGCGGCAAAGTAGAAGGCCCCGATCCCCGGCCGGAGCAGATTGAGACACCTGAAATTCAGCCGGAAGTGACAGAATTTTCGGCCGAGCCGGCCGACGAACCTGTTCAGGAAGTTCCCGAGCAGGCTGCACCGACCCAGTTTGCTGCTGCTCAGGTGCCGCCCGTACAGCCGCAGCCCGTTTTGGAGACCAAGGCCGAAGGTCAGCCTGTGTCTTTGGGCGCATGGGTGTGCCGATACCTGATAAACTTTATCCCCTGCGTCGGTTCTCTCATATACATAGTTATGCTCTTTGTGTGGGCTTTTGACAATAAATATGACGAGACCAGCCGCAACTGGGCCAAGGCTCAGCTCATTATAGCCGGAATCAGTATAGTTCTCATGGTCGTTGTTCTCATCTCTATGGTGGGAGTAATGTCCGTCAGCGGCATTACTAAGGGGATTTTGGATAACCCCTCTATTCAGTACAGCCCGGAAAGAGGCTATAGCAATTTTTACTACGGATATTAATACGGTTTTCAGGGCTGTCCCTCGGGCGGCCCTGTATTATTAAGGTAAGGAGATAAAGCCATGATACAATTTACCCCCGGTGAATATGAGTTCCCCGAAAAAGGCGGGGAGATAGAATTTTCCGAAAACGGAACCATCCTCGGCGTAAATGCTCACGACGAGGATTACATCGTCATGGACGTGACTAATATGACGGAGGTTTGCGTGAGTGTGCTGTGGAAGTTTTGGGATAGTGACGAAAAACACGCCGCCGAAAGCATAAAAATGGGATTGCTGCCCGGTCTCAAAACCCGACTGGCACTGCCGATTTCCTCCGTGCGCGGGCAGACGCTTTTCCTTAAGCGCACACCCGGCAAGCTAAAAACCGTGGTGCATGGGCGGCCTGTTGACCCGGCTAAGATCACGAAATTCTCTGTCGGAGCAGACCGCAGTCCGGTGCCTGTTAAGCTGTATATCCATTCTCTGTATATAACGAGCGAAAAGCCGGACTTCCCCCTTGAGGGCGAGCCGCTGGTAGACGAACTTGGCCAGAAAGCCGGTGCGGACTGGCCGGGCAAGACCAAGTCAGCCGATGAGATGATCGCTTTTCTCCGGGCTGAGTACGACAAGGAGGTTCCTGCCGCAAGTGAAGGCTGCGGAAAATTCGGAGGCAGCCTGAAAAAACGCTTTGAGCCTACGGGCTATTTCTCCCTCCACTGCGAGAGCGGAGTGTATTGGCTGGCGGACCCTGAAGGCTATGCCTTCTATAGCTGTGGCCCGGACTGCGTCGGCGTGGACGGTGACTGTAACATCGGCGGTATATCCGCCCTGTGCGGCGAGCTTATTGAGGCTGGAAAGATCGGTCGCGAAGGAGACTTCTACAGCTGGACCAAGGCCAATCTGAGCCGCGCCTTCGGCGAGAACTGGTATGAGGCATGGCGCAAGATGAACCTGCGACGCCTGCGCGAGTGGGGCTGCAACACTATCGCCTGCTGGAGCGACCACCGATTTATCGAGTATGCACATATGCCGTATGTGCATATCCTTCACGGCTTCCCGAGGGCGGGAAAGTACATCTTCCGCGACTTCCCTGATGTGTTCGACCCGGCTTACGCCGATGACAGCGCTCGCTGGGCCACGCAGTTGGAGCGTCATCGTGACGACCCGTATATGATAGGTTACTTTATGTCAAATGAGCCTAACTGGGCCTTTGTTGACAATCTCGACATTGCAAAAATGACCCTTGAAAGCGGCGAGGACTTATACAGCAAGGCCGAGCTCATCAGGCTGCTTAAGGAAAAATATGTTACCATTTCTACCCTTAACTCCGCATGGGGCACGGACTACGCCTCCTTTGATGATATCAGCGGTTCGCTGCCGGAGGCCTCCGCTGCCGACACTATGGAGCTTTCAGCCGAGATGATACGTGAGTTTGTGAAGGTTCCCGCGCTTGCCCTGCGTGAGGTTGACAAAAACCACCTCAATCTCGGTATGCGCTACGCCTGGCTCAGCTCTCCGGCACTGGCGGCAGGCAAGGAATATTTCGATATATTCAGCTTTAATTGCTATCGCCATGACCCGTGGAGCAGCATTGAGCGCATGGTGGAAATGGTGCAGATGCCCGTCATGATCGGTGAGTTTCACTTTGGTGCAACTGACCGTGGCCTCGACGCCACCGGCATACAGGCCGTGGCCAATCAGGAGGACCGTGCCCGTGCCTACCGTAGATATATGCACCGCTGCGCCGCCCACCCCTACTGCCTTGGCGCGCACTATTTCAACTACAACGATCAACCGTATCTGGGCCGCTTTGACGGCGAAAACTACCAGATAGGCCTTATAGACGTGACAGGCCGCCCCTACCCCGAGTTTACCGAGGGCATGACGCGCACCCACGCTGAGCTCTGCGACATCAGAATGGGGCTTATGCCTCCCACCGACGATGCGCCGGAGGAAAGCGAAGCGATATTCTATTAAAATAAACAAAATAGCCAACCTGAGGTCGGCTATTTTTACATTAATTCAGTAATTGGCACAAACGGTTTTGGCGGGTTATTATGCTCGCCGATGAATTTCTCAAGCCAGACCATATCCCACCATTTTCCCATTTTATATCCGCATTTTGTGAAATGGGCGGCATCTTTATATCCCAGATGTTTATGAAAGGCTATACTTTCGGGGTTTGGGAAGGTTATGCAGGCATTTACGTTGGTAACGTTCTGGCGAGCGAGCAGCTCTTCAAGCCGGGCATACAGCGCCTTGCCGATTCCTCTGCCGTCAAATTCCCGGCGAACGTAGACCGTAGTTTCCACGGCCCAGTCGTAAGCGGCGCGGGCCTTGAACCTGGAGGCATAGGCATAGCCAACTACACGACCGTCCACCTCTGCCACAAGGTAGGGAAACAGCTTTAACGTTCCCGTTATACGCTTCTCAAATTCCTCGACTGTCGGCACATCATACTCAAAGGTAATGGCGGTATCGGTGACAAAGGGGGCATATATATCCCTTATTTCGGCGGCGTCGGCCGCAGAGGCCATTCTTATATCAATCACAGTCAATGCCCTCCTTTTCGTTCACGGTTACGTTCTCACCCGGGAGCACGGTCATTTCTATTCCCTTCTCCCGAAAGTAATTTATGTTGCAGCGCTTGTTGCCCACAATGCGGCTTATATACCGCTTTGGGGCCAATACATTCAGCTTCCCGTTTTCGACCAACGGCTCCAGCTGGTTACGGACATACCGGCTCCGTACAAGCTCGCCCATAGCCGGATGATAAGGGCCGGCAAGGCAGCCCTGCTTGAGGCCTTCACTGTCGCTTAGGCCTATACGAAGCACCTTGACCCCCGCCCGGCGGAAAATTCCGTACAGCTCAGCCCCAAGCTCCGCAGCCTCTTCCACGCTTTGCGGCACATACTCCCCACTTTTTAGAAGCGTGGCCAGTTCAGTATGCTCCATGACGAGAGTGGGATAGATTCTGGTTTCCGTCGCCCCCAGCCGCACAAACTCCCGGGCCGTAGCCGCTGCCTTCTCAGGCGTGTCGGTGGGAAGTCCGGTCATCATCTGCAGCCCCAAGGTGAAGCTGTGATCCAAAATCAGTGCCGACGCACGGCGCACGTCATCTGCACTGTGGCCCCGGTTCACAGCTCGGAGCACACCGTCGTCCATAGACTGGGCACCAAGCTCGATGTTTGTCACGCCGTACTCCTTAAGCAGCCCCAGTCTTTCCTCGTCTATATAGTCCGGCCTTGTGGACAGACGGATACCGCCCACCGCTCCGCGCTGCAGATACTCATGCGCCAGAGCAAGATAGGCCCGCTGCATATCCATATCTATACCTGTGAAGCTCCCTCCGAAAAAAGCAATGGTATCCCCCGCTCCGCTGCCGCCGGAGATATAATTTTCTATAATATTCCTCGCCTCACTGATCGTTGGCGCTACAGCCTCTCCGGTTATGGTGCGCTGATTGCAGAAGGCGCAGTCGTGCCCACAGCCCTCATGGGGCACAAAAATGGGTATGTTCACGACTTAAACAGCTCCTCTAATATATGCTGAATATCCGGCTTTTCGCCCCGGTCAATAATTGTTTTTTCCACCACACTTATCTTCTTCAGCGCCTCGTGAGCGGCGTTTTGCTGAGCCTGCTTCTTGCTGTTGGAGACCCCCACACCCAGCCGGTGGCCGTTTATGACGGCAGCTATCGTGAACTCACAGTTGTGCACCGGGCCAACTTCAGAAAGCACATCGTATACAACATTGCCAAGTTTACTTTGAAGCTTTTCCTGAAGGCGGCTCTTATAGTCCGTATCCACAAAGTTTCCGTCTGTAGCTTTGCTCAGACGATTGCCGTAGACACTAAGCACGTATTTTCGCGTTTCCTCCATGCCTACCTCCAGATAGAGCGCAGCTACATGGGCCTCAAACATATCGGCCAGAATAGACTTGCGCTCACGTTCACCGCCGTATTCAGCACTTGTCCCGAGACGGACATATTTGTTGATATTAAGCTCCCGGGAAAGCTCAGCCAAAGTGTCTTCACACACGAGGGTCGCTCTAATGCGGGTAGCCATACCCTCAGGAAATTTTTCGTCCAGATAGAGTTCTTGGGCGATGATAAAACCAAGAATAGCATCGCCCAAGAATTCCAGCCTTTCGTAGCTTTCGACCCCATATTGGTGGGCATAGGATTTGTGTGTCAGGGCTGTACGAAGCAGTTCGGGATCATCAAATCTGTGCCCCATGCGTAGCTCAAGCTCGTCAAAAATCTGTCTCATAAGTATCTCTCCTTTCGCATAGTCATCTTTTATACAGAAAGCCCCCGGACGGCTTTTTGCCGTCCGGGCGCAATACTTGTGCTTTAATTACTTGACAATATAGACAAATCTCAGGTAGTTCTGTCCGTTGGTATCGCTTGTTGTATTGCCGGTTGTATAGGTAATTACGCGGGTAGCGCCGTCCTCAACATCGGCATAAGTGTCGAACCTGGAATCATCAAGTGCCTGTCCCATTGTCGATTTGCTTACATTTTCACCGTTTTTGCTTCTCACGAATACTACCGTGCTGTCAGCATACTTGTGACGGATAACACTGTTGCCGGAAACAGTATCATCTGTTTCCATGTCAATATCGTCGCCGGAAATTGTGGGAGAAACCGTGATATATTTATCGTCAATCTCAAGGTTAGTTACCGTACCATATGCCAAACGGAAGCCCGCCGAGATGTCATCTTCGGGTTCGGGATCACCGACAGTGCTGGACTTATATACCATCGTTCTTGCAGAGATGGCGTCTTCAAGGCTGGATGCAGCTTTATCCTGAACGGGCCTTGAAGCATCAAACCAATGATCGATTATGGCTATATCGCCGCTGGAATCGGTCAGGAAGCGGATTATATCGCCGGGGCCGATCATATCGAATTCACTCTCAGTTATAGTTCTGGCAACGTCATAAGTTCTGGGCGAAGTTCCAACCGTGGATCCGGCGCAAATGTAACCGCTGATCTTGTTAAGCTCGTTATCGCTCTCGCCGTACTTAACTCCGGTAACGATCATGAAGCTGGATCTGTAGTTGAAGGACTTTGTATCGTTAGTCTTGTATATCAGCACAAAATCAGCTCTGCCACGGTTTCCGGAGCTGGTAGAAGCAATGTTATATGCCTCAACGTGATAGCTTCTGGAAGTGGTGAACATAGTGCTGTAGCTTCCCATTTGGTAAGCCTCCCAATCGTTTCTGCGGTCGGGAACATAGATTATCTTTGTTGCACTGCCGACGGAGAAATCATTGAAGCGAGTACCGCTGGAAGTATATTTCTGAAGTCCGTCATAGCTGAAATCACAGCTCAGATCATCATTGGTCACCTTACTGTTCTCAGCGACTGTGTCGATCTCATCCATAAGACCTGCGCTTGTGAGCTTATAGCGTATGGGCTGTTGGAATTCCTGACCGGTAACATCACCGGAATTGTCCCTCATATAAGCGCTGTTAGCCATATCAGCCGAATCACGCAGCAGCTCGGGAATGTTCTTGTTGGAGCTGGCATAGCTTGTGCCGTCAATAATGACCTTAGACTTGGAACCGATTTCGCGTTTGTTTCCTGACTCGTCAAAAATATAGAATTCCAGATCATAGCTCTTGTTCTTAAGGGTATCCTTGTCCTGAGTCATAGTAAGCAGATAGCCGTACTTCCAGGCTGTTGTGCCTGAAGACGAACCGCTGACTGCCACTGCCGCGATCTGGCCAATGTGGTCGAAGTATACGCTTACTCCCTCGTCACCAACACTGAGATCATACTTTTCGTCTGTGCCGGTCTCAGGATCATAATTTACGTATTCATAGTTATACTGGTATAGCTTGTTGTTGAGCTCGATGCCATTATCCAAGCCTTTACCGCGACCGGTTACCCTTCTGCCGGTCAGACTGTTTCTGGTAACCTCAGTGATATACACATCAGTACCTCTGGCAGATCCGGGGGACTCAAGAATATTGAGAACATCATACCTCTTAAGATCGGTTATCTCTTCAATATTGGTGGTACCGCGGCGGAAAACGAAGTATTCACCGCTGGCGCCGTCGGGCTCAAAGTCGAGATGGCTCTCAGAACCGGTCTTATAATACAGATTGATGATATCATCCTCAGTGTTGAGGCTCTTTACAACATAGGTTTCGTAGTTGGATATCTTGGCAATTTTGCGAGAACCGTTAGTGATGAGCTCAATCTTACCGTTCTTGAAGAAGTATGGGCTGTCAGGGTCTCCAAGATCAGCGGTGTGGATATCGTCAACATATTTACCGTTGTATATAACTGTGTAGCCGCTTAAAGAAAGAGTGCGGAATCTCTCATTTTCAGGATCGATGCAGTACTCTATCTTTCCGTCAGAGTCAACTCCGGTATAGTAATAACTGCTGTCGCTCACATAGCCGGAATAAATGGTTGTGATGCTGTTATCCGGCGTGTTTATGGCAAGAGCCGTCAGCATGTCCTCATCATCATCATATGTGGCTCTTATTTTCTGGCCGATAAGCTCATATGTGTCGATGGTTTTCATGACTTTGGGGCTTACCTCATAGGTCTTTTTATTCGGGTCGTCGTCGAGAACGATCTCGTATCTGGAAAGCTCGCTTATATCGCTGTCAAGAGTAGTGATATAAGTTGCGGTAACAGTACCGGTGATCGTCTTCAGGGAACCGTTGCCGCCGCCACCGCCGGAGCCGCCGCCGGGGCCGCCACCGCCGGGAACAACAGTCCATGAGGTCTGGCCAGTCTGCTGGTTAACCTGCTCCTGAACCTGGTTGACATTTCTGGAATTGTTGGCCAGAACAGCCACATCGCCGCGGTTAACTGGCTGAGTCTGAGCCTCATCGGTTCTGGTGGTATAGGTCAGGAGGCCGACCTGCTGCGCAACTGTGAGATAGCCCACAGACCATCTGCGGTTATAGTCGAACTCCTGCTGTTTTTTGGTTTCGTTTTGGCAGATGGTATCGTAACCCTTCATTCTCATGAGCATGGTTACGGCCTCTTCATAGGTCACGGGGAGTCCGGCGCGGAAGGTGCCGTCATCATAGCCCTTGATTATGCCCTGACCAACGGCCATCATAACATAGGGTCTGGCCCATCTGTAGGAATCATCGCCGTCCAGATCACTGAAGCCTGTTATGGCATCAGCCGGAAGGCCGTTAGCCGTATTGTTGAGCTTTGTGCATATAACCGCAAACTCAGCGCGGGTAATGCTGCCTTCGGGAAGATATGTTCCGTCAGGATAGCCGGAAATTATGCCGAGCATAGCCAGCTGTGTTATGGCTCTTCCCACTGTGGTGTTTTCATCCACATCGGAAAACACCGATACAATGTCATTCCTGTCATCTTCCCAATCGTCGTCTTCGTCGGCCGCAATAGCTGTGAGGCACGAAAAGACCATGGCGAGAGCGAGAATCAAAGAAAGAACTGATTTGAGTTTTCTCATCGCTGTATCTCTCCTTTTAAAATAATCCGTTGTAACGCAGATTTTCTCAAGACAGTGCCGCATAAAAACCGCCGTGCGGTCTTTTCCGGCATTATCTCAGACTCTATTCTATATGCTTTAAAGCATAAAGTCAAGAACTTTTTTATAATTGTCATATTTTTTTAACATTTTCAGTTTGACGCATCATTACGAAAAATTATCCTCGCACTGCGTACAGTGTTCGAATCTCCTCTGCCTATGCCTTTTTATTTCAGTTAAAATCACTCCCGCGAGCCCCACAGCCACGGATACTGCCGCTACTACCTGAGATGCACGCAGGCCAGACGCGGTATAGAGGCTGTCAGTTCTTAGGCCCTCTATAAAGAAGCGGCCAATGCCATACCAAAGCCAGTAGGAAAAGAAGGTCTGCCCCGAGGTGCGTTGGCGAAGCACAAATAGCAGCACTAAAATTCCCGCAAAACTCCACAGGCTCTCGTAAAGAAATGTCGGGTGGACCGGAGCCGAGCCGTTTATGCTCATGCCCCACAGAAGCTCCGTCGCCCCGCCGTGGGCCTCACCGTTGACAAAATTTCCCCAGCGACCCAGGCACTGGCCAACAGCCAGACCCGGCACGGCTACGTCGGCAAAGTCAAGAAAGTTTATATTCTTAAGGCGGCAGAAAATGAGAGCTGTCACAAGCCCGGCGAGAATGCCTCCGTAGACTGCCAGTCCCCCGTTCCATATCCGGAAGATTTCGGCGAGGTCATCTCTGTAAGCGTCCCATGAAAATATGACATAATAGGCCCGGGCACCTACTATCCCAATCGGCAGCACCCATATGAGGAAATCAAGCAGCTGCTCGGGGTCTCTGCCGTGCTTTTTATATATATGCGAGCAGAGCAGCAGCGCCAGAACAACTCCGACAGCAATTATTATGCCGTACCAGTGTATTCCCCCGTTTCCGTAGTGCAGGGCGATCGGGTCAATATTAAATTCAAGGCCCAATTTGGGGAAGGAAATGGTATTCAACTTATTTCATCCCTTTTAGAATTTATTTCAATATTGCCTGTATCTCTGGCAATATTGACAACGATCTTTTTAAAACACCGTGCATATGCGCAATTGCAATGCCGTAATTGGTGAACGGAATTCCCTGTTCCAGCGCGCAGCCCATGCGGTAGAGCATTTCCCGCTCAGTCAGCATACAGCCCCCGCAGTGGATGATCAGCGCAAAGCTGCCAAGCTCTTCAGGAAATTCCGTGCCGGAGGTGAAGTCGAGCCGCAGCTCTTTGCCTGTGTGCTCTCTGAGCCATCGCGGAAGCTTCACCGTACCGATGTCGTCACATTGGCGATGGTGGCTGCAGCCCTCGGATATCAGCACCGTATCGCCGTCTTTGAGTTTGTCTATCGCTGCCGCACCGCGCACCGCCGTCTCAAGAAAGCCCTTGTATCTGGCCATTAAAATCGAAAAAGATGTGAGCGGAATGTCTGCTGGTGTCTCTCTGCTTGCAAGAGCAAAGACCTGACTGTCGGTCACCACAAGGCTCGGCTTTTTAGAAAGTGCCGCAAGAGTGCTTCTGAATTCGGTTTCACGCACTACAACGGCACCGGCTCCGGCGTCAAGCGCATCGCGTATGGCCTGCTGCTGCGGCAGAATCATCCTGCCCTTGGGAGCGGCGCTGTCAATTGGAGTTATGAGCACAACTATGTCTTCGGCGCTGATAAGATCACCAAGCAGTTTCTTATTATCGTCGAATTTCACTATGCGCGCCAAAGTCTCCTTAAGCTCATTAACTCCCTCGCCTGTTTTAGCACTGACAAGCAGTTCTTTCTCCCCTACCGAGGCATCATCGGCCTGATCGGCCTTATTTTTAGCCACTATATAAGGTATATTCCTTACCTCAAAAGCTTTTATCAGTTCTTTATCTTCAGCTTTAAGGCCCTCGTTTATATCCACCACCAACACTGCCGCGTCTATTTTGTTCAGGGTCTGACGGGCACGCCTGACTCTCATGTCTCCAAGCTCACCCTCGTCGTCAATGCCGGGAGTATCCACAATTACGACAGGCCCCAAGGGCAGCAGCTCCATGGCTTTTCTTACCGGATCTGTAGTAGTGCCCTTCACATCAGATACCAGTGACAGCGCTTGCCCCGTAACCGCGTTCACAAGACTGGATTTCCCCGCATTGCGGCGGCCGAAAAAGCCTATGTGAATTCTGTTTCCGGATGGTG
The DNA here is from genome assembly GCA_022508735.1 of Oscillospiraceae bacterium. GTDB lineage: Bacteria > Bacillota > Clostridia > UMGS1883 > UMGS1883 > JAFLUQ01. The sequence goes on along the minus strand of JAFLUQ010000011.1, from coordinate 14,108 downwards.
TTTCGTTAAGTCCCATTGTTATTCTTCTTTCTTATACAGTAAATTAGGCACCTTCGCCGTAAAACTTACACCTTACGTTTTATAAATACCAATAGCAGCACGATCACTGCCGCCGTGGCCCCGAGCAGCACCGGTATAACACCTATGCTCCGCTCGGTATGCACAAGGCCGCAGCGCGTACACTCCCATTCATTAACGCGGTACAGCCCCTGATTATACCCATGTACATGATCAAAGGAATGACCAACGGTAGGAATAGGTTCATCAACGTTCTCGCCGCAGACCAAACAGACACGCCTCATCACGCCCTGCTTAGTACAGGTTGGCTCCTGTGCCACAAAGGCCTCGCCAAGTTCGTGGCCGCCAATGCGGTATGGATCATCATATTCACCGCTGCCGGAAACAAACGCAGTGGTATCCATATTAAGATACAGCGCGGGTCTCACGCCTATTTCCGGTCTGTATGCGTCATACCTGTCTACCCAGCCGTCCTGCGTTATGATGCGCACGCCACACGGGTCGATATCCTGTCCGTCCGCATCCCGCAGCCACCATGACGCGGTCATATCAGCGGCCTGGTTGGCTATGTCGGCCTCATTAAGATTCAGGGCTTCAGGGGTGGGAACCGCAAGCAGGTCCACACCGAAGTCTGTCCACATTATTCTTGCCTCATCTATGCCCGGCACAAAAACGGTGTCCAGAGAGTAGTTCGCATATGCAAAAGCGCCGTTGGCAGCGTTAGTTATATTCCGGCGCAGAGCCATAACCTGATCGCCGGTAGTATCATCATCCATATCGTAGACATTGGCTATTGCCCTGACTACAGTTGGTTTTATACAGCTTAAATCCTCGTTTGTAAAGTTTGTCAGAAACCCCTTGTCCATGGAATATCCGTTACTGCCGCCGGTACGCTCGGAGTTTGGCAAAATACCGCCGGGCCAGTCTATCTCTCCCTCAGGCGCTCGCGAATTGAGCCAACAGCGCAGCGCAGAGTCGCGCCAGCTGTTGCTGCCGTAGGCATTACGCTCTGTTAAGCCATGATTTCCGGCCGCGTCGAAGGAACGGAAGGTCAGAATACGGTCACTCACCATAAGCGGGCCGTTTTCGTTTACGTCTATACAGCGCCAAAGTATATCTGCTCCGTAGTACCTTCCCAGCACCACATAGTCACCCTCGGTAATGGAGGAATATTGGCCATAGGCGGTGCTGCGCACCTGGCCCATGCTGCTGCTGCCGCGCATCACAGGCTTACTGTTTACCGATCCTGCCAGCACATAAGGCGCAGCCTCATATCCCATGCCGCCTATGGCGACCTGATCTATGTCAAGATAAATGGCGGGCCGCACACCCATATAGCCTCCGTTAACATCAGAGAAGAACACGCGGCCGTTAGGATATATGCAGCGAACAACGTTAGAAAATTCCGGATTACCGAGGCCGTCGCGCAGCCAGTAGTGGTTGTTGCTGCGGCTCTCACGGTTTTTAGCGTTGCCGGACTGTTCTACCGCAGAATCTCTTGGTTCGGCTATGACCTCGGAGATATAGTTGATTCCCATAGTCTCCATCTGTTTGATATTTGGGCAGAAAACCTTATCCTCAGTCATGATGCCAAAGGCATCACTGTAGTTTTGTATCGTGTCGGCCAGAACGCCGCTGGAGTTATACACGTGGATCTCGCTACCAAGAGAGGCATACGGAACCTGCGTCTGATTAACGACGCTCTTGTTCACTACCGTCTTTATAAGAGCTTTCTCGTCTTCGGTAAATCCGGTAAGAAAGCCAGGCTCGTTGGCGTAGGCATTACTGTCTGTATGCTCCTCATCGGGAGCAATCTCCCCCCACTCTACAGTCTCATCGTCCGAGTTCAGCCATGTACGCAGAAAGGATAGATCCCACCGGCCGAGCTCATAGCCAAAAGACTTAAAACAAAGAATATCTCGGCTGATAAGCAGCATTCCATTCTCGTCCTCGCCCACACAGCGCCATACTATAGGCTCGCCCATATAACTGCCAAGATTGATGTATCCGCCCTTTTTAAGAGTTATTTTTATTCCGTCCTCAGTCTTAGCCTGTATTCCTGCCGGCATCAGAAAAAGTACGCATAATAAAAGCGCAATGCGCCTTTTTATTTTCATACAAAACACCACCTGTAGGGTATAATCATACTTTTATATTATACCTCACAGGCGTGCAGTTGTCAAGAAAAAGTAGTAGGTAATACTGATTTGCGCCTGTTAATTTTCAACTTTTCATTTTAAATTTTATTTTACAAGTATCAGATCATCGCCTATCTTATATATGCTGCTCCATGGTATATGTGTGTCCTCGGCTGAACCGAACAGTCCGAAAAAGCGGCTTGGTCCGGGAATTATGACCGAGTCGATCTTTCCGTTTTCAAAGTCGATCTCCACGTCGCTGATATATCCAAGCCGCTTTCCCTCGGATATACTTATAACCTCCTTCTGACGGAAGTCCGTGCTCCTGTTTGCCAATACTCTCCCTCCCGGAAACTTTTTATTAATAAAATTGGTAAAAATTCTAAAAACTCTTTACAACACGGCGGTTTTATGCTATAATAATATAGATTAATTACAGGCTGAAGGAGTGGAGACAAAAGTGTATAAACCTGCTGCTATACCCGATATTTTGGAATATAACGCCTCTGCCTTCCCAGAAAGGATCGCTTTCATAAACAGAGACGGCGGCTCCTTCAGTTTTTCTCAGCTTTATGCACACTCGCGCTTTGTCGCCGGGGAGCTTGGGCTGTTAAGGCTCTCGGGCCGTGCTGCGGCAATAATCGGAGAGGTAACCTACTGCGGGCTCACCGCTATGCTTGGCTGCTTAATGTCGGCGGTACCCTTCATCGTGCCTGACCCCGCTCTCTCTGATGAGGAGCTGGCAGGTATGCTTTCAGATATGGACGTCGGTGCTGTTTTTTACAGCGCCAAGCGTAAGGACCGGGCTGAAGCCATAGGTTCACTGATCCACGATGTGCTTTTGATTCCCGAATTCGAGCAGCTGTTTCCTGCCGAGAACTTCTCAGCCTGCCCCGATTTACCCGGCAGCACCGCGGATGATCCGGCCTTCACATTTTTCACTGCCACAAAAAAGGCGGTGGTGCTTTCACATAAAAATATATGCACAGCGCTTTATAGTGTTGCTAACGCTCTGGACATAAGCTCATACACTTTTTTGAGCCCCGCTGTATGGGGCAATGCCTTTGACTGCGTTATTGGGCTGCTGCTGCCTCTGTACGCCGGATGCGGCGTTGTGAAACGCGGCGAAAAGCGCAGTGTGGCCCGGGCAATAGCCGAGTCCGGCGCAACTGCACTCACCTGCACTCCGGAGCGGCTTCGCAGCCTTGAAAAGACTCTGAGAAGCAGGTCTGCAAAGGTATTCGGCAAGGCAAAGACTCTGCTCCCCGACATTTTGGGCGCAGCCATGCGGGCCGTGGGCATAGGCACCGGCAAGCGAACCTTTCGGCGCATACACAGCCTTATGGGCGACAATTTAAAGATCATAATCTGCGGCGGGGCCTATCCCGACAGGGACTGTATTCGTCAGTTTTTAAACTGGGGCTTCGATGTATATAACTGCTACTTTTTAACCGAATGCGGGGCCGTTGCCATGAGCGCCGTTCCCGGCGGCAGGCCCGTGCCTTTGACTGAGCTTGAAATTTATCCCACAGTCGGTGATTACGGTGAGATACAGCTTTGCGGCGATTCCATCGCCGACTGCTATTTCGGCGGCAAGGAGCTGCCCCGCCCCTTCCGCACCGGCGATATAGGCCGCCTTTATGAAGACGGCACACTGGAGATATCCGGCAAGCGCCGCACTATGCTCATGAGCGGAGAGGGGGCGCCTGTTTTCCCGGAGGAGATAGCCGCTGTGCTTTGCCGCAGCCGGTATATAAGCCGCTGTACAATTTCAGGCCGCTTTGACACCGGAACCGCCGGGATCCTTGTGTCAGCGAGCGTAACACCTGACTATCGGGCTGTCGCTTCAGCTTTGGGGCAGAAATATTCCGAAAACCGATTACGGCTTTTCTTAGGCCGTGAGCTGGAGAAGCTGTCTCCACAGCTTCCACACAAGATAAACGATTTCAGACTTGTCGGAAAAGGTTCTGAAAAAGGACTGGTCAAATGAAAAACAATAATTACTTTATATTTGCCCTTAGACCGATCATGTTTATGATACCACTGCTCTTCGGTGCGCCGTTTATATCACTTTGCCTGTGTGCTTTTAATGCGGCCATGACGATAATTGGCAGCGGGCCGTTCTATGGCGCTCTGACCGAAGGTGTTACCGCTGCGCTGGCAGTTATGATCTGCTCCTCAATGGGGCTGGGCATCCACTACGGAGTGCTTTATGCTTTGGCTATAGCAGCAGTCTCCGTCACCGCAGCCATCTGCGTGATGATGCGGCGTCCGTTTTGGCTTGGCTTTTTGCTCTGCTCACTGGTTTTGGGTCTCGTGACAATGACCGGACTTCACCAAAGCGCCGCCAGAGACGGCATGACTATCGCGGAAAAACTGTTTCGCGGAGGCTCTGACATTCTCGCGCTGCTTTCTGACACGACGGACAGTTCTGTTTATCAGGAATACCTGCAGCTTCTTGACAGTATGACTGAGCTTGTTCCGGCCTTTGCCGCCCTTATTTCTATGGCCGGCGGCTACTCTGTAATGTGGCTGGTGTCAAGGGTGCTTCGCCCAACGCCGCTCAATAACGGCCACTCCTTCTCTAACATACGCATAAGCGCACCTACTGTGATATACTGCATTATTATGGCATTGGCTCTGGCCGCGCCTGTACCTCTGATAAGGATAGCTGCAAAAAATATGTTAACAGTATTTATATTCATTTTCTTTGTGGCGGGAATGAGCTTCGTAGAATTTTTGCTGCGGCGTAAGGTAAAAAAATTCAATATCCGTTTGCTTATCCACTCGGCGCTGCTCATCTGTCTTATCGTGCCTTTGATCAACCTGTACGTGATACTGATATACATCCTTATTGGTCTGACGGACTGTTTTGCGTCCTTCAGGGAAAGGATATCCACATGAACAAAAATAACAATAAGCTTTTCAGTTCTATGCTTCACAGCACTGCCCTTATCTACGTGCTCGGGGTGCTGGTTTTCACTGTGCTTTTGATGGAGGGCTACAACTTTGCCGCACCGGTGCTGCTGGTCATATCGGCGCTGATGCTTCTGCATCTCTTCTATGAACGGCGCGGCAGAGTTATAAAAATAGAGCGGTATCTCGGCAAGCTCTCCGGCGAGGAGGCCGAGAGCAGCAACCGGATCTCTTTCAATATTCCCGAGCCAATGGCCGGCGTTCGCGTAGACGGCTCTCTGGCATGGTACAACAAGGCTTTCGGTGACAGCTTTCTGCCCCGAAGCGCGGGCTCCGGCATCGGCGAGATCTTCCCTGAGCTGCGCGTTGAGGGAATAATTGCCGATAAGGGCGTGCATCCGGTTTCCGCCGTCAAGGGGCAGATGAATTACCGAATTCACCCCACGCTCACCAAGACAACCGACCCCGACAAGGCGGCGGTGATACTGTATATTGAGGACGTATCAGAAGTCGGCCTCCTCCGCAGTGCGGCACGGGCCGCCCGCCCGGTAGTCATGAGCATCACCGTGGATAACTACGATGAAACTATAGCCGACGCCGGAGAAAACGAGCAGCTGGAGCTGACAGCCTCTATCGACCGCGTTATCATAAGCTGGGTAAATAACGCCGGAGGTCTTATTCGTAAATTAGAAAAGGACCGCTATATATGTGTGCTGTCCAACGCGGCTTTTGAAGCAATTTTGGCCGACAAATTCTCCGTTTTAAAGGACATCAAGAATATAACCGTGCTGGCAGCGGCCACACCCACCCTCAGTATAGGCGTTGGAGCGGGCGGAAAAACTCTGGCTGAGTGCGATAACTTTGCCCGGGCGGCGCTGGATATGGCACTGGGCAGGGGCGGAGATCAGGCCGCCGTATGCGACGCCGGTAAATTCAGCTATTACGGCGGCACCACCAAAGAGGTGGAAAAACGCACCCGCGTCAAGGCCAGAGTTATGGCCCAATCCCTTAAGGAGCATATGCTCTCGGCGGAGAACGTGGTCATAATGGGGCACAAAAGCGCCGATATTGACGCTGTGGGTTCGGCCATTGGGCTGGCCTGCGCCGCGGCTCATCTGGAGCGAGACGTGAAGATTCTGTTCAACTCTGAAGATGCAGCGGTCAGAGCCGTGGTCGACCTGATCACAAAAAACCACTACCATGACGGTCTGTTTGTGAGCCGCGAATCAGTCAAGGATTATATCACGTCCCGCACACTTCTTATAATCTGCGACACGCACCGTCCGGAACTGACAGAAATGCCCGAACTGCTGGATATGGCGAGCCGCAAAGTGCTGCTTGACCACCATCGCCGCAGTGAAAGCTATATTGAGGGCTGCAATCTGGTGTATCACGAGCCCGGTGCCTCCTCCACCTGTGAAATGGTAACCGAAATACTTATGTATATGGACGGAGGCCTGAGTCTCAGCACCGTCGACGCTACCGCTCTCTACGCCGGTATAGTCCTTGACACAAAGAATTTTGTGTTCAAGACCGGCTCACGCACCTTTGAGGCTGCGGCGTACCTCAGAAACGCCGGGGTCGATACCATAAAGGTAAAACAATTTTTCCGTGAAAGCCCCGAGGCTCACCGCATAAAGCGCGATATAATGGATCAGGCTGAAATAGATAAGCGCGGCATATGTATTTCACAGGCATCAATGGAAGCGCCGCCGGCAGTCATCGCACAGGCCGCGGATGAAATGCTGGATATCGACTGCGTAAAAGCCTCCTTCGTCATCTCAAAGGACGGCGAGGGCGCAAGAATAAGCGGCAGAAGCCTTGGTGAAATAAATGTGCAGCTCATATGCGAGCGGCTCGGCGGCGGCGGGCACGCTATGGTGTCGGCAGCTCAGCTAAAAAACATATCGGTGCGCGACGCAGCCCGGCGGCTCAGCAATGCGATCAGCGAATATTTTGACGAATAAATTCTCGAAAGGAAGTAACAGAAATGAAAGTAGTGCTTTTAGCAGATGTAAAAGGCCACGGTAAGAAGGGCGACCTGGTGGAGGCCAGTGACGGCTACGCCCGCAACTACCTGCTCCCCAAAGGACTTGCCACCGAGGCCACAAAGGGTGTTATAAACGAGCTCAAGGGCAAGAGCGATGCCGCCGCATACCGCAAGGAGCAGGAAAAGAAGGCGGCAATGGAGACTAAGACCGCGCTTGAAAGCGGCTCCGTCACCATCGTGGCCCGAGCCGGGGAGGGCGGCAAGTTATTCGGCAAGGTCACCTCTCAGGACGTGGCAGACGCTATAAAGATGCAGCTTCACCAGGTTATTGACAAGAAAAAAATCGTTCTCCCCGACGGCATCAAGACCATTGGAGATAAAACTGTGGACGTGAAGCTTTATCCGGAAATCAGCGCAAAAGTAGTAGTAAAGGTAGTAAGCGAATAAGATAAATAAGGATTTTCACCGGAGGTACGATCACAATGGATTCCCCAATAGGCGTAAATATGCCCTACAATCTTGAGGCCGAGCAGGCCATATTGGCCAGTGCCATCATGAACGAGAGCGCTCTCAACAGCGTCATGGACGGCATGAGAGAGGACGACTTCTACGTCACTGCCCACAAGACTATTTTTAACGCCATAAGCTCCCTGTTTAACTCAGCCCGGCCGGTGGATATGGTAACAGTCTCAGGTGAACTGGGCGAAAAGCTGGAGAGCATCGGCGGAATAAGCTATCTTTCCAAAATCATGCAGGGCGTTTATACAACTGAAAACCTTCGCCACTATATCGATATAGCCAAGGGCAAGACTATGCTGCGCAAACTTATTCAGGCGGGCAGCGACATCATAGATATGTGCGTCAAGGACGAGAAGGAGCCCTCGGACATACTCGACCGGAGCGAGGAGCTTATTTTCCGCATTTCTGAGGGCCGCGACAATAGTGACTTTACCCACATCGGCGAGGTAGTGCGCAGCTCTATGGCCATCATTGAGGAGTTAAAAAAGCGAGGCGGAAAGATCACAGGCATACCCACCGGCTTTTCTGAACTTGACGACTACACCGCCGGGCTTCAGAAGAGCGACTTCATCGTCGTAGCTGCCCGTCCGGGTATGGGTAAGACCAGTCTGGCACTTAATATAGTTGAAAACGCAGCTATAAGGCATAATGCCACGACGGCTATATTCTCCCTCGAGATGAGTAAGGAACAGCTTGTAAACCGAGTGCTCTCAAGCGAGGCTCTTATCGAGCTTAGCCGACTGCGTATCGGCGACATAGGCCGCGACGATATGACAAAGCTGGCTCACGCTCTCAAAGATGTTATGAATGCCCCTATATACATTTACGACAAATCCAACATACACGTCAGCGATATACACTCCAAATGCCGGCAGCTCAAGCTTGAAAAGGGCCTTGATCTTGTGGTCATCGACTATCTTCAGCTCATGCAGGGCAGCGGCAAGGAAAACAACCGCGCCACCGAGATAGGCGCAATCTCCCGCGCGCTTAAGATAATGGCCAGAGATCTGAACGTACCGGTCATAACCGCGGCCCAGCTGAACCGTGAGTCTGTAAAAGAAAAGCGTCGCCCAAGGGTGAGCGACCTGCGCGAGAGCGGTACCATAGAGCAGGATGCCGACATAATACTGATGCTCCATGACCCCAACGCCGATAAAGACGGAGAAGAAGGCGGGCACTCCAACATCATTGAGTGCATAATAGGTAAGAACCGCGCAGGCTCTATGGGCATCATAAAAATGGCATGGCGCGGCGAATATACGAAATTCACCGACTTAGACATGAGAAACTGACCCGAAAGAAGGGTAAAAATGCTGTACGAAAAGGTGAAAAGGACAATTAAAGAGCACGGTCTATTGGAGCGAGGCGACAAGGTGATCTGCGCAGTCAGCGGCGGAGCGGACTCCATGTGTCTGCTCACGGTAATGAAGGCTTTGGCCGCGGAAATGGATCTTACGGTCTGTGCCGCCAACCTGAACCACTCCCTCCGCGGAGTCGAGGGTGACGGCGACTCACAGTATGTGGAGACCATCTGCGAGATACGCGGCATCCCATTTTACGGCAAAAAGCTTGACATAGCCACCATGGCCAAGGCCCGCGGCAAGTCTGTTGAGGAGACCGGCCGTGAAGAGCGCTACCGCTTTTTTGATGAGATTTCCGCCTCACTCGGCGGAGCAAAGATAGCCACCGGGCACAATATCAGTGACAATGCTGAGACTATACTCTTCCGCCTGGCCCGGGGCAGCGGCAGCCGGGGGCTTTGCGGCATAAGATATAAGCGCGGCAACATAATCCGCCCGCTTCTGGACGTAAGTCGCAGTGAGATCGAAGAGTATCTGCTGGAAAACGCCGTCATGTGGCGGGAGGACAGCACCAACGCAGAGCTGGTATACACCCGCAACATGATCCGCCACACTGTGGTGCCGCGGCTGGAGGAAATAAACCCCAGCGCGGTGGAAAAAATCGTGGACTGCGCCAAAAGCCTCAGCGAAGATGAGGAATACCTGCGCGCCCTTGCCGAAAAGCTGCTTAGTTCCGCTCTTGTTGATAAAGACGAATACTCTACCTCAGCCATATTGGGCGCACCCGCGCCAATAGCTAAGAGAGCTGCCGCCCTGCTGTTAGAAAACTGGGGAGCCCGTGACATCGATCAACAGAAGATAAACGCCCTTCTGGATCTCTGCTCCAAGCCCTCCGGCAAGCAGATGGACATAAACGGCGACGCTTACGCACTCCGCAGCTTCTATACTATAATGAAAGAAAGCCGGCAGCAGGAGCGCGGCTTCTCCCTGACGCTCCGTCCGGGGCAGAGAGTCAGTCAGCCCGGTTGGGAGATATACATTTATGTGACCGACACCCCACCGCCTCAGAATGCGAAAACCGCTGTATTCGACGCGGCTCAGCTTTTTGGTCTGTTCACCGTCCGCTCCCGGCGGGATGGCGACAAAATACGCCTTAAGGGTGACGCAGGCAGCAAAAAACTGAAGGATCTGTTTATCGAAATGAAGATCCCTCAAAGCCGCCGGGCTTTTGTCCCCGTGGTGGCCAGAGGCGACGAGATAGTTTTCGTTCCGCCTCTAAGAAAATCCCCACGCTATGCACCGGGCGAAAATACCAGAAGCTTTCTTGTGATACAATACAGTGAAAAAGAATAAACTTAGGAGGAATAAAAATGACAGACATCGTCAATTCCGTAGGTCAGATTCTGATAACCGAAGAAGAGATCAAGGCCCGTGTAACCGAGATAGGAGAGCGGATAAGCCGTGACTACGCCGACAAGGAACCGCTCATTGTGGCGGTGCTGAGCGGCAGCTTTATCTTCGCCTCTGACCTGGTGCGCGCCCTCAGCATTCCCGTGGATATCAGCTTCATCTATGCCTCGAGCTACGGCGACAGCTCCGAGTCCAGCGGCCAAGTAGACATCAAGACCGGCAAAGGCGGCCTTAATGCCGAGGGCCGCGACATAATCATCGTTGAAGACATCGTTGACACCGGCCGGACGCTCTCCGCAGTTAAGCAGTTCCTTTTTGACAAGGGCGCAAATTCAGTTGAGATATGCACCTTCCTTGACAAGCCCTCCCGGCGCATTGTGCCGATCGAGGCCAAGTATATGTGTTTCGACATTCCGAATGAATTTGTTGTGGGCTACGGTCTCGACTATGCCTACAAATACCGTCAGCTCCCGTTTGTGGGTATACTTAAACCCGAAATCTATGAAAAGTAAGGAGGGTTTTATACTTTGAATAAAACCGTGAAAAGCTTCAGCATATATCTGCTGATAACACTTCTGATAGCGGGCGCCGCGTGGTACACCTTCCGCGCGCCCGAACAGCAAAAGATGTCCTTCTCCGAGCTGGTGCGCGCCATCAATGACGGAGCGGTGTCTGAGCTGGAGATAAACGACTACACCTGCGTCGCCACCATCAACGGCATACGCGTGGAGGTTGAAGCCAAGCGCGATATGCTCTATTCCCTCTGCGCGGGTGCCATAGCTGCCCAGATAAGCGAAGGCACATTGACAGTCACCAATCCCAAGCCCGAAACTGTGAGCTGGTGGGTATCGCTCATTCCCTACCTGCTGATATCACTGCTGCTAATGGGCTTTTTGTTCTACTTCATGCGCCAGCAAACCGGCGGCAAGGGCGGAATAGGCGGCTTTGCCAGAAGTCATGCCAGAGTGGACGACGATAAAACTCCCAAGGTGACCTTTAATGATGTTGCCGGAGCCGATGAAGAAAAGCAGGAGCTTCAGGAGATAGTTGAATTCCTTAAAAACCCCCGCAAATTCATAGATTTGGGTGCCAGAATTCCCAAGGGTGTGCTGCTCGTGGGCCCTCCGGGCACAGGTAAAACGCTTTTGGCAAAGGCCATCGCCGGAGAGGCAAAGGTTCCCTTCTTCTCCATATCCGGTTCAGACTTTGTGGAGATGTTCGTGGGCGTGGGTGCCAGCCGCGTGCGTGATCTGTTCGATCAGGCAAGGAAGCACCTCCCCGCCATCATATTCATCGATGAGATAGACGCCGTGGGCCGCCAGAGAGGCACCGGCCTCGGCGGTGGGCACGACGAGCGCGAGCAGACCCTTAACCAGCTTTTGGTTGAGATGGACGGCTTCGGCACCAATGAGGGCATAATCATGATAGCCGCCACCAACCGCCCTGATATACTCGACCCCGCTCTGCTGCGCCCGGGCCGCTTTGACCGTCAGGTCGTGGTGAACTATCCCGATCAGAAGGGCCGCGAAGCCATACTTCGGGTACATTCTAAGAATAAGCCCATCGACGAGAGCAATGTTTCTCTCGAAAAGATAGCTAAAACCACCTATGGCTTTACCGGCGCCGACCTCGAAAACCTCTTGAACGAGGCTGCCATTCTGGCCGCAAGAGCAGGCAAGAGCCAGATCACTATGGAGGAAATGGACGAGGCCATGCTCAAGACCGTGATCGGCCCTGAGAAAAAGTCGAGCAAGCACACCGAGAAGGATAAGAAGCAGACCGCCTATCATGAGGCCGGGCACGCGGTCATTGCCCGCCTGCTGCCCACTCAGGACCCTGTGCATCAGGTTTCGATCATACCGCGCGGCCGTGCAGGCGGCTTTACGCTGAATCTGCCTGATCAGGATAAGACCTATATAAACAAAGAAACTATGCTTGACAATATCGTGGTATATCTGGCAGGCCGCGCCGCTGAAAAGATAAAGTTCGGCGAGATAAATACAGGTGCTTCCAGTGATCTGAATCAGGCCACCAACACTGCCCGTGAGATGGTGATGCAGTACGGCATGAGCGACAAGCTGGGCTATGTGAGCTTTGACGCCGGCAATCACAACGTTTTCCTCGGCCGCGACTTCTCTGAGGGCAGGAACTACAGCGAGAACGTTGCCGCTGAGATCGACAGCGAGATCAAACGCATCATCGACGAGAGCTATGCCCGCTGCGAAACTCTTCTTAACGAAAATATGGCCCGGCTCGACAGCGTGGCCAAAGCCCTTATGGACAACGAGAAGCTTGACGGCGATGAATTTGAGGCCGCATTTACCGCCCCGGATAAGTACGGATATATGCCTCCGCTGACCTTTGAATAAATATAACGAAACACAGAGCCGCATGTGCGGCTCTGTGTTTTTACTTAATATTTTGGATTATTTCTGTGCGCCCTTATCCTTGTTAAAAAGTCCGCTCACCTTATCGAACATTTCAGGCAGGCTGTCGATAAGCTTATCCACAGTGGTGTTGGCGGAGTTCACCGGAAGCAGCTTCACACTGTCGCCGTTAACCACAAGAAAGCCCACGGGCGAGATAGATATGCCCGCACCGCTGCCGCCGCCGAAGTTTTTATCTTGAACGGGGTTCTTTGTAGGTACATCGCTGCCGCCGGCCGCAAAGCCGAAGCCAACCCTTGACACGGGAATAATGATCGTGCCGTTAGCGGTCTCGACAGGAGTGCCGATGATGGTGTTGACGTCCACCATCGTTTTGATATTGGTCAGGGCTGTGCCGATGAGGTCATTTAACGGATGCTCACTCATTTTTATTCCTCCTTAACTTTGTTTTTAGTATATACCGTATATAAGCAATTCCAAGAATTGCAGCCGCACATATAATATTTGCAATATTAGTCCTTAATATACAGGCCGCCTCAGCCTCAAATGTCGGGCCGGAATAGTCCGGGGTTATAGACAGCTCCTGACCTTCCACCTTGACTATCAGATCCACAAGGCTTATGAGATTATATCCCGCACCCCATAACAGGCCCACCAATATGGCAGTCTGAGCCGCGTCGCCTGTGCCAAAGCTGACCCTTGCACTTAGGCTCTCAGCCTTAACAAGGCGGCGAACCGCCTTTCTCAGCGGGCCGAGGAACTCTACCGCAAGGTTTAAATATCCGGAAAGTCTTTCAGTCGCACTCACCGCACGTGTTTCCGGTTTTTCAGTTTTATTTTCCGGCTCCTTTTCCGGATCTTTTTTCGGTTCTTTTTCCGATTTCTTTTTTGTATCTTCCTCCTGCCTTTGCCCCTTTTTTGGCTTTGCCTTTCTCGGCAGCAGCCTGATCACGACAAACAGCACCTTGAGCCGCAGGCTGAATTCAGAGCGGTATTCGGCAATTACTCTTATGGGGATAAGGGCCAGAAGCACAAGCAGGGCTAAAACTGCGGCCAAAACAATCAAGCTACTTCATCTCCATCTCAAAGGCGGTTTCTGTTTCAGTTTCCGTCTTTTCTGCCTCCTCTGCTTCCTCACGGGCGGCTTCTTCAAGTATATCCACCGGCTTTGGCGGCTCGAGCGGCGGTGCGACCTGCTTTTCAGGCAGGGGCGGCAGGTCACTCAGGCTTTTAAGCCCAAAGCAGCGCAGAAATTCCATGGTAGTCTCGTATAGTATGGGGCGTCCCGGGGTCTCGGCACGTCCGGCCTCGTCAATGAGCCCACGCTCCATGAGGCGTGTAACGCTGTGAGAGCAGTCCACTCCACGTATGAATTCTATTTTTCCCTTTGTAACAGGCTGATTATACGCGATTATAGAAAGAGTTTCCA
>JAFLUQ010000109.1 GCA_022508735.1 Oscillospiraceae bacterium | reverse complement strand
GGTCCCGGTCCGCCGGGTCTTGGTCCTCTAGGTCCCATATTACGCTTCCTCCTTTTCAAGCTGAGAATAGTAGATTTCCTGATATACGCGGCTGTTACGCATCAGACTGTCGTGGTTGCCCACGTCCACGATCTGACCGTTTTCCATAACAAGAATTTTATCCGCGTTTCTGGCGCTGGAAATACGCTGGGCAATGATTATGACTGTTGTACCCTTAAGCTGATTGTTGAAGCAGGCACGTATCTTTGCCTCAGTGGCTGTATCCACCGCGCTGGTGCTGTCGTCAAGAATGAGGATCTTGGGCTTTTTTATCAGAGCACGGGCAATGGACAGACGCTGCTTCTGTCCGCCGGAGAAGTTTACGCCTCTCTGGCCGAGGGTAGCGTCATAGCCATCGGGATTTTTGCTGATGAACTCCTCTGCCTGTGCCATTGCCGCTGCCTCCCGGACCTCCTCGTCGGTGGCGTCCGCCTTACCCCAGCGGAGGTTGTCGGAAATAGAGCCGGTGAACAGGATCACGTTCTGGAGAACCATACCTATTCCCTTGCGCAGCCCTTCCACTTCATAATCCTTTACGTTGATTCCGTCCACAAGGACCTCGCCCTCTGTGGCGTCGTAAAGCCTGGGAATGAGATTGACAAGAGTGGATTTTCCGCTGCCGGTGGAACCTAAGATGGCCACTGTTTCTCCCGGCTCGGCCTTAAAGCTTATGTTGCGCAGGGCGGGATCGCCGCCGGCGCCGCGGTAACGGAAGGATACATTTTTGAACTCCACACTGCCCCTTGCAACGGAGTCCGCAACGGGCTTTTCGGGAGACACAATGTCAATTTTCTCGTCCAGCACCTCGGAAATACGTCCGGCGCTGGCCTGAGCTCTGGACAGTGACATGAACATCATGCTCATCATCATAAGGGAGCCCAGAATACGGGTTATGTACTGGATAAAGGCGCTTACCTCGCCCACTTCCATTTCTTCTGCGCCAACCAGCTTTGCTCCGAACCAGAGCACGGCTACGATGGTAACATTCATTATCATGGAAATTACGGGCATCATAAAGGACATGATCTGATTGGCCCGGATAGAGAGCTGAACATACTCCATATTTGCCTCGCCAAAACGATCGTCCTCGTGCTGGGCCCGGTCAAAGGCCTTCACAACCCTGATACCTGTGAGATTTTCCTGAATAACTGCGTTAACTCTGTCCAGCTTATACTGTACCTGACTGAACATGGGGAAAGTCTTCCGTACCACTATAAATATCGTCAGCAGCAGCAGGGGAATCGACACAGCCAATACCATGGCCAGATCTGGCTTTATACTTATGGCATGGATAATACCGCCTACAAAAGTCATGGGCGCACGGACAAGCATACGCAGTGCCATGCCAACCACCATCATCAGCATTACCACGTCGTTGGTGTTTCTCGTAACCAGAGAAGCACTGGAAAAATGGTCGATGTTGGCAAAGGAGTATTCCTGTATTTTATGGAACACATCCTTGCGCAGGCTATAGCCAAAGTGCTGACTGGCCTTGGTGGCAAAATACAAGCTTCCGGCGCCGCCTATAAAGCCGATCAGGGCTATGCCCACCATTTTAAGGCCTGCACGGAGTATAAAATCAGTGCCTCCGCCGCCTCGGATACCGTCGTCCACGATCTCAGCCATTATGCTCGGCTGCATCAGATCGCAGAGAACTTCAAGAATCATCATTGCGGGGGCCAGCAGCACAGCGGGCCAGGCCCCTTTAAGATATTTAAGGAATCGCAGACCTTTAAAATATTTAAGAAATCGCTTCACTATGCGTTCTCCCCTTTCTTATCAAAATCCCGTCTGCAGCTGTGGTGCTCCGACAGCTGTGTCAGAATTTCCCCCAGCGAGGCTTGTTCCTCCTCTGTCAGGCATGAAAAAAACTCCCGATCAAAACTCTCGACCATATCGCGGCTTAGCCGCTCGGTCTCTTCTCCCTTGGGAGTTATATAGAGCCGCACGCAGCGCTGATCGTCTTTATCGGTGCAGCGTGTAATAAAGCCGTTTTTCTCCATCGACTGCAGCATTACGGTTACCGTCGCAGCACTTATGTGCCCGTTTTTGCACAGCTCCGACTGCTTGCAGCCGTTGTGATGACGGATATATCCCAGCATAGGCGGCATACCGCGCCCGACGCCGAGCTTACATACTTCATTGTGGACTCCGCTGGAATGGCAGCGGGCCACATCTGCAAAAAGCTTTCCCAGCTTTTCCATATACGCCTTCCTCCCTTTTAATCCCATTTCAAAAAATTAGCATGCTAATTTTAGCATACTAAAAAAAATTTGTCAATAGGTATATATGTATTTTTTGTTAATTTTTCGTGTATATATTCCGTAATTTATATTACGTTCTTTTATTGTATCTTGACTTATATTATTAATTGTTATATAATGGAAATAACAAATAAAAGGAGGAAATCACAATGACAATACTCATCATCGGCGTAATTATCGCCGTCATCATAGGCGCGGGGCTGGCGATCTATAACGGTCTCGTGCGCCGCAGGCTCACAGCTCAGGAGGCCTTCTCAACTATGGACGTTTACCTTAAGAAGCGCCACGACCTGATCCCAAATCTTGTTGAGACCGTAAAGGGTTATGCCAAGCACGAGTCTGAGACCCTTGAGGGTGTTATTAAGGCGCGCAACAGCGCTATCTCGGCCACAGGCGACGCCCGCATTGAGAGTGAAAATCAGCTCACTCAGGCTCTCGGCCGGCTTTTCGCCCTGAGCGAGGCCTACCCCCAGCTCAAGGCCGACACACAGTTTACGGGGCTTCAGACTCAGCTCACCAAGGTGGAAGACGACATCGCCCAAGCCAGAAAGTACTATAACGGCACCGTCCGTCAGTACAACGAAAAGTGCATGGTCGTGCCCAGCAGCATAATCGCTGCTATGTTCCACTTTGAGCAGATGCCCTATTTTGAAGTATCTAACAACGCGGAGAGAGAAAATGTTCAGGTTAAGTTCTAAAATTGCCGCGCTTTTAACGGCCCTGTTTCTGCTGCCGTCGGTGGCGTTGGCCTATGAGCCGTTTGTAATTGAAAGCTACAGCGTGGATATCTCCGTAGACAAGGCCCGGGTGCACAGCGTTCGTGAGGAGTTAAGTCTTAACTTCACCTCCCAAAGCCACGGCCTGATACGGGAAATACCCCTTAGCAGTAGTCAGGAGCCGTATAAGATAGCAAGTGTGTCCGCCTCTGACCCCTTTACACTCGAGAGCGGTACAAACGTACTCGGAATAAGGCTGGGCGACCCGTATCAATATGTGTACGGCCCTAAGAGCTACGTATTGACCTATGATATGGTCTATGCCAAAGACGGTGACAGCGAGAGCGACATAGTCTATATCACCCCCATAGGCACCGAGTGGGACACCTCTATTGAAAACGCCGAGGTGACAGTAACTCTGCCAACTGACCAAATCAAAAGTGTTGCCGTTTACCGTGGAGAGTATGGAAACAGCACCGACATTGGCGGTGCGGAGATAGTTGGCAACACAGTACGGCTCACCGCGGACCGGCTGAGCAGGCACGAGGGTCTTACCCTATATATCAGCCTGCCGGAGGGCACCTTTACCGACGCGCCCCGGAGCCTGACTCCTGTGCAGGACGTGCTGGTCTTCGGCCTCATCCTGCTTGCCGCCGTAATTCTGGCAATGGCCTTCAGTCAGTGGCTCAAAAGCGGTCGTGACGAGGATATAATTCCGATGGTGGAGTTCTATCCCCCCGACGACATGAATCCCGCCGAGCTGGCATATGTAATGAAGAACAGTGTCAGCCCCTCTGACATATCGGCTATGATCTTTTTCTGGGCCTCAAAGGGCTATATCAGGTATACCGAAACAGAAAAAGGCGGTTTTGTTCTGGAAAGACTGAGCCCCATCAGCCCGGACAGACCGAACTACGAGCGTGCCGCCTTTGAAGCCTTGTTCGCCGCCGGCAGCGACGGTAAAGTGACAAATAAGCAAATAGAAAAGAAATACTATGAGGCGGCTCAAACCGCCATAATCAACACTGAGGAAAGCTTCCGTGGTCAGCGCGCTTTGGAGGAGGTCGCAAACCGCCGGACTTCTGTATTATTCCTGTTATCCTGCCTATCTGCCCCCATTATTTACGGCGTGCTCAGCCTGATAAATGAACCTGGCGACACCGTGCTGTTGTCCTTCCTCGGCCTTATTCCGCCGATTATAGCCTATGTGCTGACATATAGGCTTATTCAGAGAAAAAACAGCTCCGGCTTCATGCTTATTCTCAAGGCTGTTTTTATATCTGCGTTGATCGCATTATCGTGCTTTATTGCCTCCCGATTTATGGAAACTCGCTTCTTCGGCAGTGTGCCGCGGTGCCTCAGCATAACCGCGCTATCCTCGCTGGCAGCCGTGTTCGCGGCTCTGGTAAACCGCCGCACGGACTATGCCACAAGGTTAATCGGCCGCTGCACAGGCTTCAGGAATTTTCTTAAAACTGCTGAAAAGTCTCGCATCGAGGCGCTTATCGGCGAAAATCCCGCCTATTTCTTTGACACCCTGCCCTTTGCGGTGGTGCTTGGCGTGACCGACGTCTGGGCAAAAAAATTCGAAGGGCTTATCAAAGAGCCTCCCAGCTGGTACACGGGATATGGCGGCCGTCCCTTCACTCCCTACGTTATGACCCGCACCGCCATGAGCACGGTCACGTCACTGAGCCGGGTCTACGCCCAGCGCGAAGTCAAAAACTCCGGTAACGGCCGCTTTGGCGGCGGCGGTTTCAGTGGCGGCGGCTTCTCCGGCGGCGGTGGCGGCGGTGGCGGCGGCCGCGCATGGTAGGCCGCGCAATGCTGCGAGCATAAAAAGAGGTATCACTATGGACAATATTCCACTTGACCGACTGATTGATTGGAACAATAAACGTTCTTGGAGAAACTCGGCTAAAATAATTTTAAAGATGGGTTATCCAAAATCCAAGCCGCTGCTCATGGATATGCTGCAGTTTTATCAGGATATAAATTGGCCCGTATTCCCGGAAATAACAGAGGCTCTGCGGGAATTTGACAAAGAGTGTTTAATCGATGGAATTGAAAAAACAACTGAATTGGCTATGCAAGACAACGATTACGGTTGGATTTTCGGGTTAAACATTTTGTTAAATGACTTAAATATCCATAGAGAAGATTTTAACGAAACCCAATTATATGATTATATAAAGAGTAATTCCGACAAGTGGTAATAAAAAATCCTCGGCTATGTTGCCGAGGATTTTTTATTACCACTTTCACGCTTATATAGTTGATATATCCACAATTCCCAGCTCGCCTTCGTCCTTCTGCTTGATCGCGGCAAGCAGGGCCTTAGCGGTATCAAGGCTGGTCATACAGGGTATGCTGCGCTCAACGCTTGTGCGGCGGATCTTGAAGCCGTCGCGGTTGTGCTGGCGGCCGCGGGTGGGTGTATTCACCACAAGGTCAACGCTGCCTCCGCCGATGAGGTCAAGAATGTCGGGCGAGCCCTCGGCGATCTTGTTGACCCTGCGGGCGCGAACGCCGTTCTCTTGAAGATAGGTGCAGGTGCCGCCGGTGGCGTAAATGCCGAAGCCGTACTCTGCGAAATCCTTCGCTATCTGGCAAACCTCTTCCTTATCGGTGTCACGGACGGTTATGAGCATATTGCCCAGAGCCGGGATCTTAAGGCCGCTCGCAATGAATGACTTATACAGAGCCTCGTGGAAGGTCGGGGCCACGCCCAGCACCTCACCGGTGGACTTCATCTCAGGCCCGAGGGAGGTGTCAACGTCGTGAAGCTTTTCAAAGCTGAACACCGGCATCTTTACGGCCACGTAGTCCGCCTCCGGGTGCAGGTCCACACCGTAGCCAAGATCGGCAAGATTTTCGCCCAGCATGCAGCGTATGGCCAGAGCCACTATAGGCACATTTGTGACCTTGCTGATATATGGCACCGTGCGGCTGCTGCGGGGATTTACCTCGATAACGTAAACGCCGTCCTCAGCCACAATAAACTGAATATTGATAAGACCCACTACGTGGAGCTCAGTCGCAAGGCTCTTGGTGAACTCGATAATGGTCTGTTTGTCCTTTTCGCTTATGGTCTGTGTGGGATAAACACTGATGCTGTCGCCGCTGTGTACGCCCGCGCGCTCAAGGTGCTCCATGATGCCGGGGATAAGTATGTCCTTACCGTCGCAGACCGCGTCAACCTCGACCTCCTTGCCGTGAACATACTTGTCCACAAGGATCGGGTGCTCCTGCACGCTGCGGTTGATTATCTCCATGTATATAGTGATATCCTTGTCGTTATAGGCGATCTCCATACCCTGGCCGCCGAGCACGTAGCTGGGGCGCACAAGCACCGGATAGCCTATTTCATTGGCCGCGGCGATAGCCTCCTCACAGGTGAATATCGTCTTGCCCTTGGGGCGGCGGATGCCGCAGGTCTCAAGCACCTCGTCGAACAGCTCCCGGTCCTCGGCGCGATCCACGTCACGGGCATCGGTGCCGAGAATTTTCACGCCCATGTCGTTTAAGGCTTTGGTGAGCTTGATGGCCGTCTGCCCGCCAAACTGCACAATGGCGCCGTAGGGCTTTTCTATGTCAACGATGTTTTCCACGTCCTCGGGAGTCAGCGGCTCAAAATAGAGCTTGTCTGAAATGTCAAAGTCGGTGGAAACCGTTTCGGGGTTGTTGTTTACGATTATGGTCTCATAGCCGAGCCTCTTCAGCGCCCAAACAGCGTGAACAGAGCAGTAGTCGAACTCTATGCCCTGGCCGATGCGTATCGGCCCGCTGCCGAGAACCAGTATTTTCCTCTTGTCACTACGGGTATCGGCCTCAGTCTCGCCGCCGTAGCAGGAGTAGTAATAAGGCGTAACGGCCTCAAACTCAGCGGCGCAGGTGTCAACCATCTTATAGGCCGGCACTATGCCCCACCTGAGGCGCAGAGACTTGATCTCACGGTCAGTCTTGCCAAGGAGCTCGCCGATGACCTTATCATAGAAGCCGTAGATTTTGGCCTTCTCCAGCAGCTCGGGAGTCAGGGACCGGGATTTCAGCGCAGCCTCCAGCTGTACGATATTGTCTATTTTCCCGAGGAACCACTTGTCAATAGTGGTTATGTCGTGGATCTCGTCAACAGTCATCCCCTTTTTGAGGGCCTGAGCCACTACGAACAGGCGCATATCATCCACATGACGAAGCTCTGTGCGAAGCTCATCAAGCTCCATATCTCTGTACTGCGGAAGGTCGAGGCTGTATATATTCAGCTCCAGCGAGCGCACGGCCTTCATAAGAGCGCCTTCAAAACAGGTGCTGATGCTCATGACCTCACCGGTGGCCTTCATCTGAGTGCCCAGCTTGCGCTCGGCGGTGACAAACTTGTCAAAGGGCCACTTGGGGATCTTAACAACGATGTAATCAAGCGCCGGCTCGAAGCAGGCAAAGGTCTTGCCTGTCACGGCGTTCTTTATCTCGTCAAGGTTATAGCCCAGAGCTATCTTTGCCGCAACCTTGGCTATGGGATAGCCGGTGGCCTTACTTGCCAGAGCCGAGGAACGGCTCA
>JAFLUQ010000108.1 GCA_022508735.1 Oscillospiraceae bacterium | reverse complement strand
CAAAGGGGAAACCGAACGTTTCCCCTTTGAGGGAACCCCTTCGCATCGGGCGCTGACGCTTACGAAGATTAAGGTATCAAAAATCAGGTACACGCCCTGATTTTTTATGAAATTTATTTCGGAGATAGGATTTGAATTGGGAGTTGGAAATGAGGAGGGAGCGGAGAAAGACCGTGAGAGGAAAAATCAGAGATGTATTAAGGGCAGCAGCGGCCATAGTAGTAATGCTCGCGCTTATTCTGGCGGCGGGCTGCTCGGATATTGCAGCTCCGGCGCGCATCGGCCCGGCGGCTTGGGCGGCGATAGGCCTCGCTTCGGTGGCCGGACTTATGTGGTTCGTAAAAAACGACTGTTGATCTAAGTCAAAGGGGAAACCGGGCGTTTCCCCTTTGAGGGAACCCCTTCGCATCGGGCGCTTACGCTTACGAAGATTAAGGTATCAAAAATCAGGTGCACGCCCTGATTTTTGATGAATTTGATTTTAAATATGGAACAGGAGTGATAAATTGAAAACACAGGCAATTAGAAAAGCAAAGCTCAAAGACTTATCTCAAGAGGCCTGGCGGCGGCTCCGGAGGGAAAGCATAGGCGGGAGCGACGCGGCTGTTATTATGGGGCTTAATCCGTGGAAAAGCCGGCTCGAGCTTTACTGCGACAAAAAGGGACTGCTTGAGGACGCCCGGGAGAACGAGGCGATACGCTTAGGCAGCGACCTCGAGGACTACGTTGCAAGGCGCTTCAGCGAGGCGGCCGGAAAAACCGTTAAGCGCAGCGGATACATGTGGCAGCACCCCGACCACCGCTTCATGACTGCCAACATCGACCGCGAGATAGTGGGCGAGAACGCCCTCCTTGAGTGCAAGACCACAAGCATAATGAACAGACACCACTTCGCCGGGGGCGACATACCGCTTCAGTATTACGTGCAGTGCATGCATTACTTAGCGGTAACGGGCTGCGACCGGGCGTACTTAGCCGTTTTGGTACTCAACAGGGGCTTTTACTGGTACGTCATAGAGCGCGACGAAAACGAGATAGAGAGCCTCATTCAGGCCGAGACCGACTTTTGGAAAAAGCACATAGAAGCCGATATCCCGCCGGTGGCCGACGGCAGCGACGGCAGCCTTAACGCCCTCGGAAGGCTCTACCCCGAAAAAAGCAGTGTGACGGCAGATATCCGGGACTACTGCGGGGACGTGGAGCGGTATATCGACATA
Organism: Oscillospiraceae bacterium; assembly: GCA_022508735.1. Taxonomy (GTDB): domain Bacteria; phylum Bacillota; class Clostridia; order UMGS1883; family UMGS1883; genus JAFLUQ01. The sequence goes on along the minus strand of JAFLUQ010000108.1, from coordinate 7,161 downwards.
GGCAGGCTCATTAAAAAGCTTGAGGCGGAGAAGACAGGCATAAAGGGCCGGTTGGCGTCGGCGCTGGGCGAAAGCGAAAAGGGCGAGTGCGCAGCGGGGATAGTCAGCTTTTTGCCTGTGGCACGGACAAGCGTCAACAAAGACAAGCTTAAGGAGCTGTATCCCGACGTATACGCTGAGGTGAGTGAAACCAAGGTCAGTCGGGTGCTGAAAATCACAGAAAGGAAGAACTTAAAATGAGCAAACAGACAAGCTTTACCACGAGCAACACTCACGGAGCCATAGCCGCCGCAGGGGAGACGCCCGAAAAAACGGCTCAGTCTATGAACGACTACATAAAGGCCTATGAAAAGGAGATAGCAAAGGTCCTCCCTTCGTCAGTCACCACAGAAAGCTTTGCTATCAGCTGTGCGGCGGTTCTGACGAAAGCTCCGGCGCTGGCAGCGTGCACTCCCCGAAGCCTTATCGGCGCGCTGCTCACCGCCGCGCAGCTGGGCCTTGAGCCTAACACTCCGCTGGGGCAGGCATACATTCTGCCCGCCGGCAAGGAGTGCCGGTTTCACCTTGGCTACAGGGGACTGCTCGCTCTGGCGCACCGGAGCTGTCAGCTCATGAGTCTTGAGGCGCACACCGTGCACGAAAACGACGAGTTTGAATATGAGTTCGGCCTTGAGCCAAAGCTGCGGCATCGCCCGTCTATGGGCGACAGAGGCGAAATGGTCGCGGTCTACGCCTGCTATCGCCTCACCGGCGGCTGCTGCGGCTTCGAGGTCATGAGCAAGGCGGATATCGACAGGCACCGTGGGAAATTCGGCGATTCGAGCGACTCCGGGCTTTGGGACAAGGCCTACGAGGAGATGTGCAAAAAGACCGTTCTTAAGCGACTGCTCAAGTATGCGCCGCTTTTTGGCGGCTTTGCCGACGCCATGAATGCTGACGGCTCGCCGGCCGCGGCGGACGGGGAGGACATAGAAGGAGCGGCTAAGGCGATGGAAGCTTAAACTATAATTTGTCTTTTCTGCTTTTTCATTTGTGCTATAGAACTACGGGAGGACGGAAAATTGAAAGACACTTTTATTCTAAAAACAGATTATATCGAATATTTCAGGCAGCTCAGTCTTTCCGTAGAGGATGTGGGGCGGCTCATGCTTGCCGTGTTCAATTATCAGGCCGCAGACCTTCAGCCTACGGTGGACGAGCTGGGCGGAGTGTTATATTCGGCGTTTATGATTATCAAGGTCGATCTCGACAAAAACCACCAAAAATACGTGGAAAAATGCCGCAAAATGCGTGAAAACGGCCAAAAGGGAGGCAGACCGCCCAAGGAGGCTGAAAGACGCTGCGAAAACCAAAATAAAGCAATTGGTTTATCCGAAAGCAATTGCCCGCAAATGGAGCAAACAGGCCTTGATAATGATAGTGGTATTGATATTGATAATGATATTGATAATGCTGTTATTAATGCAGCAGCAGGGAGCGCTGCCGCCGCCGGGGACAGCGTGCAAAGGCTTTATGAGGAGCTTATCGGGCCGTGGAATTCCCACGTTAAGAAAACGCTGGCCTCCTTCGCTCTTCCGCCGGAGCTTATATGCTACGCAATAACGGAGGCGAGCAGCAACAATGTGCTCAAGCTAAGCTACATAACAAAAATTCTTGAGGCAAAGAAGGCCGCAGGAGCTACGGACGTGGAGTCGGCAAGGGCGAGGCCTAAGGTTAAAGGTGATATTGATACGCCCCGCAAGGGGACGTATCCACCAAAGAGCGGCCTTGACCCTCAGGCCGTGGCAGAAATGCGGAGGAGGATTGGGAAATCGTCAGGAGTTAGGAATGAGGAGTGAAGAGTGCTGAAAAAAGACAACTGCCAGAGCTACACCATCGAGGCCTTCAGGTTTTACGCCGCCATGGGAAGGCCGACGTTTCTTCAGGCAAAAGCTAAGGTCGTCATAGACGCGGTGAAGAACTGCGGCGGTGACGAGCAGGCCGCTATTCTCGCCGGACAGACAGCCGTGCGGGATAACACCGCCATGCTGTTAGATATTTACGCGGTTGAGAAGATGCTCGAAATACTGAAATTCGCTCACAAGGACTACATAATCAGGGCGGTGGAAGAGGTGTACTTCGTTTCGCCGAAGGCTCCGCTGAAGCGCGGGGCACTCACCGCGCGGGTACGCAGGGCGGCATTTACGCTGTACTGCGACGAGCGGACGGTGTATTTCCATCTTCGGGAGGCACGGAGGCTGTTCGCCTCGCTGCGCGGACTCAGAATGGATGACAAAAAGGAGAGATCATTATGACAAAGAAAAAAGATACAAAAACAGTGAAATTCTGCATAGTATGCGGCAAAAGAATTCCCGAGAGCAGCAGCCGAAAGAAGCTGTGCAGCGTGCGCTGTGACCGGCGTCGCCGCGCGTACACGCGCCAGGGTAAGAGCGCTCCCTTTGAGCACTGCACCGAGCCGCCCCTTCAGGCACGCTCCCTTGGCGAGCTCAACGCGGCGGCCATGGCCGAGGGGCTGTCGTATGGGAGATACATGCAAAAGCATAGCGGGCAAAGTCTTCAGTAGTACCCCACAAATCGTAGATTTGTGCAGCTGCTATGTTAAAGCCGCAAAAAGGTTACCGGTGCGGAAACAGCCTTAGTCATGGGCGCCGCCGATGGTTTAACCTTCGGGCTGTATAAGAAGCCGACGGAGGATAAGGCAAAAAAGGGTTGTCTCGCTGCCGGTCTTCCGGAAAGTGACTATGTTTCTGCAAAAAAAGATGTTATTGATAAAAATAACGAAAATCATCCGTATGCGAACCTTGCCGGAGACATTGGCGGCTCTACGGTCGCTTTCGGCACAATAAAAACGGCTGTCGCAGGAGCAGGGACAGCGGCATTGAAGGGCGCTAAGGCCGTAACCGGATTACAAAAAGTGGAAAAAGTGGCAGGAGCGGCAAATGCGGCAACGCAAATAGGCGGCAATGTGTCAAAGGCAGCTAAAGGCGTTGAGTGGATATCAAAAAACCGCAAATGGGTTCAAGCTGCGCTTGAACTTGGCGTGACAAATGCCGTTGTCAGCGGCGCGAGAATAGCGGCAAAAGATGGGGATGCCAAGGCGATAGCGCAGGGGTCTGCAGCAGGCTTTGCCGGGAGCCTGGTTGGCATTGCAGCGTCGGAGGCGGTAGGTCGAATAGGGGCAAACATTCTTTTCAATAAAGGCCTGCGAGATGCGCTTATACCAAATATTATCCTTGGCGGGGCTTCGAGTGCGAGCTATGCCGCCGGGCAAACGGGTGTCTCATATTTGCTTTATCCTGAGGGATACAAGCCACAAAAAAATGAAATTGCCCGTGACATGAAAGTGGCTTTTATCATAGGAGCGATTTCCTACTCGTATAATGCTGCAAAAATATCAAATGAATCCAAAAAATATCTTGAAAATGCAAAGGACAGGATAAGTGATGATTACGAGGCTATGAGCAAATGCTATGCCGAGGCATTAATGAACACAAGAGAGCCTGAAGAGGCATTAGGCTTGATGGAGGATTATGCACGAAATATAAGAAAATACAATGAAGATGTGAAGAGCTTTATCACCAGACGGGACGTTCAGTTTGTCGGGCAGAAGAAATATGTAGACAATATTTTAGAAGCGCTCGAAGAGGTGTCACAGGCCGTTGACGGAAAATTATATGAATTTTCTGCATGGGCGAATAGCCGGAATGCGGCTTCAGGCGGTGGAGCTGCCTCATCCGGTGCCGCTTCATCTGCCGCGGTGGCAATGAGAACACCTCAGATGCCTGCCGCCGTACCGAAAGCACAACCATCGCAGCAGATTACAATAGCGCCAAAAGCTGCGTCGGCGACAAATAAATCGGTACCGGCAGCGATAACACCTGCTCAAAATGCCGCTCAAAAACAAAAAATCATCGACGAATACAACAATTCAGTCGATGAGCGGATATTGAATCTCATTGATCGAGTGGAAAATGACCCAAAGGATAACAGCTCCGGCGTGAGGATCAGCGCGGTGTCAGGTAAGCTTGCGGATAAGGTCAAGGACGTTACTGGTATTGATGTGAGCGGATATACGCAATTTTTAAAGTCGGGCAGAGTACGCCATATTATCAATCACCACGGAAAGAACGGAACAGAGAACCATTCAATGGCCAGTAATGAGGATATAGCCAGAATGGGGTATGTACTTGAGAATCCTGACAATGTCGAATTGGGCAAAGAAGACAGTTATGAATTTAAAAATGCCGACGGCAGTCCGTCTAAGACTATTATAATGTCCAAAAGGATAAACGGAAATTATTATATTGTTGAAGCGGTACCGGAAAGCGCAAAAAGAACAATGTGGATAGTTACTGCATATAAAGAAAAGGCTGAAAAAACAAAAGAGAGAAACGGGCAAGAGGAGGTAGATGCCGAAAAAACATCGACCCCTACCCTCTACGTCCGAAACGCGCCCCAGAACACCGTTCTCTCTAATGGCAGTATACCACAACCTAAGTCGATTGTCAATAGTAAAAATGCCGGAACTGACGCTAAAGCTGCAAATGCAAGTGGCGGCTCATATTCGGCAGGAGTAACAACATCAGAAAGTCGTCAGGCACCACTCTCAGGAGTCGATAGGTCGGCGGTGAATGAAGTCGCCCGGGTGATTGGAGCGAAGGTAAAAACAACAGAGCAGACAAGAGGCACCGCGGCAAAAGGTAAGTATGAGCACGGAACTGTCTATCTCACCGAGAATGACGAAAATCCCACGAAAACAGTGTTTGCCCATGAGCTGATGCAGCATATGAAGGCATATGCGCCGGAGTCATATGATGAGTACAAAAAAATGGCAATGAATACGCTTTCTTCCGAATCGGGCCTGAGCCGGATAGAGCTTTGGTGGAGAAAGAAAGCTCAATATGCCGGGCATGGGATAGAGCTCTCAGCAGCCAATGCAGAAGATGAGCTTGCGGCGGACTACAGCATGCGTATTCTGACGAATCCAAACGAACTGACGGAGTCAATAAAAAACACCAAAGATCTCAATGAGCTGCAAAAAAGCATCCTTGTTTTACGGACGAGGAACGCCATAAAGCATATGGCAGACAGGCTCGAAAACTACAGCCATATTGCCGACATCAGCATAGCCTCAAGCGAGATAGCCAAGCTCAGAAACTCACAGCAGCAGCTTGAAAGGATGGCGGTCGAGAAACCATGGAACCTTGAAGGTCACGCAGGGACGGCGGACAGCGGGATTTATAGTGTGTTGGAGAATGCCGGCGATACTTACGCTGTGGTCGGCACAGTTTATGAAGCGATAGGGGACGACCGACCCAAGCTGTCGAGTCCCTTGACGGACGTGGAAGAGGTTGTAGCCCCGCGGCGGCAGGTTGTGGGAAATGGGGTTGACAATGGTGGGAAAAGTGGTATAATAAAAGTAAAGAATAGTGAGCTCAAAAATGGTTTGTCAATCAAAGGTATTCCAAATTCTACTGTTGATAAGACGGACGATAATGGCAAGGTGTTACAGCGGCGCATATATGGCGATGATGGACGTGCGAAGATAGATTTTGATACTACTGATCATAATATGTCAAGCTCCCATCCTACAGGAGCGCACAAGCATGTGCTTGATTACAAACACGGAGGAAACACGGAGGGACGGTTCTCCTGTGTTCAGTGAGATGATCTGAATGACGTTAGCTCTGCATGGTTGACTGTGCAGAGCTTTTTCTTGACAAAATATTCTCAATACAGTATACTGAGGATAAGGGACGATAGCTAAGAACGTATAGCACAAGAGAACCGTCCCCCTTGTGTTGCCCCTTGTGTTATTACTAAACAAAATGGCGAATTTGTGACTATAATGAAAGGTGGAACATCAAATGGTAGGGTTAAGAACGCAGGAGAACGATAAGTTTTTAAGATTTTGGAAAATTGTACAGGATAAGGCCGAAAGTATAGGAAAGTGCTTTTTTCTTGATTGCGGCGAGGGTCATATTTTTGAGAATGATATCATTGAGTGCGAAAATCTGACCGGATGGCTCATTGAAAATGACAGAAAGAGCGAATTTGATGCTCTTTTCTCTTCCAATGGCTATATCGGAGATGAATGGGCAGATGATCTTGTTGCTGTTGAATGGACACAGACTCCGACAGGGATAACGGTGGAGTTTATAGCTCTGTAGAAGTATACAAAGAAGAGGAGACAAGCGACAGGCACCTGTCTCTTTGAAGAGAAGGGGGTTTTTTCGTGGAAAAAGATTCTGATATTATTTCCCGCTTGCATGCCGGCGAAGCTGTTGGATGCCTGTTATGTGGAAAAGGTCATATGAGGGCTGCCTGCGAAGAAAAATATATTTCGATATGCCATTGTTTTATTTGTGATCATTGCGGAGCAGCGCTAAATATAGATGAGGCTATAGACATTACAGATTTTTGATTCAAGTAAATAACTTAGCACCCGGTCGGGTGCTTTTTTGTGCAAAAAAGCGGCAGGGATACCTGCCGCTGTTTTTGTTACCGTCTGTAATACCTGCCGCGGCAGTCGTCGTCGTCGTCGTCGATGTCGTCGTCATCGTCGCAGGAGCAGGGGCATCTGCGCCTACAGGTCAAACAGTTATTTGAATCGGCGATAAGAACTATCATTCCGCCTAAGAGCAGCGTGAAAAGGGCAAAGCTGACAGCCGCGCCAATAAAGTAGGCAGTGCCGGCGTCCTCATCTATAACAAGTGTGAAGAAAGCCGCAAGAGACGCGCCCGCTCCGCCGATGGCGGCAAGCAGCCCTGTGCCGCAGAAGGAGCGTCTGTCGGGGCAGTTGCATTGAAGGGCAGAAGCGTTTAAGATACGCGCCGTGCCGGCGGCACCGAGAATGCTTATAAGGAGCATGGCCAGATTGATATTGGCATCGTCTGCGCCTGATAAAATGATATAGCTGACTATTCCGACAACAATGGCAAGCAGCAGCAGAAGCCGCTGAAAAAGTTCACTGCATCTGTTCATAATTATCTCACCTCCTCTATCCTATCATATGCCGATCAATAGTCAGGAGTGAGTACATGTCAAAGGGGAAACCGAACTTTTCCCCTTTGAGAGAACCCCTTCGCGTCGGCTCGCTTACGCTTAGGCATAGGTTATCCGAACACCGTACGCCGTGCGAGGATAATTTCCCGTAATGCT
>JAFLUQ010000107.1 GCA_022508735.1 Oscillospiraceae bacterium | reverse complement strand
TGTAACCGTACATATCGGAGCTGAAGAGCAGCTTCCAGATAACGAACGCGTTACCCGAAATAGAGGGTGCGTAGAACACCAGAGTCAGAAGCGCACGCGGGCGGGGCGGAAGCTCGTTGATGAGCCAGGCGAAAACGAAGCACATCAAATAGCTTATGGGGCCCGTCACAACGGCGAACAGCATGGTGTTCTTCATTGCGATCAGGAATACGTCATCGTAAACAATGAGGTTTACGTAGTTGTCCAGCCCGATGAAATCGGGAACCTGAAGCATGTTGAAGTCCGTCGCACTAAGAATGATAGATACGATAACCGGAATAGCTGTGAAGCAAATGAAGATAAGGGCGAAGGGGAGGATCATAAGGTATTTCTCCTTGTGAAGTCTCCACGCGTTCGACCATTTCATGGCCTCAAGCTTCTTCTTAGGCTTTTTTACTGCTGCTTCCTTACTCATTTACCTCACTCCCTTCTTCATAATATACAGAATCTTCAATGAAGGAAAGTCCGAATTCCTTTCTCTTCTTGGTCAGCTCATCATTGATGTCCTTTACATTGAGGTAAAGGGCTTCACGGGGGTTCTGACCGTCGGTAACCACGTTCTTATAAGCGTAGTCAACCATACGGGATGTCATGTAGTAGCCGGGAACATCGGGAATACCAACGGTGTTCTCAAACTGGTTAAGCAATGTGTCTGCCTGAGCTGCGGACCAGGGAAGCTGAATGAGGACTCTCGGGTTAGCCGTGGCATAACGCGCACCGCTGCCCATGATAGCCTCAATTGTCTGAGCGAACTCAACCTGAGCGTCATCGCTGAGCCACCACTTAAGGAAGGTCCAGCTGTCTTCCTGGCGCTTACTGCTGCTCAGAATACTTGTGTGAACAGAGGAAGCAACCGCAGTGTTATTGATGTTGCCGTTTTCATCCACGAAGCCGGGAAGGGGAGCGAAGCTCCACAGACCCTTGATTTCGGGAGCGAATATCTCCAAGCTGTTGTATGTGGTGTAGTCCGCGATACCGATCGGAATCTCACCGGTTCTGAAACGGTTGGAGAAGTCGGCGGATACGGGCAGATTGTAAGCGGTGAAGAATTCGCACAGACGCTTAAAGGCGATCATAGCCTCTTCATCGCGCAGACCCGACTCGATACCGTAGTCAGTGCTTACTCCGACTGCGGGTACACCGTTAACGTCGTTTATAACGTTGCCGAGCTTATCGTAGTAGGTCGCGCCCTCTTTGCCGTGATACAGGTTACCGCCGTTCTGGTAAACCATAGTGTTTATCATAAGACCGGAGGGCATATAGAAGTCATGGTTATTGATGTGGAGCACGGATATCATCTCGCCCACCTCGTCCCAAGTCTTGGGAACCTCAAGGCCGAGCTCATCAAGAATGTCTTCACGGTAGAAGAGCATGCTGAAGTTTTCAGTCTCGGGAAGGCCGTAAACACCACCGTGGTAGGTTACTGTCTCGAGGGCGCTGGGATAGAACCGTGATGCCTGTTCCTCAAAATCGGGGAACTGAGTGAGGTCACTGATAGCTCCGCGGATAGCGAAGTCGATTATTGTAGCCTGACCCATGTTCATAACCACGTCGGGACCGTTACCCGCAAGAGTCGCGGGAAGGATAACGCCGGCGGGAATGAGCTGAAGGTTAACCTTTATGTCGGAAACAGCAGAGAAGCTGTTGTCGACCTGGTTCTTAACAACGTTGGACTGGTCACGGCCTGTCTGCATCCAAACCTTGAGGGCATCCTTGGTTGTGCCGTTCTCGTCCATCTGAGTTTCGTCAACAACGAAGGTGGCGAAGAAGCGGATCGCCTCATGGTATGCAGCAATAAGACCGTTGGGCTCGGCACTCTTGAGCTTAGCTCCGGGAGCGCTGAGGGTGATGCTGTCAAGCTCGAGAGGCATCTGAGCGATATCGAGCATCCATGTGGAAAGAGCAGAAATGTTGCTCTTGAAGTCGTTGATCTCAACAACAACTCGCTCAGGATTTTTGGCGAAACGCTCAACCTGCTGTGCAACCTTTTCCAGATTGGTGGTGTTGGAGCCCTTTTCGCCTGTAAGCGCAACCATCATATCAACTATGTCGTTGAGCTTCTGAGCTTCTTGACGCATGCTTCTCTCGAAACCGTCGATCTTTGTGCCGATCTCGTAGTCGATATTCTTATCCGGCACGGTACCGGTGATCTTAACAATTTCCAAATAATAGTTATTAAGAGAACGCACGCTATTGTTTATCTGAGTGTAGGCCTCGGCAAAGTCGCCTAAGCATACATCAAGGGAGATAGTGTTCTCGCCTGCATTGAGATAGAAGGTGATGGGCTCACCGTCCTTAGCGACAACGTAGTTCTGGAAAGCGCCGGAGAAGTCGAAGCCGACCTTCTTGGCCTCCTCAAAGGGAACCTTGCCGTTTATCTTCAGCTGACGGAAGCTCTTAACACCGCGGTTCGTAGCCTGACGGCCGCGGAAGGATATCTGATAGTAGCCCGCCTCAGGCACGTTAACCGTCCACTCTACGGTGTCACCGGGGGTCTGCCAGTTGGTGCCGCCCATTGTGTTCAGGAGTACGTTCCAGTGGTGGTAAGGTACTGTATAGGAGCTGGAATAGTCACTGGACATACCGATTGAGGGAGAAGACTTGGTGATCTTTGTAACTACCTCATCGGTACGCTCGGCCTGACCCGTCAGATTTGGTCCTGCGTAGACAGAGCCGAGGTTCTGAGCTCTGTATTCCTCGTATGTAATAATGTCATCAGCCTTGCAGAAGGTGATGGAGCTGATCTTTACACGCTCTTTTGCCGCCACCAGCGTGAGTGTGTGCTCGCCGGCGCTGAGATAGAAAGCGTAGGGCTCAAGAGAACGGTAATTTTCATCGGAATAGAAGAATTCACTACCGTTATTGTCAAGCACCTCAACAGCTGTGGGACGGATCTCGTTACCGTTTCTGTTAGCGATCTCGCCCTCATTGTTGAGCCAAACGCGCTTGAAGGAGATCTGCTTCATTCCGTCGAAGTAGGTCTCTCCGTCAAGAAGCAGGCTGCGCTGAGGAGTGGCATTCGTGCCGTCTACAGACACATAGCCAAACTTAAGGTTGTAGAAACCGGGTTCCTCCACATTGAAGGTCCAGGTTATGTCGCCTCTCTCTCCGAGAATGACGCCGTCACCGGCCTGTTCAACCGCCATGCCCTCGGCTGTAAAGTTATTCACGTCAACATTTACCTCGCCGGCGGCATATGTACCGTCAAAATGATTGTCGTCGAGGTATTCCTGGTAGCTTTCCTCCACAAAAGCGTCGGAAAGACCAAGGTTTGCCACAGTGTCTTTTGAGCCGGGAAGGACGAAAGCCAGGAGAACCAGCAGCGCGATCACCGCGACAACGACGCCAAGCACTATAAGGCGTCTTTTAGTTTTTGCCTCCATTAGTTGTTTCCCTCCGTTCGATTATTTTATTTCAACTTCTATTGGAATACTTGTTTTATTGCCCGCAAAGTCCTCAACGTATATAACAACGGGATATACGCCGAGCTCTGTTACGTCGAGCTGTGAAACGTCGGCCGATACTTTTGACTTAATGTCAACGCCGCTGACGTCCTGAGCGGTTTCCACAAAGCTGTTGCCCCAGTTGACAGTAGCTGTGTCAACATTGCGAGCCAGCGTGGGAAGCTCCTCTTTAAGCACAAGAGTGGGAGGAGTTGTGCTTGTGTCGTCATAAACATAAGCCTCAAACTTGACCTCATTCTTGTTTCCGGCATAGTCCTTAATCGTTACAACTATACCGTCGGTGTACTTACCGGGCACCTCGAAGTCAACGCCGGAGTAGTCAACCGAGATCATGTTGTCACGCCACTCTTCCTGAGGAATGATCTCACCGTCATCATCGACCGCGTCTTCCTCGATGAACTTACGAAGCTGAAGCTTGCCGCCCTCTTGACGTATCTCATATGTACCGTCTACGTTATCGTCGGCCTTGATGAGTGTAGACCAGTCGATCTTCGCGGGCTTAGTGCCGCTGGCGAAGATGAAGGAGTCGTTAGACTGACGGTTTACGCCGGGAACAACGTCGTCCACAACTTCACCCTTTTTGAGGGCCTTACTCATATCGTCAAGCCTCTTATATATGTCTACCTTATTAGCTTCAACGGCTATATCGTACTTGGGCGAACCAGCGCAGTTGTATATAGCCTTGCCGACAATGTCGGACCAGCTTCCGGATACGCCGATAGCCTCGGAGTAATCATTAACGGGAGTGAGACCCATTTCCTGGAAGATCTCCAAGCTCTTGTCGCCGATCTCGGGATGGAAGATATCAACGCCGAAGGCGAGGGCCTCTGTAGCCGCGTGCCTCTGGCGGTACTCCTCTATGCTGTCCACTCTGGCATAAGCCTTGTAGAACTCACTCTTATACGTAGCGTAAGCCTCAAGAGCACGTCTGCTGCGCTCGGCGTCGTGACCCTTCATAAGGCCAACGCTGTCGGCCGCGGCGCTGAGCACGCGGTACTGAGGATCGTCAGCAGAGAGAGCGTCGGGTCTCGGGAAGGGAATGATACCCATGGACTCGCCTCTGGAAGCCAGAGCAGCACCGGCGTCATCCATCTTCCAGCGTGCCACGCAGCTGAACACCGTTTCGCCGTTTATGAAGGCGTCGGTCGCTGTGAGCCAGCCGGCGTTAAATGACGAACCCATTTTTGCAGAAGAGCAGGAGATAAGCTCGGAGCTTATCATTTTATCCATATAAGCAATGGCTTCCTTTGCCTCGGGGCTGTCAAAGGTCATGTTGGCACCGTCGTACACGGCCGCTCCGTTGGAGGCTATGGCCATAAGCGCGGCATAAGAATAGTTTGTATTGAACGGCACAATATCGTTTGCGGAGTTGACCGGACCCTTTCTGCCGTTATAGTAGGCTTTGAGCTTTGAGAGGTAATCCTCAAAGCGGTTCCACGTCCACTCGCCGTTTAAATAGAGGTCAGCCGGATAAGCCGTTTTACCGTTCTCTCTGAGAGCCGGAACAGCCTCTATGTAGTCAATATTGTAGCATATGGGCCAGGTGTTAACAAACAGCAGGTCGCGGTTCATAAGGTAGTAGCTGCCGAAGGTCTTACCTATCGGGATCCACGCCTTATCAACGTCGTCCTCTCCGAAGAACACATCGTCCATGTAGGGATCCATGGGTTGGAGAATGTTCTGGTTCATAATCCTACCCTGAACACCGTTCCAAAGCACCGCAAGATCACAGTACGGATCGCCCGCGAGCACCGTCTGAAGAAGGAGCTGCGTCAAATCACTGGAGTACTGTGACCAGGTCACCGTCACTCCCAAGTCCTCCTTCACCTTTGCGAGGGCGGTTTCAGCCGCACGGATCGTATCCGGGTTCATGGCTGCCTCACCGGTGATCTCGTCAACCCAGGTGGGGTCATCCTCTGACTGGGCGTGAGTGCCGATGATGATAGTCAGGGCTTCCTCAGCAATATTACCGGTAGTCCGGCAACCAGCAAGCCCGCCAACCACCAGAGCAAGCCCGGCGGACGCGGCAATCAATGTTTTAAAATTAAACCGCATTTTCCCACTTCCTTTTTTAGTAATTCTGCACATTGTTTGCATATAACCATTATACACAAAAACTCTAAAAATATCAAGCCCTTTTTGTAGATTTTTTATAAAAAATTTAAATTTTTTATGTCTAAAGTAAAAACAGGGCAAAAACTTATCGTTTTTTACCCTGTTTTTACTGTTAAATTTGCACAATAGCAATATTCATGAAATTTTTACAAGTTACGACAAAAATTTTTACAATTCTATCTGAGTACCGCACCCACCACGTGTTCGAGGCTTCTGACAGTCTTACCCACAATTTTGTTTATTTCCTCGTCGGTAAGCGTTTTATCTCCACGGTACACAGCTGCAAAGGCAACACTCTTCTTGCCCTCCGGTATCTGACTACCTTTATATACATCGAACAGCTCCAGCTCCTCAAGGAGGTTTCCGCCCGCACGGCGGATCACTGCCTCTATATCGGCCACTTTAATGGCGTCGTCCACGAGCATTGCAATGTCGCGGGTCACGGCCGGGAAGCGGCTGAGAGGCTTGTACTTAACGTCGGCATTGGCAGCCTCCAGCACGGGAGCAAGCTCTATCTCACCCACGTAGGCCTCGTCTATATCGTAGTTAACGGCCACATCGGGGTGTATCTCACCTATTGTACCTACTTTCTTCCTATTAATATATACATCTGCACTCTTACCCGGATGATATATAGGATTGGGCTTTGCGGTATCAAAGGTCACTCCGCTGACGCCCATATCCTCCATAAGCTCCTCGACTGCACCCTTAAGGTCGTAGAAGTCCACAGCCCCGTAAGCGCCGAGGGTGATGATCTTCTTCTCCTCCGGGAGCTCGGTGACGGGCAGATTTTTCGCCAGATATACGGTAGCTATCTCAAACAGGCGGGCGTCCTTATTCTTGTGGTTGTAGTTACGGGCCAGCACCTCCAGCATTCCTGTCACTGTAGTGGTGCGCATAACGCTGGTATCCTCGCCGAGGGGATTGAGGATATTTATGGTCTTTCTCAGCTCCTCGCCGGCATTTATCATGTCAAGCGTGCGGGGGCTGGTGAAGGAATAGGTCTGGATCTCGTAGAAGCCCTGACCTACCAAAGAGGTCTTTATACGCGCAGTCTGGGTCTGCACCTTATCAAGTCCGCCGCGAGTGGTCTCGCCGCTGACGAGTGTGGAGGGTATTTTATCGTAGCCGTAGATACGTGCCACTTCCTCTGCCACGTCCGCCTCGCATTCTATATCCATGCGATAGCTGGGCGGAATAACCTCCATTTTATCGGTATCAACCTTTATATCAAGGCGTGTCAGCGCGCTGATCATGAACTCGTCGCTGATCTCTGCGCCGATGAAGGTGCGGATCTTCTCAGGGCGGAAGGGGATAACGGTGGGAGCGAAGGCGCTGTTATCCACGTCGATTATGCCGCTTACGACCTCACCGGCACCCATCTCTTCAACGAGCTGGCAGGCACGGTTAAGGGCGGTGATGACCATGTTGGGGTCGAGACCCTTCTCGTAGCGTGAGGAGGACTCGGTGCGCAGCCCGAGCTTACGGGCTGTCTGGCGCACGCCTGAGCGCAGGAAGTTGGCACACTCAAAGAGCACTGCCTTGGTGTCGTCCTTTATCTCGGAGTTTGCGCCGCCCATTACGCCGGCCACGCAGACGGGCTTTTTGGCGTCACATATCATCAGCATACTGTCGTCAAGAGTATGTGGCTGCTCGTCGAGGGTAGTTATCTCCTCGCCGCTTATCGCCCGGCGCACGATTATCTCCTGACCTTCAAGGAAGTTCAGGTCAAAGGCGTGCATGGGTTGGCCGTATTCCAGCATAACATAGTTCGTTATATCAACGATATTGCTTATTGGTCTCACGCCGGAGGCACGCAGACGCTTCTGCATCCACTCGGGAGAGGGGCCCATCTTTATATTCTTAACAAGACGGCAGGCATATCTCGGGCAGAGATCGGGGGCTTCAACAGTTACCTTGGCGATATCGTTTATATCGCCGCCGGCCTCCGCTTTGACCTCTATAGGAGGAATGCTGAAGGGCACGTCAAAGGTAGCCGCCGTTTCGCGGGCCAGACCCACGATGCTAAGGCAGTCGGGGCGGTTGGGCGTGATCTCAAACTCAACTACGGTCTCCTTCTCGCCAAGGGCCTCCATAACGTCGGCCCCGAGGGGGTATTCCTGCTGAAAAATCAGAATTCCATTCGGGTCGCTGCCGGGGATAACACCGTCTTCAAAGCCAAGCTCCTGATGGGAGCAGAGCATACCGTTACTGGCCTCGCCGCGGAGCTTGCCGTTCTTTATGGTGATGCCGCCCGGGAGCTTTGCTCCGTTCACGGCTACGGGCACGATCTGCCCTACTTCTATATTCTGCGCACCGGTGACGATCTGCAGCACTTCAGTGCCAACGTCAACGGTGGTTATCCACATATGGTCAGAGTTGGTGTGGCGTACCTTGGTGAGTATCTTACCGAAAACAACGCCCTCTACCTCGCTGCCTTCACTGGCCCAGCCTTCAACCTTGCTGCCGGAGAGAGTAAGCGCGTCACAATACTCCTTTACGCCCACATTGTCGAGCTTTAAATAGTCGTTAAGCCAACTGAGCGGTAATTTCATCTATATCATTCCTTTCAACCTATTTTTATTAAAACTGCTTCAGGAAACGCAGATCGTTCTCAAAGAACAGGCGCAGATCGTCAATGTCGTACTTACGCATAACTATACGCTCAAGGCCGAGGCCAAAAGCAAAACCGCTGTATACCTCGGGGTCTATGCCGCAGCCGCGAAGCACCCTCGGATGCACCATGCCGGCGCCGAGGATCTCGATCCAGCCCTCGCCCTTGCACACGC
>JAFLUQ010000106.1 GCA_022508735.1 Oscillospiraceae bacterium | reverse complement strand
CTGCGTAACATTGAGAGCGAGGTTCGCCACGAGGCGGCCATTATGATTAAGGAAATTGAGGCACAAACAAAGGACGAGGCTGATAAGAAGGCTAAGAATATTATCAGCGCGGCCATTCAGAAGTGTGCGGCTGACCATGTAGCCGAGACCACTGTCAGCGTTGTATCCCTGCCCAATGACGAAATGAAGGGCAGAATTATCGGACGAGAGGGCAGAAATATCCGCGCCCTCGAAACTCTCACGGGAATTGATCTCATTATTGACGATACTCCCGAGGCGGTTATTCTTTCCGGCTTCGACCCCATACGCCGTGAGGTGGCAAGAGTTGCGCTTGAGAAGCTCATAACCGACGGGCGCATCCATCCCGCCAGAATTGAGGAAATGGTTGAGCGCGCCAAAAAAGAGGTTGACCAGACCATTAAGCAGGAGGGTGAACAGGCTACCTTTGAAACAGGTGTGCACGGTATTCACCCCGAACTTATCAAGCTTTTGGGTAAGCTTAGATTCAGAACCAGCTACGGTCAGAATGTGCTGAAGCACTCTATTGAGGTTTCCCACCTTGCCGGCATCATGGCAGGCGAGCTGGGAGCTGACGTGACGCTGGCTAAGCGTGCCGGACTTCTGCACGATATAGGCAAGGCTGTTGACCATGAGGTCGAGGGCAGCCATATCTCTATCGGTGTTGATCTGGCCAAGAAGTTCCACGAGAGTAAGGATGTTATTCACGCGATCGAGGCTCATCACGGTGATGTGGAGCCCACGACCCTTGTGGCCTGTCTTGTGCAGGCGGCGGATGCTATCAGTGCAGCAAGGCCCGGCGCGAGACGTGAAAACATTGAAACCTACATAAAGCGGCTTCAGAAGCTGGAGGAAATTGCCAACTCCTTCAACGGTGTTAACAATTCCTATGCTATTCAGGCAGGCCGTGAGATCCGTATTATGGTCAAGCCCGAGCAGGTTGGCGATGAGGATATGACATTTATCGCCCGCGAGATATGCAAGAAGATCGAGAGCGATCTGGAGTATCCGGGTCAGATCAAGGTAAATGTTATTCGTGAGACCAGAACCACGGACTTTGCAAAGTAGGTAGTTAAATCAAAATATCGGCTTAAAAGGCTAAAGAAAAGGCACCTCGCCGCATATAAGCAGCGGGGTGCCTGTTTTTACATATACCGTACCATATCCTTACGGAGGCGGGCGATGATCTTTTTCTCCAATCGCGAAATATAGCTCTGGCTGATGCCGAGCAGGTCAGCCACCTCCTTTTGGGTCAGCTCGCGCCGTCCGCCGAGACCGTATCGCAGCTCTACGATCTGTTTTTCCCGGCGGCTGAGCCTTTCCATGGCCTGATGCAGCAGCTGATAATCCACCTCCTCTTCGATGTGCTTATCCACGCTGTCGGCGTCAGAGCCAAGAATGTCGCCCAGAAGCAGCTCGTTGCCGTCCCAGTCCACGTTAAGCGGTTCGTCAAAGGAGACAGTTATGCGGCTGTTGCTGTTTTTTCGCAGATACATCAGAATTTCGTTTTCAATGCAACGGCTGGCATAGGTGGCCAGCTTTATTTTTTTATCGGCTCTAAAAGTGTTTATGGCCTTTATGAGACCTATCGTACCGATTGATATGAGGTCGTCGGGGCAAATGCCGGTGTTGTCAAAGCGGCGGGCTATGTATACCACGAGGCGCAGATTTCGCTCGATAAGCGTGTTGCGGCATTTCACATCCGCAATATTGGCAATGCACTCGGCTTCCTCGTCGGGTGGCAACGGCGGCGGCAGATAGTCTCCGCTTCCAATGTAGTTTATTTCCGGTGTGTTTTGCTGAAAGTACTGGCGAAACAGATTTTTCAGGGTAAACATGGGGATCCTCCTTCGGGAATTAATTGGGATTATATAAAGCGTCATAGCTTCGGTCAGCGGATAAAGGCTTGGGATAAACACCGATGACGCAAGGCTTCATTGGGCGGAAGGCGCCTCCGTCACGAACCGCGGCAAGGTCAGGAATAAAGCCTACCATCAGGCCATCCTCGCTGCCGACGGAGCTAAAAGGGATGAGCCGAGCGCGTACCCCTCGGGATATGATCTCAGAAAGTCCCTCCTGAAGATTTTCTGACGACAGGCTCAGCCGGGCACGCAAGTCAAAAAGTTCTTTTAGTGCATCCAGTTCGGCCACTATGACCGGCGCGTGACTGATGGGGTCAACGAGAATATTTCCGGTGTCGGCCAGTGCGGTCAGCTCCGCCCGGCGGCCCTGCAGCTCCACTATCACCTTGCGGCGTGCTCCCCTGCGAAGACTGAGGCGGAATAACCGTGACCCGAGCCGGAGCAGCCCGTAAAAGGCCACCGCTCCCGACAGCAGTGCGGTTACCGGTATATCAAGATAGAATATGCCGTTAGAATACACCGCCCCGAAATTTGCCCCCCAGCCGGTAAGGAACATAAGCGCAAAGCTCAGGCCGCCGAATATCAGCGACACGCCGTAAAACACGAATATCAACTTAAAAAAATCACTAAAGCTATAGAGTGGAAAAGCGATGCAAACAATTATCATTGAGGCCAGCAGCTTAAAAAACAGCCCGCTGAGTATCCCAAGCTCCGGAAAAAACACCGCTATGGCGTATGCGGCGCCCGCTGCTCCGCCTAAAATAGTGCGCCACAGAGGTGGGCTGTTTTTGCACAGCAGACCGGCAGCCCGCAGAAGTATGCAGTTGAGAACAAGATTGACTCCAAAGAGGATGTCTATGTATACAACAGGCATGGAGAGGCCCCCCTTTTTTATAAATTATAACTCTGGAGTACTGGAAAATTCTGTCGCAATTGATGCGTGGGCGCTAAAAATTTATCGGCAAAATTTCTTAAAAATCCCTTGACAAACCTGGGGCAAGGGTATATCATTAGAATGTAAAAGAGGGGTCTTTTTATGATGTATCTTTTTAACATACAGCGTTTTTCCACCCACGACGGGCCTGGTATCCGCACGACAGTATTTTTTAAGGGCTGCCCGCTCCGGTGCCGGTGGTGCCATAATCCCGAAAGCCAGAGCTTCGGTCCGGAAATACTGCACAATCCCGAGCGGTGCGTGCTTTGCGGCCGCTGCGTATCCGGCTGCCCGGAGGGCGCCATATCAATCTCCGAAGGGCAAATAGTTACCGACGGAAAAAAGTGTGCTGGCTGCCGCATCTGCGCAGATGAGTGCCTTAACTGCGCCCGTGAACTGGCCGGTGAGAGACGGTCTCCCCTGGATATTATGGACGTGATACGGCGCGACAGGACCTTCTATGACGAAAGCGGCGGCGGAGTGACCTTCTCAGGCGGCGAGTGCCTCTGCTTCCCCGATGAGCTCGTGGAGCTGCTGCGGGGCTGCAAAAGGCTCGGTATACATACCGCTGTGGATACCTGTGGCGCTGTGCCGTGGGAAAATATAGAAAAAGCCCTGCCTTTCGCGGACTTGTGGCTCTATGACATAAAATGCTTCGACCCTGAAAAGCACAAGGAGCTGACCGGGGCCGACAATGAAATAATTCTCGAAAACCTGCATAGGCTTAAAGCGAGCGGGGCTCGCATCTGGCTTCGTCTGCCGCTTATGGGCGGCGTAAATGACACAGAAGTCGACATGAGCGCCGCGCTGGCGCTGGCAGAGGAAATCCGTCCCGAGCGTGTGAGCCTGCTGCCATATCACAATACGGGCAATTTCAAGTATGAGCGCCTTGGGCGGGAGATCGAAGAATTCACCCCTCCGACTGCGGAAAGGCTTGAGGAGATAAAGGTGATGTTTGAAAGCGCCGGGCTCGACGTGAAGATCGGCGCATGAAGAAATGGATGACTGTTGTAATTCTGCTTATTGAGAATATGGAGTGGATTGTAGATGAAACGGTTTATATTTTTAGTTGGATATCTAATATGTTTCTTTATAACATATTTTATGTTTTCGGCGGCTTGGTTGGGAATTAGGCAATCAGGATATATAGGGAGTATTTTGCTTCTAATAATACTAGGCGTTATATTTTTAGGATTAACCATACTTCTATATAAAGCATATAAAAAAGCCAAGTCACAAAGGAAGTAATATTCAAGCATTTGTCAGTTGAAGTCTTAATTTGAAAGGAAGTAATTAGCATGAGAGGTTATACCGAGAGAACAAAAAAGCTCCGTGAGCAGAGTGTCAGCACTCAGCCTCACATCTCTACGGAAAGAGCCTACTGGTTCACTCAGGCCTATAAAAAGTACGAGGGCAGCGTGGATATTCCCGTGCTCCGCGCTCTGGCCTTCAAGACCTATATGGAGAACCGCAAGCTCTGTATAAACGACGGTGAGCTCATCGTCGGCGAGAAGGGTACAGACCCCCAGTGCTCGCCCACCTTCCCCGAGCTCTGCTGCCACACAATGGAAGATCTTCAGGTCATGAATGACCGCGATCTCATCAACTTTACCGTTGACGAGGAAAATCGCCGTATTCATCAGGAGGAGATCATCCCCTACTGGGAGAAGCGCAGCATCCGCGAGAAGATAATGGCCTCCACCAGCCAGATCTGGAAGGATTGCTATGCTGCGGGTATGTTCACGGAATTTATGGAGCAGCGCGGCCCCGGGCACACCGGCGGCGGCGGCGGATATTACAAAAAAGGCTTCTCCGACTATAAGAAGGATATTGAGAAAAAAATATCTGAGCTGGATTTCGCTCACGATCTTGAAGCCTACGACAAAAAGGCTGAACTTACGGCCATGAGTATCGCCTGTGACGCCATAATAGCCTATGGCCGCCGCTACAGTGAGTACGCCGCTGAGCTGGCCGCAAAAGAGACCGATCCGCAGAAAAAGGCAGACCTGCTGCTCATAAGCGAAAACTGCTCTGTTGTGCCGGAGTTTGCGCCCCGCACCTTCCATCAGGCACTGCAGATGTACTGGTTTGTCCACATCGGCGTGACCAGCGAGGTGAATCCCTGGGATGCTTTTACACCCGGCAGACTCGATCAGCACACCTATCCCTTCTATAGAGCAGATGTTGAAAAGGGCATTATGAACTATGATAAAGCCCGTGAGCTCATGGAATGTCTGTGGATAAAGTTCAATAACCAGCCTGCGCCTCCGAAGGTGGGCATCACCCTCAAGGAGAGCGGAACCTATACCGATTTTGCTAACATCAATACCGGCGGCATAACTCCCGACGGCAAAGACGGCGTCAACGATGTCAGCTACATAATTCTCGATACCATGGACGAGATGAAGCTCCTTCAGCCCTCCAGCAATGTTCAGATATCCCGCAAGACGCCTCACGATTTCATTATCCGCGCCTGTGAGATAAGCCGTAAGGGCTGGGGGCAGCCCGCGTTCTACAACACTGAGGCCATAATTCAGGAACTGCTTAACGCCGGAAAGTCCATCGAGGATGCTCGATGCGGCAGTGCCACCGGCTGCGTTGAGACAGGCTGTCTCGGCAAGGAAAGCTATGTTCTGACCGGATATTTCAACACACCAAAGGTGCTTGAGATAACCCTCAATAACGGCTACGATAAATACACCGGAAAGAAGATAGGCCTTGAAACCGGTAACGCGGAGGATTACAAGAGCTATGAAGAGCTTTGGGGCGCCTTTGTGAAGCAGATGAATTACTTCATTGACATCAAGATCGAAGGCAACAATATTATCGAGAAAATTTACTCAGAGTATATGCCCGTCCCCTTCCTCAGTGTCATCATGGACGACTGCATTGAGAAGGCCAGGGACTATAACTGCGGCGGCGCGCGCTACAACACCTGTTATATACAGGGTGTTGGCATCGGAACTATCTCCGACAGCCTCAGCGCAATAAAATACAATGTTTTTGATAAGGGTTATTTCAGCCTCGAGCACCTGAAGGCCGCCTGTGATGCCGATTTTGTGGGCTATGAGGAGATCTATAACAAGGTCGCCAACCACAGCCCCAAGTACGGCAACGATGACGACTATGCCGACGGCATTATGCAGGATGTATTTAATGCCTATTACGACGCCGTTACGGGCCGTCCCACGGTAAAGGGAGGGCAGTACCGCATAGATATGCTGCCCACCACCTGCCATGTATACTTCGGCGAGGTATGCGGCGCTCTGCCTAATGGCCGCCTTGCCGGCAAGCCCGTGTCCGAGGGTATATCCCCCGAGAAAGGCGCTGACATACACGGTCCTACTGCTGTTATCAATTCCTGCGCAAAGATGGATCACCTTAAAACCGGCGGTACCCTTCTCAATCAGAAGTTTACACCCAAGGTTGTAGAGGGCCGTGATGGCCTTGAAAATATGGCGGCCCTCGTCCGCTCTTACTTTGCAATGGACGGTCACCACATTCAGTTCAATGTCATCGACCGAGCCACATTGCTTGACGCTCAGGCACACCCCGAGGAATATAAGGATCTTATCGTGCGCGTGGCCGGCTACAGTGATCATTTCCGTAATCTCAGCAAAGCTCTTCAGGATGAGATCATAAATCGTACAGAACAGAGCTTTTCTTAAGCACTATCCACAAAAAAACAGTAAAAACTTTGTGAAAAGTTTACATGACAAAATTGTAACAAGGCTTGACAACTACCGGAAAATAGTGTAGGATAGAAGTGTAATAAAACAATGAAGGAGGTTTTCACCAATGGCAAAATTTGAAATCCACGAGTTAGATGTGGCCGAATTTGTGAAAGAGCTTAATAACTGCAAGGGTGATGTCATCATGACGACCCCCGAAGGCGACTCCATCAATCTGCAGTCCGCGTTCTGCCGCGTTATCGGCATTATGAAGATTGTCGAGGGCGGAAAGCTCAGCAAGGCAACCATCGAGTGTAAAGATCCTGAGGACGAGAGCCGTCTGTTCAGACTTAACCTCTATGGCAAGGCTTCGGAATAAATTTTCCGTAAACATCTGACGATTCGGCACAAGCGTGCTGTACTTACAGTAATATTTATCCGAAATCAACAGAAAGCCCCGGGAAGTGATTCCCGGGGCTTTTCCTATAGCTGTATATCTATTTTCGTCACAACAATGCAGTTTTCAAAATTTTCTTCAACGGTGCTTTCGATTTTCCGCTTTACAGCGTCAACATTATGGCATAATCGGGCCGGCACGGCGCTGTCGAAAACAAAGGTTGCCTTAGACGGGCCGGGCACTATCCGAAGATCGTGTATGGTGATGCCTGGGTCTATTCTTTCCTTTATAAGAGTTTCCAGCTTGCCGCGTACGGTGACTGTCTGTTCGCTGTCATTGGCAATCGGATCCATGTGTATGACGGTTTCGCAGCCAAGCCGGTGGCTTATCTCCCGCTCAATGCCGTCCACGACCTCGTGCATGGCATATATATCACTGCCCTTTACCTCCAGATGCATAGAGACCATGATGTGGCCTGGGCCGTAGTCATGCACGGCCAAGTCGTGAATACCGCACACATCGTCTTTGTGTGAATTCACAATTTCTTTTATTTCATCTATAAATTCCCGGGAGGGGGCCCGACCGAGCAGCAAGGTCACAGTATCCTTTAAGCTGCGCACACCGGCGATAAATATGAGTCCGGCAACAATAACACCTGCCCAACCGTCAATGTTGAATGGAGTAAATTCTCCTGTAAGTGCAGCAAGCAGCACCGCACCTGTGGCGGCGCAGTCGCCCAAGCTGTCTGTTGCCGTGGCGCGCATGGCAGGACTGTCTATTTTTTTGCCGTATCTATTATTATATGAGGCCATATAGAGCTTCAGTGCAATAGATAGGAGTAACACGGCAAACAGCGGTGGACTTACGTTGACCGGTGACGGATGCAGGATCTTGCCGAAGCCGGAACGCAGCAGCTCCACGCCCATCAGCAGAATCGCAACCGAGACTATGAGTCCCGAAATATACTCAAAGCGGCCATGGCCGTATGGGTGTTCCTCGTCCGGGGCCTGGGCCGCCAGTCGAAAGCCTACAAGGGTGACTATGCTGCTGCCCGCGTCGCTCAGGTTGTTGAAGGCATCGGCCACAACGGCAATAGAGCCGCTTAATAAGCCAACCGTCAGCTTGGCCAAAAATAAAATAAAGTTTATGGTTATTCCAACGGCCCCGCAAATGACCCCGCATATCCGCCTTGCAGTAGCGCCCGTGAGGTCGTCCGCGGGATTTATAAATCTTTTTATAAGTAATGAAATCATTTTTTTTGCTCCCGGAATAAAGTGGTACAATAAAGCTGAAGCTTTATTGTACATTTGATTTTATGCGCGTGCGAAATTTTCCTCGCAAGGCTCGGAAACGCACATGCGCAATTATACCATAAATCTTTCAGATTCATGGTATAATTAGTATATATTAAACAATATGAATAGTCAAGCCTAATAATTCTGTGCAAAATGAACAAAAACAAAAAAAACAGAATTTTTTTGAAAAAAGGTATTGACAAATGAAAAATAATGTGGTAGACTAATGAAGCTGTCGCAAGGGAGACCAAGCGGCGGCACGGAACTTTGAAAATTAGATAGCGTAAGGGCTCAAAGAAT
>JAFLUQ010000105.1 GCA_022508735.1 Oscillospiraceae bacterium | reverse complement strand
ACTGATTTTCGTCCGTTCTGCACGATTTTTTCGGCCGGCCCCTGTGCCTCCACACCACATAGCGAATTATTTTACATCCCCTTCAAGCTTATTCGTATGTTTTAAAATCCACAGAGTCGCACAGCGGCGTCATTCCATATACGCTGTCCCAAAGCATTGCTTTTACCGTATATGCATCGGCGCTGACATCGTCAAATATGATTTTGTCGGCCACATCACCGGCAAAGGCCTGGATCAGCTCGCCCTCCCGGCCATACACCGCAAGTATCACCTTGCAGCCGGCGACAGCCTCATGGTTAGTTACCGTAACCTCCACACTGCCGTCCCCAGCAGCCGTGACAGACGGTGCCGCGGCGCCGTATTCCGGGCCTGAAACGGCATACTGCCGCTCACTCTCAGTTCGGTTGCCGTCGGTATTAAAGGCGCTCACCCACACAGACACTTTTCTGCCGGGAGCGGGCTTATCCATAACGGCGGCAAACACTCCGTTTTGCTCCTTCATTTCATAGGAGGTATAAACGGTGTTGCCCTGTTCGTCCTCCTCGCTGACATTGAGCAGAACAGAAGAAATCTTCTCGCCGGACACACGGGCGGTCACCTCGGCCGGGCCGTAAAGCACAGCCGGAACAGCGGAGACCTCATTTATTGACAGCAGCTTATTGTTGATCGTAAACAGAAGCTTCGCCGGGGGATCTAACTCGTTGCCGGCTGAATCGACGGCAAAAATCTCCGCCGTATGCTCTCCGTCGGAAAGCTTATCTGTTATGGGGTAAACAAACTCCGCTGTTGCGGGGGCGTAGTAGTCTTTGATATTATCGGCATTCACAAGCTCCTCGCCGTCGATGCTGAACCGGAGCTCGGCTATGCCGCTCATGTCGCTGACTATTGCGGATATGGTCGGATTGCTGCCGCCGTCGGAGGCCTTGAACTCCGTCACGGCGGGAGGGCAGTTGTCGGCGGCTAAGATATACTGGCCGGGCTCGGTGATCTCAAGAGAAACGCTCATATTCTCGGCGTTATGCTCGCCGCCCATATAAACATATACGCACCTGTCGACATCCCAGAAGTAAACCTTAACGTCATTTATATCACCGACACCGGCCGCGCTCAGCTGCTCATTTGTATATTCCAGCGTCAGCAGCAGCGGGCTTTCTGAAAGGTCAGTGACCTCTTCGCCGCTTTTGTCTGTAACACTTATTATGTACGGATCGCCCACAGTAGTTGCGACAGACGAGGTTGAAAGAAGAGCAGCCTCGCCGCCTACGGCCAGAACAGACATCGGCCCGGCGCTGTCTTTAAGGTAAACTATATCTACAAACCAGTCTTTGAGATCGCCGGTTTTGTCAGTCACCCAGCCTACCGCAGCCTGACCGGCCTCAACCATGCTGTCGATAGCGCCGCCGAGCCAGCCGCCCACCTTGTTCAGGCAAGATGACAGAAAATCGTCTATTGAATTCTGAACAGAACAAATAATGTCTTCCACGCTGATATAGCGAGCATTAACGTCGTTCTCTACATCTGACCAAGACTGCAAAAAAAGTTCATTATTGTTTATGAGGCCCGTTCCTCTTTCATACTTATAGCTTTCTATGCCTGACAGCCCAAAACTCAAGCCCAGATCAAGGCCATACTTAGCACCTAATGAAAAGTTAAAATCAAACCCCTTTTCGTTTTTATGAAAATTGGAGTATGCGCCCTGTTCACCGGAGCTTGTCATAAGCTTGACGGCATCGGCGATTTCATATGTATTTAATAAGCCCTTGTTTCCTTTTGTAAAATTCCAGAGCGTTACTGATTTTTGAGCCAATGCATCTGCTGAGGCATCCTTGTAGCTCAACATATGCTCGTCGCTCAAAGTACTTTTATTCCAAAAAAAGCCGCCCCGACTTTCGTCCTTCTGTGTATAAGACAGCTCGCTTAATTTGTCATCCTCGTCTCTTTTTGCCTGAAGTTCAAATTTTCCGCCTGCTAAATTACCACTAAGCCAAGTGAAAGGGTGCTTTGCAGTTTCCTTGACATCGTTGTCAGCTTTTACTTTTAAAGAAAAATCCCCAATCCTACACATGGCATCAACTGTTATTCCGCTTTTGTATTTTACAGAGTTATCTTTAAAAACATCCTCTTCGGAATGACTGAAAACTGCGGTAGTATCCACCCCGAAAATTTCACCTTTCAATTCAGCATTTCCGGCTTTGAACTCAACCACACCTGCACTTGCACCACCACTGTTCGTTATAGTATACTCATGGTTATATGAGGTAGCGGGCGGAACACCTATCCGCTCCGTCAGATGACGCCCTAAGGCATTCGATGCAAATGGGTCAAGCAATGCGCTCAGCATAAACATTGATAAATCCCATTCGTCATCACCGTTGTTGAGATTAAAATCTTCATCCTCGTATGTAACTCCGAAGCTGGAACCAAAAACCGCCTTTCCGTTGACGTCGGCAAGCTTCGCTCCAACACCACTAAAATTAAACGCACTTGCATCGGCCCAAAGACCGACCTTTCCATATACGGCTCCCGAATAATTCTTCTTTACTGTGATGGATATTTTATTTTTATCGTCCTTATATTCCTGAGAGAGAGTAACGCCGACTTTTTTTGATCCATCAACACCTACAGACGCCAATTCCGCCTCGGCCTCAACAGCTCCTACGTTTACGCCTGCTCCCAAACCCAAACCGGCGCTTGCACCGACCTTGGTCACGGCCTCATAGGTCGATGAAAAGGTCAGGGGCTCCACGGTAACGTTCATAGTTTTATTGGCCTCTTTTATACCGCTGCCGTATATATGAACCTTATACTCCCCGCTCTCGCGCACGTCGGGCAAAATAACGCACAGGTAGCCTTCATCATCGGTTTTGTATTCTTCGGGCGCGCCCCCGTCAACCTCAACCGTAACAGGGCAGTTCACCGCCTCAATACCGTTTGCGTCAAAAACCTTGAACCAGCCGTAGGCCGTGCCGTGGCCGTTTATGTTTATGTCGCACAGGTCGGTGCCGCTTTTGTCGGGCCTTATGAGAAGGCTCTTGTCGCTGTTATAGTGTATAGTGGCCCGCGCCAAAGACTCCTTGGCCAAGGCGCCCTTATCAATGTTCAGCCAATCGGTCTTACTGCCGCCGAAGTAAACATCTCGCAGCTTATCGCATGAGAAGTTCTCTATTGATGTTATGCCGGCGGGTATATATACTTCCCGCACAGAGCTGCCTGTGAAGGTGTGATAGGGCAATTCTCCGGTCAGAGAATCGCTGAGGATCACCGTTTCGAGACTTCCGCACCCGCTGAAGTTATATGTTCCTATATCGGTGACGGAATCGGGGAGATAAACATAGGTGAGGTTGTCACACCCCTCAATCGCGCCGTTTCCGAGAGCTGTGACAGTATCGGGAATACTCAATTGCGTAAAGCCACAGCCTGAAAACGCATAATCGCCTATGTACTCAAGCTTTTCGGGATAAATGAATCTCACCAGGTTATCGCAGCCTGCAAAGGCTCTGTCCCCTATTTCAGTCACGCCCGAGGGGCAATTAAAGCTGCTCAGGGCGGTGCCTCGGAACATCCAGGGGTTGATCTTTGTAAGGTGCGAGGGCAGCCTTGCAAACTCAAGATCTCTGCAGAGGTTAAAAACACCCTCGCCAAGCTCCTTGACCGTGTCGGGAATATAGGCGGACTGAAGGTCCGAGCGCTGAAAGGCCCCGTCATCTATGAGCTCAACGCTCCCCGGAATCTCGATAAGCTTAAATTTGGCATCGTCAAAGGCGCTCGCTCCGATGGCCTTGAGCGAATCCGGCAGAATAGCAATATGCAGCCTGCTGTAGGTATATGCACCCGGGGCACAGGCCATTGCGGCTATGCTCACCGTGCCCTCCTCGACCTCGAGCCTGCCGTCCTCATAGGAGTTATTGGTAGCTATCAGGTGATTGTCAATATAGAGCACGCTCGGAAACGGCTCGCCGTTTTCACGGTACACCCAGCTGTCGAGCCAGTTTTGGTAAATGGCGGTGCTCCAGAGGGCGCCCTCCCCTATCCTTCTGAGGCTGTCGGGCAGATGTATTTTATAAATATTAAAGCAGTCAGCAAAAGCGTCAGCCCCGATCTCCACTATCCCCTCCGGGAGGATAACTCTTTCCAGCGCGGTGCAGCCTTCAAAGGCGCTGTATTCAATTTTTTTCAGCTCGGCCTCCTCGGCAAATTTAATGTTTTCAAGGGCGGTGCAGCCCTTAAAGGCTCCAACGCCGATGACCTCCGTCCCCTTCGGAATTGCTATGCTCTTCAGGGCGGTGCAGTTCATAAAGAGCCCGTCAGAAAGGGTCTTCAGATTTTCCGACAGCTCAACCTCTTTAAGCATCGGGCAGCCTAAAAAAGCGTTTGCATCGATAAACTCCGCCCCCGCCGCGCTTACGCTCACGAGATCGGGGCAGCCGGAAAAGGCCTCGCTGCCTATGCTTACTACCGATTCCGGCACCGTCACGCTCCTGAGCCCCGGCTGACCTCTGAAAACCCCGTTCCGTATGGCGGTTACGGGCTTTTCGTCGATCTCGGCCTCAAGCGTCAGCTCCGGCGGCAAAACATCGTCGACAGTGGTGGAATATTTAGCGACCTCGGCGTGGTCTTCATACACATAATATTCCGCAAAGCCGACCTCCACTATGTCTATGAGGCCGTCTTCACCGAGCGTCCCATGCTCCTGCGCGAATGCCGGCACAGCGCCCGTCACCATCATAATCGCTAAAATAAAACTCAGCAATTTCCTTTTCATGTGCGTCCCCTCATTTGTTATGGATTTTTATTAATTTTACCATAAAAATTACCACAAGTCAATACAAAACGCACAAAATGACGGTTTTTTCGTTCTATCTCAAAAAAAGCCGAACAAACTCCTCGAGGGTAAACACCTTATCACGGTATTTATCTACAAAAGCGGCGAGCTCCTTAGCTATTCCGCTTATTATAACGGCAGGTTCGTTTTCATAGGGTGCTATTGCTATTTTATTCAGCTTTTCACAGCCCTCAAAGGCGTTCATATGTATTTTGTCCACATTTGTCCAAATCTCAACAGAGGTCAGCTCCCTGCAATTGGCGAAGGTGCCCTCCTCGATCGTTTTTACCTCCGGAGGAAAAATAAACCTATTCATATCTGTCTCCCGAAAGGCATACGCGCCGATTTTTTTCACGGTTTCGGGCAGAATTATCGTTTTTTCACCATCACCAACCTCTTCCGCCTTACAGCCGGCAAAGGCATACTCCCCTATTTCTTCTATATCGCCCGTAAGATACCAGAATCCGTCACAGCTCCCGCTCAGGAGCAATTTTTTTGCCGACGCGTCGTAGATAAAATCATATATCCCGGCCTCGTCGATAACATCTATCTCATTTATCGAGGTATGATAAAACGCGTGAAAGCCGAGACTCGCGCTGTCGGGCAGGCTCAGCTCCGTCAGACCCGCGCACTCACAGAAGGCATAGTTGCCAACGCGTGTTATGCTATTCGGCAGAGCTATTCTTTCAAGCCGGGAGCACCTGTAAAAGGCGTAGTCGTCAATACAGTCAATAAGGCCCGGCAGCTCTACCCTCATGAGGCTTTCGCAGCCCTCAAAGGCATGGCTGCCGATCGAGTTAAGAGTAAACGGAAAATAAACCTCCTCCAAACACAGGTTTCCGCAAAAGGCCTTGCGGCCGATCTCCGTCACCCTGCCCGGGATCTCGACCACAGCGTCATGCCCGGTATATTTCACAAGTGTGGTTCCCTCAATTATAAAATCATGCTCATTCATCGCCGCAAACTCCTTTAAGCTTCTTTATAAGCTGATTATCCCATAACAGATGTACAAAAAACTGAACCCTCAATACAAAGAAGCATATTGACATGCCGACAGAAAAATATTATAATGATATAGTAAAAAGGAGGTCACGACTATGAATACAGAAAGAATAAAAGACTTTATCGGGGCGGAGGCATTGGCCTTTCACTGCTCCTCAGCCTACGCCGAATTGTGCCTTGATAAAGGCAGCGTTCGCATTGACAACGGCAAAAATGTATGGCGGGTCGTTCACTGCGGAAAAATCGTCGCTTCAACAAGAGATCTGTATATATACTGCTACGACTCATACCCCGGTGAATATCACGGCATTGCGGACGACCTGGAGTTAGACAATATCGAGCTTGAGGATATGGACAGCACCGACGAATACAACGATATAGTCTATGAACGGTTAGAGGCCCACAGAGATAAAAGGCTGAGCGAATGCGCCGAGCTTTTGGAAGGCAGGAAAGTGGTAAAAATCGAAGAAAGCACCTCCGGCGACGCGACGATCGCTTTGTCAGGCGATATAACGATAGAAATATTTAGAGTGGCAAACTGAATTGAACATAAAAACGGCCCGCACCTTTTTATAGGTGCGGGTCGTTTTTATGCAGCTTAAGCATAGCTTATGGCAAACAGCAGCTCGCCGCTTATCTCCTCGGCGAGCACGCGGTGGCAGATGGCTTCTGTCACAACCTCGGTTATTTCGTCGTCCTCGGGTAGGGATAAGTAAACGCTTTTGCAGCGACTGACCTCCGCTTTGAGCGCGGCATTCACGTCGTCGGTCATGGCTATGGCGCCGAAAATTTTATCCCAATCATGCGGGCCGGGCAGCAGGCCGGGGGCAATGGCCCCGCTCACGGCGCGCGATATCTTATCGCCGCTGCGCTCAAGAATTTCCTCGGCCTCCTCGCCGAGGGCTATATGGTCGAGGTATATAAAGACGTCCTCCAATGTGAATTTCATGGTTTTTCCTCCGTAAAATAAAAAAATGCGCAGCCGAAGCCACGCATTCCAAAAATTATAGTTTTCCCTCTACAGCTCCTCAAGCTCAAGCTCCCTGAGCTCTGAGATTATTTCCTTCTGCCGCTCATAGAACAGCAGCTCGTTATTATGTTCAAAATACTCCTTGCAGCCGTACTTGCTGATAAATCCGGAGGCGTAGCAGCTTATGGACAGCTCTGTCACAAGGATGAGCCGCTCCTGACCGTCGGGGAAGACCTCCTCGCAGAAGGCGAACAGGTTCGTCAGCCTTTCACCCGCGGCCGCCGCCGTTTTTTTCAGCCCCCTCGTTCTTCGGTCAAAATCGCTTTTTAAGAGCTTAAAGGCCTCGGCCCCGGGGCCGGGAGCCTCCCGGGCGATGAGGGCCTGCTCCTCCTCCAGAATATTTATTACGGAACGTATGACATTTTCATCGTCCCTCGACAGCGACGAGGCTTTTTTGCCGATATTGAGCTCCTCACTCCGGCGCGTCAGCTCCCGATCTATCGAGTCGGCCATGCTTGCGCCCGGCCGCAGCATATCCATGCGTATATTCTTAAGGGCCTCCAAAAGCCCGGCCATAGCCCTGTCTGCAATGAACACGGCCTTAAGCTCTGTATTTATGCCGTCAAGCAGCAGGCCGAGCAGAGCCAGCCTCTCGTCGAACTTCGCCGCCCCTGCGCGGGACTTTACCTCAGCGGGGGCCTTGCCGGAGAGTATCTTATCCACCTGATAGTCGGCCCTGTATTTGTTGAAGAGATCGTAGTAAACAGAGAATTTCTTTGCGATGCTGCTGTTTTGCAGATACTGACTTACAAGCTCCTCATTTACCGGAATACCGAGGCGCTCATACAGCTTTATCATGTCTGACAGGTCCGACCAGCCGCGGGCCGTGACAAAGCTTTTTCCGTCAACGGTGGTCTCTATCAGATAAAAATCGTCCTTCTTATTGTCTAAATATGTGACAACGGCGGCGTGAACGCCGGCCTTATACGCATATTCCTTCCACGCGTGGTAGTCGGGCTCAACCTCTATGCGCTTGAGCCTGTCCCAGGTGACGATATCGAATTCCCTGACGGAATTGTTATACTCCAGCGGATTACCGGCGGCAACCACTATCCACCCCTCCGGCACGCGATGCCGCCCGAAGACCTTATACTGCAAAAACTGCAGCATAACAGGGGCCAGCGTTTCGGAAACGCAGTTTATCTCGTCAAGGAACAGAATACCCTCACGCTTTCCTGTGGTCTCGATCATATCATAGACCGAGGCGATGATCTCGCTCATTGTGTATTCAGACACACTGTATTCCTCTGTGCCGTAGGTCTTTTGCACGATAAACGGCAGGCCGAGGGCGCTCTGACGGGTGTGATGGGTCATCGAATACGAAACAAGGCCCACGCCCAGCTCCGCCGCTATCTGCTCCATAACTGCCGTTTTGCCGATGCCCGGAGGGCCAAGCAGGAAAACCGGCCGCTGCCGCTCGACGGGAATTACAGGGCTGCCGAATTCATCCTTAGTGAAATAAGCCGTAACCGCATTTTTGATTTGTTCCTTTGCCTGTTTTATGTTCATAATAATCTCCATTCCGCCGCTGCGCGCCGGCACAAATATTTCATTAAAGTAAATCTCTCGTTCGCGCAGCAAGGAATGATAAGAGATTATTTTGCGCATCGCCGTTTCCGAACCCTTTA
>JAFLUQ010000104.1 GCA_022508735.1 Oscillospiraceae bacterium | reverse complement strand
CTACTATCTGGGCTCAGGCCGGCAAGAGCATTCCTCCGCTCGGCACCACCCATGCAGACTACTTCTACGGCCCTATCCCCTGCACCCGTCCTCTCACTCAGGAGGAGATCGAGGGTGAGTATGAGCTTAACACCGGCAAGGTCATCATTGAGACCTTCAATAACGCCGGTATCAATCCGGTATATGTGCCCGGTGTGGTAGTGCAGTCCCACGGCCCCTTCTCCTGGGGCAAGACGCCTGACGAAGCCGTGCACAATGCGGTCGTTATGGAAGAGGTCGGCATGATGGCGCTTAACACCAAGCTCCTGAACCCCTCTGTTCCTGACGTGGACGCCTTCCTGCTTGATAAGCACTTTATGCGCAAGCACGGCAAGAACGCCTACTACGGCCAATCTAAGTGAGGTAAGAAAATGGTATACAACTATCAGACAAAGGGCGTATGCTCAAGAAGTATAGCCGTCGAGATCGACGACGATCACATAATCAAAAGCGTTCAGTTTATGGGCGGCTGCAACGGCAACACACAGGGCGTTGCCCGGCTCGCCGAGGGCCGAAAGGCTGAGGACGTTATCGCGAGCCTCCGCGGCATAAACTGCAACGGCCGCGGCACCTCCTGCCCCGACCAGCTGGCCAACGCAATTGAGGCGGCAATAGGTTAAATATTGAATCCCCCGATCTGAACAGATCGGGGGATTTTTTCAAAAGCCGGGAACTTTTTTCCATTTTTATCGTCTAATTTACAGAAGAACAAAAAGGAGCGATAAAAATGAAAAAGCTTATAGCCCTGATTTTTACTCTCACGGCGCTGTTGTGCATATCAGCCCGGGCGGAGACCGTGGGCGGAAACTGCGGCGAAAACGGCGGTTCAAACGTGAAGTGGGAGCTGAATACCGAAACCGGTGAGCTGCGCGTTTTCGGCGAGGGCCTGATGGCCGACTACTGGAGTCATTCGATGGCACCTTGGGCCAAATACAGCAGCACTGTCAGAAGCCTCACCATTGAAGAAGGCGTCACCACGGTAGGTATCAATGCCTTCTGTTCAATGGAGGCTATGGAGAGCGTCAGTCTGCCGGCTTCGCTGAACAGCATCAGAGACTACGCCTTTGCAGGCACACCGCTTACGTCGGTCGATATTCCCGGCGGGGTGCGGAGAATCGGCTGCGGTGCTTTCATGCAAACCAATATACGCCAAGTGACTGTTCCCGAGGGCGCAGAACTTGACGAATCCGTGTTCTATTATTGCCGGGAGCTTAAGACTGCCGTCCTTCCCAAAAGCCTGACCGCTGTCCCCAAAGGACTTTTTAAGTATACGGGACTGGAGGAGTATACCATTCCGTCTAACGTAACCAAAATAGGTGTCGAGGCTTTTATGGGCTGTGCAAGCCTAAAAAAAATAAAGCTCCACGAGGGGATGACAGATATCGGTGAACACGCCTTTAACGGGTGCACGACCCTGAGCTCCGTTGACTGGCCCTCCACCGTCGTCGCCGTGCCGGACTTTGCTTTCTGTGACTGCTCATCGCTGACAGAAATCACCCTGCCTGAGGGAGTAGAGGCTATCGGACCCTCTGCCTTTTTCGGCTGCAAAGGCATGGCATCCGTCACCCTGCCCGGTACGCTCAAAAGCATATCGGGACGCGCCTTTTGGGGCACCGGCATAAGGGAGCTTAACCTTCCCAACAGCGTGACGGAGGTCGGCGACTATGCTTTTCACTGCCCGGAACTCAGGTCGGCCACTCTGTCAAAAAATATGACCAGCATAAGCTATGGTCTATTTTACGGCTGCGAAAAGCTTGAGAAAATAAATCTCGCCTCCTTAGATAATTTGGCCTACATAGGAGGCTCTGCATTCAGCGGCTGCAACAGTCTTAGAGAGCTCACAATACCGAAAAACGTCACCGAAATATCATGGCTCGCTTTTGATGACATGCCAGGCCTGCCCGCAATAGCCGTTGACCCGGAGAATACATGTTTTTTTGAGGACGGCGGCGTGCTCTATTCCCGGAAGGGCCCTACTCTCATAGCCTACCCCATGGGCAAAACTGACGAAGAATATGTGATCCCCGAAGGCGTCACGGGCATAGACGCTCTGGCCTTCTGGAAACACAGTCACCCCAAGCGGCTGGTGCTGCCGTCCACGCTTTCAGATATACGCGCCGATGACTTCCGAAGTGCGCTCGCTCCGGCAGAATTTGAAGTATCAGAGAGCAATCCGTATTTTTGCGCCGTCGATGGAGTGGTGCTTAGCAAGGATAAAACTGTGCTGGTCATATATCCGGCCGACAAAGCTGACGAGGAATACACCGTTCCCGACAGAGTCACCGAGATTGGCGCCAACGCCTTTGCCGGCAGCTATAACCTGAGAAAGCTGACCCTGCCTGACACCGTGACCACTCTCGGCCTTTGGACATTCCAGAATTGTAAGAACCTTGAGTCAGTCAATATACCCTCCGGCGTCAAAGATCTGCCTCAGGATATGCTCACGGGCTGCCCGAAGATAACACGCTTCATCGTCCCTGAGGGAGTAAGGTGGATAGACGCCGCCGCCTTTGACATCGACCTTGTAAACGTCAATCTGCCCGACAGCGTGACTGAGCTCGAAAGCGGCGTTATCGGCGGCTGCAGCACACTTATTCTGCCTGATGATCTCACCTGCAATTTTTATAACAGCAGGGCCGTCCTGCTTTGCCGAAGTGGAAGCGCAGCAGAGGCCGCACTGATCGAACTGTCGAAAAGTCCATACCGGAAAATATATTTCCTTCCGTCAATTATCGGCCCCGGAGAGGAGCCGTCCGTGGTGGGACAGATAGCTTCTGACCGGAAGGTCGTTATAAACGGCGTTACTATCCCTCTCTGGCGGATAAACTATTCCCTATACGTCTCCGAAAAAGACCTTGCGCGCTGCGGCTACACCTTCTCATGGGATCCGGAGAGCCGCATAACCACCATAACCGCGCCGGAAACCGTGGAATGGACGGTATCTGAAACGGAGTCCGAGAGCAATGCCACTGTCGATATATGGTCTTCGGACGTGAAATTCGTACTGAACGGCTTTGTCATTCCCTCTCTCAATATCGGTAACGGTGAAAGCGTGCTCGACATCAACGCCGTGGCGGAACGGAATGTATATTAAATAAAATTTAGCCGGATATGTGTTGACTAAAGTGCATAATTATGCTAAAATAGGGGTATTCAATCAGAAGGAGTATCACGGCGTATGTCCTCTATCATAAACAAACAAGCATTTAAAACATATCTGATGCTGGTAGTGCCTCTCATGCTGCAGAATCTGGTAACCAGCAGCGTAAGCCTCTTAGACAACCTGATGATAGGCCGGCTGGGCGAAGTGGAGCTGGCCGGAGTTGCCATGGCCAACAAGGTGTTCTTTGTCTATAACCTGATGGTCTTCGGCATATGCAGCGGTGCCACGGTGTTTTTCTCTCAGTTCTGGGGCAAGCAGGATAAAAAGGGAATTCGGGCAGTAATGACGGTCGGGCTGTGCCTGAGCATAGGCTTCGGGGCCGTGTTCACACTGGCGGCGGGGCTCTTCCCCACCTCACTGATGAAGCTCCTGGCCGGAAGGAACCTCGAAATAATCCCCGGCGGCGCGGCCTACCTTCGCATTTCCTGCCTTGGCTACATATTATTTTCTCTGACCTTTATCCTCGGAACAGGGCTTAAGGCCATCGAGAGACCGACCATACCGCTCTTAGGCAGCGTCACCTCACTGGCAGTCAACGGAGTGCTGAACTATATACTTATATTCGGCAAGCTCGGCCTGCCTGCGCTGGGAGTTCGCGGCGCGGCCATAGCGACCGTATCGGCCCGGCTTCTGGAGCTGGGAGTCGTACTTTTCGGCATGGCAGGGCACCGCGGGCTGTTTTTTGCTCCGATAAAAGAAGCCTTCAGCTTCCCCGAGGGCTTCCTTCACGGCTATATGCGCACCAGTATGCCGGTGTTTATAAATGAAACCATATGGGGGCTTGGCATCACGGTCTACGGGGCGGTGCTGGCACGGCTGGGCAGCGGCCCGGCGGCGGCCCACAGCATAGTCGGCACGGTTGAAAGCATGCTCTTTGCCGTGGTTTTCGGCACGGCGACAGCCGCAGGCGTGATCGTCGGCAAGGAGATAGGCTCCGGCCGCAGAGACGCGGCCCTTCAGAAGACTAAATTTTATCAGGGCATCGCGGTCGTGCAGGGGTTAGTCATCGGTATAGCTCTCTTTGCCGCCGCCCCGGCCATTACAGGATTTTTCAAAATGACGCCCGACACAAGGGCCATCTGCATAGCTATGCTGCGCATATGCGCCTGCTTCATGGCCTTCAAGGCCCTCTCCACGGTGTCGATCGTGGGTACTATGCGCAGCGGCGGTGACACGATCTTCTGCATGATCAGCGACGCGGGCGGAGTGTGGTTCATAGGTGTGCCGCTGGTGACGATCTCAGGCTTAGTCCTCGGGCTGCCCGCGCCAATAGTGCTTGGCTCCAGCTACATAGAGGAAGTTGTCAAATGTATTGCGGTGTTAGTGCGTCAGCGTAATGACAAATGGATGAAGGACCTTGTTAACTGAATAAATTTTTAAAGGACGGGAACTTTTTCTGCCTTTTACTCGTCTAATTTACAAAGCGACAAAAGGAGCGATAAAAATGAAAAAGCTTATGGCCTTAATTTTTGCCATAACAGCCCTGCTGTGTCTATCGGCACAAGCGGAGACTGTTGGCGGCGACTGCGGCGAAAACGGCGGAGATAACGTAAAGTGGGAGCTAAATACCGAAACCGGCGAGCTGCGCGTTTTCGGCGAGGGATTGATGGCCGACTATTTGTTCTCCGCCACAGACCACGCCCCGTGGTTCAATTACAGTGACTGTATCCACAGTGTTATAATCGAGGAAGGTGTCATCTCCGTCGGCTACGGCGCCTTCAAGGGCGGGTGGTTCGGAGTTCTTTATAATCTCGAAAGCGTGACCCTGCCCGAGAGCCTGACTGTCATATCTCATGAAGCCTTTCGGCAGTGCCCGGCGCTCTCTCACATAGATATCCCTGCCGGAGTAAAAAGCATTGGGGACTACGCATTCGCCTATTCCGGAATAGAGGAAATAAGATTCACGAATTGTGCTGAGATAGGTCGATGGGCCTTTTACTACTGCCAATCTCTGAAAAACGTATACCTGCCCGCGACAGTATCTGAAATCGGCGGCAGTGCTTTCGCGGGTTGCCCGCAGTTAGAGGCCGTTGAAGTTGCCCCGGCAAATCAGTTCTATTTTGACGACGGCGGCGTGCTGTACTCCCGTGAACCTATGACCATACTCTGCTATCCACCGGCCAAAGCCATGGATGAATATACAATTCCTGAAGGTGTGATCAGAATTGCCTCAAATGCCTTCTGTCTTTCCCCATCGCCTCGGAAGCTGATTATCCCTTCAACCGTGGAAACTATAGATTCGCAGACCTTTATATCGGCTACTGCCCCGGAGGAGTTTTCTGTGTCCGATATAAATACTGCCTACTCCTCCGTTGACGGAGTTTTATTCAGCAAGGACAAAGCTGTGCTGGTAAAATATCCTGCCGGAAAAAAAGATGAGACTTATACCGCTCCTGAAGGAGTAACTACGCTTGCAGCATACAGCTTTGCATACAACCCGTTTTTAAAGAGTCTCAGTCTGCCTGATGGGATCTCAGCTCTGGAAAACTACAGCATCTACAGATGTCCGGCTCTTGAACAGCTGGAGCTGCCCAACGGAATTGAAAAATTCGGCGACCGCTATAATACCTTTCTGTTTCACTACTGTACGTCCCTTTCGGCTCTGAGGCTGCCGCAGAGTATTAAAGAGTTCAATACTTCGTCATATGACACCGGAATAGTTAATATAGAACTGCCTGAAGGGCTTGAAAAAATTTCTCTGTCGATCAACTCAATAAAAACTATAGTTTTGCCTGACACTCTTGCCGACAGCAGAAGCATAGATATATGGAATGGTATTGTGCTATACCGCGCTGACACAAAAACCGGCAGCGCCATCAAAGATATGCACTATAAGGAAAAATATATTCCATCTATAATAGCTTTTGGAGAGGAACCGTCCGTTGTGGGGAAAATAACTGCCGACCGCGAGGCCACAGTGAACGGCGTGACTATTCCGCTTTGGCGGATAAATGAGTCCCTTTACGCCTCCGAGAGCGACCTCGCCCGCTGCGGCTACAGCTTCTCATGGAACGCCGGGAGCCGCACCACCACCATAACTGCGCCGGATAACGCGGTCTGGGAGGTATCTGAAGCGGAGCAGGAGAGCGCATCAACCGCTGACATATGGTCCTCAGATGTGAAATTCGTGCTGAACGGCTTCGTCATTCCGTCGCTCAATATCGGCGGCGGAGAAAGCGTTCTCGATATCAACGCAGTAGCAGGGCGAAAAATATATTAAAAAAGATACAGACCGGCTGCGGCCGGTCTGTATCTTTTTTCTTTTTTACTCTTCAAGCAGTTTATTGAAATTATCACAGAGCAGGTATATGTTAAAAAACGGAATTATCATACATATGGTCATAACGACCGGATCCTCCACGTTGAACACCACACCTGTGGCCTTCGCCTCATCAGCCTGAGAAGCAAAAACCATATAGTACCAGTAGAACATGAACAGTCCACAGGTCAAAAGGCTCAGCACAAAGGCCAGCAGATACTCCGGCGGGCGCTTTTTCGTGTGAGTCAGCACAGAGCGAAGCTCCTTGTCATATTCATAGAGGAATATGATCTCATATATTCCGCAGGTTATTATGCTCAAAAGAATTACCTTTAAAAAGTCCTTTTTCTGAATCATGGGTATCACTCCAAATTTTTCAAGAGTTACTTGGTTTCGTTAAGCTTACTAAAACAGTATTGCATTATGTCTTTTCGTGTCACTATGCCGATAAATACATTTGTATCGTCAATGACGGGAACAAAATTTTGGTTTATAGCCAGCGACATAAGATCCTCTATATCCGAACCGGCACCGATGGGGTCCTTATGAGAATGACGGTGCACCTCGCTGAGCGGGGTCTGCTCGGCTACACGCAGATCAAAATTACAAGTGTTTTTAAGGCTCCACAGCACATCGCCCTCCGTCAGGATATCCACATACTCACCGCTGCGGTTTATTACAGGAACCGCAGTATAACGGTGATACTCCATCTTTTCCATGGCCTGGCGCAGCGTGAAGTCGCTGTAAAGATAAACCACCTGGCTTTTTGGGGTTAAAAATCTAAGAATATTCAATTTTATCACAATCTCCTGAATTAAAATTTTACCAGCTTATTAACAGCACGGGGCACTGCGTCCTTGCTGTTTTTCCAGTCGTCATCTTTGTGGTTAAAGTCAAATTTTTTAGTGAACCAGTTCACATCTTCGTTAAGGGTCTCAAGCTTTTCGTTTTGGGTCGTTACAATAAAATCTACGAATTCATCAAGCCGTTTTCCGCCCAGCTCAGAGCCGGCAGCTTTAAGCACCAGCAGCATATGCGGCAGGCAAAGCCCATTTGACGTTTCAAGCTTTTTCCTGAAGTCCGGCTCCTTATCCCACAGATACACCAAATTGGCCGCCGCGTCAAACAGGTGTGATTCAAGCTTATCGCAAACCACGCAGCCGTCGATTATTTTGCCAATCTCCTCACAGAGAGCCTCAGCACTCTTTTTCGCGGCAAACAGACCACCCTTACCCTTTTTCTCTATACGGCCGCGCAGCTCATCAAGGTGAGTATCCAGCATCAATGCCAGCCCGAGAGGGCTTCCGCTTTCCTCCATCATATGGAGATGACGGCGGCAAAATCCTTTTTTATTTGTCATTATGCGCACATCCGGCTCCATTTTTGACGCGCCCATGAAGTATTCGACCGCGTCATTCTCAAGCTTTCTCTCAAGAGCGCACATGACGCAGTCACAGCTTTCGTTTAACGCGTCAGTGAGAGGTATGCTGTATATACGTTCTTTCATTTTCATTTCCCCTTTGTATATTTTTGTATACATATTTATTATATCACAAAGGAAAAGGCAGGTCAAGGGAAATTTTGACCCACCTGAATTTATCTCGCCTGACGGCGGCACTCCACCTCTCTGGCCCTCTCCTCGTACTTATGCTTTGTTGCCATGCCGCCGCGGATATGCCGTTCGGCCTTGTTTCTTTCTAACACCAGCTTGGCCCGCGCCGCCAGCGACGGGTTTATCTTTCCCAAACGTTCTGTCACGTCCTTGTGCACACTTGACTTAGAGAGGGCGAACACCTTGGCCGCCCCACGCACGGTTGCGTTGTTTTCTATTATGTAATTGGCAAGCTCAACAGCCCGCTCCTCGATGTAATC
This sequence comes from Oscillospiraceae bacterium, assembly GCA_022508735.1. Classification (GTDB taxonomy): domain Bacteria; phylum Bacillota; class Clostridia; order UMGS1883; family UMGS1883; genus JAFLUQ01. Next base: position 159 of record JAFLUQ010000104.1, on the reverse strand, counting down.
CTTCATTAAAATCCCCCTTTTCGTTACAGACTATGAAACAAAAAAAGAGGTTATGATTAAAAAAGCTTTGACAAAAAGAAATTAATGTGGTATACTTTTTATAATGTATGCGGATGTGATGGAATTGGCAGACATGCAAGATTTAGGTTCTTGTGTCTT
>JAFLUQ010000103.1 GCA_022508735.1 Oscillospiraceae bacterium | reverse complement strand
GTTTTCCAGCCCCAGCTTTTTCCTCAGCCGCTGGATATGGAGATCCACCGTGCGGCTTTCTCCCATATACTCATCTCCCCATACGCTCCTGTAAATACTGTCCCGGTATAAGGCGACGTTTTTGTTCTGGAAGAACAGGAGCAGCAGATCGTACTCCTTGGCCGTCAATGCCACTGGAACACCGTCCCGGTGTACTGTCCGGGCAGCGGTGTCAATTTCAAGGTCTGGCGGCAGGGACAGCACCCGCCCCGTTTTCCCGCACCGGCGCAGCACGGTTTCCACACGGGCCAGCAGTTCCATCAGCTCAAAGGGCTTTGTGATGTAGTCCTCCGCTCCCAGGCGCAGGCCCCGGACCCGGTCCTCAACCGTTCCCTTCGCGGTCAGGAAGATGACCGGGACCTCCAGCGCCCGGCAGTACTCCAGCACTTCATAGCCGTCGGCTCCGGGGAGCATGATGTCCAGCAGCACAAGGTCGAACGGTTTCTGCTCCAACAGATCCGCCGCCGCGATGCCGTCGGCAGCCCATGTGCAGCTATAATCCGGGCCGTCCAGAGCTGTCTTGATCAGGTTAGCGATCGCGGGCTCATCCTCGGCGATCAATATTTTGTTCATTTGCCCACCCCCCATGGCCCCATTATACCACAGGCGCGAAGCGCCGTTGTGGTATATGCAGTTTGATCCCATATAATAGCCGCTCTGTGGCTATTATACCATCTGTGTGCATCATTTTTGTATCATCGCAAAGAGAACCGCAATATAAATGGAACGGCCAAACCGAATCAGCGGAAAACATATATGAAAACCCCGGAAATACGTAATTTCCGGGGTTTTGGACGTTCTTTGATTTGAAAAATCCGCTTTTTTAACGCTTGCTGTTTTCATTTCGCCGTTTTGGTTTGTCTCGTATCGTGTATAACGCCCATATTGTGCCGTATCGTGCGGCTCTGATTGAATATCGTCCCGTAAAGTTCAGGGCGTTTCACAAGTTATTGCACCAAATTTGCACCACGATTTTGCCCGTCAATCAAAGAAAATCCCGTGGGAAGTTTCATTCCAGAAACCTCCCACGGGATTTTTTAGCCCAAATTTATACCACAGTCTTGCCCATCAATCGAAGGTGACATTTCGATTCATTTCGGCGGGCGTTTTCCATTCAATTCCGCACATCCGAAGCAGTTCTTTTTGTCTGTGCCAAATGACATGGCACAGACCTAATCCAAACTGGCCCTGAAACTCACGGTCTAAAACAGGCTGAATACGCTTCATAGCCTTTTTGTATTCCTCGGTATCCTCAATCGGGTCATGGATAAGGTTAGGTACCATGCCATTCTCCTTCCTACACCGTGTGATTTAGCGGCGATACTTTCCTGTATCAATACCCGCCCTCTCGGCGTCATCGGCGTCACGGAAACCTAAGCGCTGTGCGTAAGCGTCCGCTGTCTCGTACGCTTGCCGTTGCGCTGCCTGCGCCGTCGCCTGCTGTTGAGCGGCCTGCTCCTGTGTGACGGCATTAAGCTCGTCCAACTGAATACTAAGACCTTGCATATTGAAATGAAGTACATAGTTAAGGACTATCTTCAAAATCATAAACAACAGCCATGCAACGCCGTATAGCAATTGCAAAACGGTCAACACAATAATATAGGCGGGATTTTTTGCCTTCAAGTTCAACACAAGGAGGATAGCAACGGGGACAAGCGCAAGCAGCATCAGGGTGTTATTGTCTAAAAACGCAAATATGATAGCAATGATGGAGATGGAGGCGCAAAGTATCTGCTGTAGGGAAGCGAATCCGTTATATCCTGTTTTGTTGTAAATCATCTGTGCGACTCTTTTTGTCACGAGAAGGGTAACGATAAACGCTACCGCAGGGGCTGCAAGAATAATGATTCCGCCTAATTGGTCCATGATTATTTCTCCTTTCCCTCGGCTTTTCGCCGAAATTCGACATTATTATAGTCTCCCCGTCATCAAAAGTCAATATAAAAATATTCATTATCGAATATCTTATAAATATTTTTGACATCGTATCAGCGCAGTATAATATATCTATACTATATTGCGAGGCGATGTTATGGCAAGAGAACCGATTAAGGTCACCCGAAAGGGTGATGATGGCTTTAAGGTAATATCTGTACGGATACGGGAAGGAACCCTCGAAAAAATAGATAATTTAGCCCAAAAAAGCAACCGTTCCCGTAACGAGCTTATCAATATACTGCTTGATAGTTCGGTTGACAATGTAGAAATTGAATAGTATCGCCACCAGGCACAACCGTTTTTATAGGTTGTGCCTGGTATGTGTCCGTTGCTTAGAGCAGGTTTTCCTCAAGGGCGTTGGCAATCCTCGCCTCGTATTCTTCAAAGATATGGGAATAAATGTCACCTGTGATGGCAATATTGCAATGCCCCAAGTGACTGGACACCGCCTTGATGTTTACGCCTGAGTTAATCATAAGGCTTGCGTTTGTATGTCTGAGAGCGTGAGCACTCAGGGGCGGCATACTATTTTCGGTCAGGATTTTCTTGAGATACTTATTAACGAAGTTCCTGTCATAGAAATTGCCGACAGCGGAAGTAAACACAACGTCGGGGTTGACCCACGCCTCGCCGACAACTTTCTTTTGCTCGTCCTGCTTTGCCTTATGGGCCAGCAGCAGCGTCTTTGTATAGCTGCTCAGTTTGAGCGTCCGATAGCTCGTCGCCGTTTTAGGTGCGGATAAAAACCAGTGTTTATCCGCAAAAGACAGCGTATTTCTGATGGTCACTGTCTCGTTAATAAAGTCTATGTCGCTCCAACTCAGCCCAAGGCACTCGCCGATACGCAACCCTGTAAATAACAGAAATTGGATAATTATATTGACCGTGCTGTACTCGTTCGTTACGGAAATCAGCTTCTTACACTGTTCCTTATTCAGATATTTCACCTTCTTGGCTTTGGCCGTATTTTTCTTATAAAGAGCGCCACAGCACGGATTTTTCTGAATGTAGCCCTGTGTGACACCATAGGTAAAAACGCTTGACATTACGGTTTTGAGCTTCCTTGTCGTCTCTGAGGCTTTATTCAGCCCTGTAAAATATCGTGTCAGCGATTGCGTTGTAATTTCGCTGATTTTCTTGTTGCCGAACACGGGCAGCATATGAACCTCTAAATCGCTCTTATAATTGTCCCTTGTAACTGGCTTTAGCTCGTTGACGGCATACTCCCTGAGGTAGATTTCAACCAGCTCCTTGAAGCGCATATTCTCGTCAAGCTCCCGTGAATCCTTACACTTACGGGCAAAATCGGTATATGCCGCCATGACCATTTTTTCAGCTTTGGTCGGCGCTGTTCCCTCAGGCACTTTGTATGTCATCGTTTTCCTGACGTTCTTACCGTTCCCGTCGAAGCCGACGGAAACGGTAAAGCGGTATGTATACTCTCCACGCTGTACTACGCCTTTGATATGCACGGTAACGCTCTCCTTTCTTAACTGGCAGGCTTTAGATTGGCCAACTGTTCGCAAAGCGTACCAAAGTTGATATAGGCTTTCTTCCCTGAATAAACGGCGGGGATTTTTTTCTCCCTGAGCAATCTACGGATTGCCGCCTCAGGCAGCAGCCCCGTTTTAGCGATTTGTCTAACGGTCATCATCTTTGGAATTGAATTAGGCATATATGTTATCTCCTTTACTGAGTATTTTTGTTAATAGCTTTCGCAGCTCACATTTTGAAGATAACATATTTTTCACGGTATTTCTATGTTTTGGCCGTTTCCATTCCTTGAAGCAGGAATAGGAGAGGCTAAAAAAAGAAAACCACAAAACTATTCAATATTCTATTTCTTTCAGCTCCTCAATTTGCTCAACATATCCGTGAGATGTAAACATACCGTCCAGAGACAATCTGAGGTCAAGACCATATGCCTCAAAGTCAAAGTACGGCAGCAGATTTTTGGGAACCTCGATAGCCCCCAGCTCGTAGAAAAAGCACTCCCCAAGCTCCTTTTCGTCGTGGACATCTTCGTACAGTGTGAAGCAGTCAAGGTTATAGGAGAGCTTCAATAGCTCGTCTACATTCTTTACGCCCCAGCCCTCAGCAACAGCTTCCAACATTTCAAGCTCATTGCGGGTCATCTCTCCAAGCCTTTCTGCAAGGCGGTTTAGGCTCGATACGCTTGTGTATTCGCCGATGACCTCATTAACGCACTCAAAGTCACTGGAATGGTCAGCGATGAACCATTCCTCATAGGTTTCATTGATACCAATTCGGTGCAACAGCCGTTGCAGCTTGTCCTTTGTGGCAGGCAGCACCAGCCATTCACACATTAATTGCCCACTATTATAGAGACTAAGATTGCAGATACAGATACTAACCATACAAATGCTCCTTTACTTATAAATATTGATATTAGATTATAGTAATGGAGCGGTGAGATTATAAAAAGCTCCTGCCGCTTACCCGGCAGGAGCTTTTTTCGTCAGAACGGCAAATCTTCCTCGTTATCATCTTCTGTTGCAGGCTCTGTGTCACCGTCAGCAGCCACAGGAATATCCGATAATAGTTTAATTCTATCAAATCGCTTGATTTTTTCTTCGTCCTCAAAAATAAATTCGATTCTTACACCTTCTTTAAGCAATGAAATCGTGTTTTTATATGTTTCAACAAGACAGTTGGGCGTATGTAGGCTGGCATACAGTGTTCCTGTCCTCGGCGCATTGCTTGTGAGGTACTTGAGCAAATTCAAAGTCTTGTCAAAAAACACTACTGTTTCAATATCGGTGGAGAGGGTGATATACTGCCTGTCCTCTGCCCAATAGAGCCAGCATATCGGCATTGTTCCCTCAAGACGTTGGAAGTGCTTTGAGCCTGTCCCCAATTTTTCCACGCCGATTATATCCGTATCCGTCCTGTTCAGGAAAATCAGGTTGCGGAAGTCAAGGTCATAGGCAAGCAGCTCTCGGCTTACCAGCTCGGCTATAAGGTCTGTGCTGATACTCTGCTGCCTGAAATACGGAAACATTTGCTTGTGCGCCTTGTACCTGTCATATTTGAGAAATTTGCTGAAATCAATGTCAATGCGCTTTGTTTCAAGCCTTGTGCTCACTTCGGGGTGGTCCGTAAGATACTCTGTACACTTCCTGTCGTTTATCGCTTTGCTGGATTGCAGGAACTTCTGCATCAGAATACAGGCAAGGCGAAATTGCTTTATATACTGGCCCGTAATGTGTCCTTTCTCAATCAATTCCAAAATGCAGGAAAATACATTGACATCAAGCCGTGCGACACTGACCAACTGAAAATCATACCAAACGCAAAACTCTAAAGCGGTTCTGCCCTCAGCCGCAGCCTGTATTTTAAGCGTTTCATACGATTTTGTATAAGTAGAACGAGATATTACCAAGCTATCCTTTGCTTTATTATAATAATCTTTCAAGAAGTTGTTCCTCCTTTACATTGTTAAGTTTCAGCCATCAGCAAGGCTGATGGTAAACAGCTAACCTCGCTTTGCGAGGGAGCTTTAGCAAAGCTCGTTGGAGCACCGACTTGAACGCCGTGGCGTTCTTGGTATCCACTCGCCCGAAGGGGAGCTATCGCTACCAGCGTCCCGCTGGACTGAATTTGTTTTATTGTACGCTACGAGTATTTGGATTTATAAAAATATTGTGTTCGAGCAAAGAAATCCCCTCGCAACTTTGCGTTACGAGGGGATTATGTATTCCTGCCCTTTTATGTTCAACCCTCGGCGGGTTGCTACCAGTTTATATTCTGCCCCTGATATATTCCTACCCCTTCATTTTTTTGCTTAGTCAGTAAAGGTGAGCAATGTATAAGCAGGTGTATCAGGTCTGCTATATTATAGTATATGCTGCTACGCAAAGAATAATAACTTAATTGTGCTGATTTATAATAAAATCCTCGCATTTTGCGAGGATAGGAAGGAATTATATGGTCAATATGCCATTGAAGCGTATTCCTGCTCCATAAGCTCTACCCACCGCTCAAACTCGCTGTCGGCACAGTCGGCACTGACCACTTGCAGAAAATCACGCTCTTCTTTTGTAAGATACATCATGCTCGCCGTCCCTTACTAAGTTTATATGATTATTACATTTTACTGCCATCATATAGCCCGTATAACCAAAATCAGCGCAAATAGTGGTATAAAATAACATCAATCCTGTTATGCCCCATGTTTTGGCTCACCTCGGCAAGCGTATCTCTATCAAGGCCGCCTCTAATCTCTGTTTTGTCATAGCGTCTGATAGCCTTATCAAACGCCTCTTGTTTTATAAAGCTATCCCTGATGCCGTCGTAGTAATCCCGCCCCTGTTCATGGGCTTGCTTTAAGTCGGCGTACAGCGCCTGAGCGTATTCTCGGCGGGCATAGTGTGGATTGGCGTTACGGTCAACCTCTTTGAACATCGGGGTATTTGCCCCCTGTTTGGCTGTCTTTTGATTGACCAGCTCGGTAATGCGTTGCCTGTCCTGCTCCAGAACCACACAATTACGCTCTCGACCCCCCTTTTCAATGACATGAAATCCGATAACTTGACCGTCGGCGTTCCTGACAGCTTGGCTCGGCGTAACCGTCGCTATGGATTGTCTGCGGATACCCGTTGCCCGTACAAAACTTAGCTGTTCTCTGTTCCTGTTCGCCTCTGAGGTGTTATAGCGGGAAAGCCCTCGGTTGTTTGTAATGGCAGAGTATTTCCTATCCTGAAAGCCAAAATCTCTCGGCGTGTACCGTGTATCCAAGAGCTTATTGATTGCAGACAGGTCACGGCTGTGCGTGTATGCCGATAAATCCGCTCGGCTCTCCATATAAGCCTGTATGTGCTGCCTTTCTATGTCGGCAATCGTCTTGACCCCCTGAGATTTTAGGAAGTCCCCAAAGCTGTTTGCGACGGCCCTGTATGTATCAGCGGTTCGGACTGAATGGATACCCTCGGCCCGATTAGGATTGCTCTTATCGTTCTTGACCTTCTTTTCTCCTATGCGAAGCAACCCGTCAATACGGCGGTTCAGCTCTATTTTAATGTTCTTGCTGTTCCGACCCATTCAATCACCCCCAAGTTAAGACTAAAACCACTTTTTTCGCCAACGGCGGGGAGAAAGGGCATAACCCAATGATACAAAATGCTCTCGGAATATGTGAAGAAGCGGCGGCTTCGCCGTTTCTTCACATACCATTTACTTAATTTCAGCGATTGCCGTAATGTCACAATCGCTGTCACACTCTCCTTTCTTTTGACCAAGTTTTTCTGTATATATCATTCTACGGCAGAACTCAGTGCAGTATAACCCTCTCGCAACGCTATTCAGTTTTCAAGGTTCAGCGTCAGCCGACACCTGTCATTATGCACATTTTTTCTTCAAAGTCAACGAATTGGCCCAACTACATTCCTACAAACAGGAATGTAGTTCTTGACTTTTTGAATAATAAAAAATATAATAATATTCTAAGGGGGTACGAGTTATGAATCCGCTGTTTAATGTAGATATAGAGAACCTCAACTTTATCCAGCTTGCGTATTGGATAAAACAATGTCGCTCGGCTGTTTCTTTGAGCAATAGTGCGGTATATGGCGAAAACCCGCAGCGATATTACAAGGACGTTTCGCTGTTCTGTAACGAATATAAATCCTTTTTTGAAGAAAACAAGGATTTAATGACGGGCAAGGTGTTCAAACAGGCTTTGAAGCTGTCAGTAATGCCCGCCCCCCGCTATCTCTTGGTATCAAGTGATGGCATTGAAATAGATGTCACCGCCGAGATGGAGCAAATGCAGTTTCAAAATATGCTGTCAAGCACCCTTGTCTCTAAAAGCATTGACCGTGAAGCTGACCGTGTAAAGCGTTATGCCCAGCGAATAAGCAGTTTTACCTCAGGGAAAAGGGAAGCCTTGCATGGTATCATAAATCATCTTTCTCTTGAAACGGTTACATATAGGGTTGCTGTGCTTGAAAAAGCCGACAAATTAAAGGATAAGGACATTCAGGCGGCTATTCGGGACATCAAGCGTGGCAAATGGCAAGTAACGGAGCGCACCCTAAAGCCAGCAGAGGGTAAAACGCTCTCGGATTACCTGCTTGCCGACATTCGTGCAAACCACATCAACAAAAATGTATTCTATCCATTTGTAAAGAACAAGGGGGAAAACAGGAATCGTATCTACGGAAAGCTGTTTCTTTACAATGTCGGCTTTTATATTGGCCTGACGGCTACGGAGATGGAGCAAGTGCTAAGGAACGAGGGGAATACCATGCAGCTCTCCCTACGCCCAGATGACCATATTGTGTACCAGAGCTTTTACTACTCGTTCAGTAGAGAGTACGCCAGCGCCCTCTTAAAGAAAGACGGCTACAACGGGCTGGAAATCGGGAACGGGTAACTACCAAACACCATTTGCACCAGATTTGCACCAGATTTGCACCAAACGCCGCCCACAGCAAAAAAGAACCCCCGAAAACACGAGTGTTTTCAGGGGTTCCGTGTGATTTTGCAAAAAAGCGTTTATCTCTTGCTGAACTG
>JAFLUQ010000102.1 GCA_022508735.1 Oscillospiraceae bacterium | reverse complement strand
ACAAATAACTGGTCCGGCAAAAATCTGGAAGGACCCCTCTGGGTAACCGTGTTCGACGGCGAGACCGGGCGCAGTATAGTGAATACACCCTTTGATCCCCAGAGCAACGAGCCCAGTGTTGATATTTTCGGCGACAACTACGGCAACCGCTCCGAGCGCTATAACGCTTGCGTGGCATATCTGGACGGGGAGAATCCCTACATAGTTTTCCAGCGCGGCTACTACGGCGGCCGTGAGGGCAGCGGCCCCGGCAGAACCGTTGTCGCGACATACAGCTTTGAAAACAATCAGATAACAAAATACTGGCGCTTTGACACCATGGACGAGGGTAACGAGAAATATATCGGCCAGGGCAACCACAATGTTTCAGTAGGCGATGTGGACGGCGATGGCAAGGACGAGATACTTTTCGGCGCACTGACTCTCGACCACGACGGCAGCGTGCTCTGGTGCTCCTTCATGGGTCACGGCGACGCTATGCACCTGAGCGATCTTGACCCCTTCCACTACGGTCTTGAGTTCTTCGTAGTTCACGAACACGCGGTAGAAGGCCAGCGCTACGGCTTTACGGTGTTTGACGCGGCCACAGGCGAGGTTCTTCGCTACAGAGAAGCCGGAAACGACACCGGCCGCGGCGTAGCTGCCAACATAGGCCCCTTCGGCGGCACCTATGTGGCCTGGGCCGGAGCGGGAGCCGGCAAGATAAATTCCCTTGACGAAAATCTTGACTACGGCTTCAACACCATGAATTTCAGAATATACTGGGATGGCGACCTCTATGAGGAGCTGCTTGACGGCACAGCCATCTTTAAGATAGACGACGAGGGCCGCCAGCAGGTGATACTTGACGCCGGACGGGACGGCAGCGTCTCCAACAACGGCAGCAAGTCCACCCCCTGCCTTCAGGCCGATATCTTCGGCGACTGGCGTGAGGAGGTCATCTGGCGCAGCGCCGACAACAGCGTGCTTCGCATCTATACGACTACAACACCCACAGAGTTCGCCCTTCCCCCTCTCATGACCGACCATGTATACCGCATGGGCATAGTTTGGCAGAACTCCAGCTATAACCAGCCGCCGCATCTGGGCTATTATCCCGCCGGCATAGCCGAGCTCAGAGTCGACTCCGCCGCGGCGAAGGTAAACGGCCTGCTCCGCACTCTTGACGCGGCGCCCTACATCGAGAACGGCCGCACCCTTGTGCCCCTCCGCTTCATAGCAGAGGCCCTTGGCGCAAAGGTCGATTACGCGGACGGAGTTGTAACAGTTGAGATCGCCGACCGTGCAGTAGTTATGCCAATCGGCAGCGAGGAGTACACAATTAACGGCGAATCACGCACTATGGAGACCGCTCCTGTCATCTTAAGCGGCAGAACTATGGTGCCCGTTCGCGCAGTCAGTGAGGCCCTCGGCATGGTAGTTGACTGGAACGGCGAGACCCGAACCATAACTGTAAAAAGAGGAGATTTACCCGAAATGACATATGAAAGTACAGAGCTGCCCATGATCGAAGCCGGGCAGTCGGCGGTGCAGGAGATAGAGCTTCCGCCTGTTAATCTGTTTATCGCCGGAGACTCCACCGGCCAGTCTTACCGTGAAAGCGCCGCCCCTCAGGCGGGCTGGGGCCAGATGATAGGCCTGTTTCTGGATGACAGCGTAACTGTGCAAAACCGGGCCATGGCCGGAAGAAGCCTTAAAAGCTTCTTTAACGAAGGCCGGTGGGAATCTATCCTGAACGACGCTCAGGCCGGCGATTACGTAGTGATCCAGTTCGGCCACAACGACGGCGACTATAGCAAGGAGGCTCGCTATATCAGCCATGAGGACTTTGCCGAAATGCTCGAGAACGAGTACATACTTCCGGCTCTTGCAAAAGGCCTCAATCCCATAATTGCCACACACACACAGCCCCGGTGGTTTAACGAGGAAACAGGCACCATCTGGGAGCCCGGCGACGGCGTGAGCTACGACAGTATTCAGCGTGACATGGCCGCAAAGTACGACCTGCCGCTCATTGATGTTAATACACTGAGCCGAGAGATGCTCAACCGCGTCGGCATGGAAGAGAGCAAGAAGATCCATCTTTATGCTGACCCCGGTCAATACGAAGCACACCCCAATGGCGTGGCTGACAACACACACTATTCCTTCTATGGCGCTTTTGAGATCGCAAAGCTCGTTGCCGGCGGTTTTGAAAATATACCCGGCCTCTCCCCCCGCCTTAAAAGCGGCTATTCCCAGGCTGCATCCTTCGAGGGAGACTACAGCTTTGACGTGCGCGCCTACGGTGACGGCTTTGAAGAGTATCAGGTGGCCATAAGCGCCCCCGCCGGCGCGGAGGTCAGCGTGAACAACGCCGTTGTTATCACAAAGAACGTGAACGGCAGCGAGCTTGTGACCCGCACAGCCGCTCAGAACGGAAGAATAAACATTTCCGCCTCTATGCCCATAACCGCCGAGATCACTCCGGTTTGGAGCTTTGCTCCCGAGGGCGGCATCAACGCCGCCGAGGACTACGCTCTTGACCTGCCCGACGGCGAGTATGACTTCTACTTCACTAAGTCTGATAAAGAGCGCGGCAACATATTCATTAACTCCACTATGGTGGGCGTTAACGTGGATATGTACGGTACGGTCGGCATTCCCGAGGGCACAGTACACACAGTGAAGGGCTTTGAGGTCGAGGGGGGCGCGGCTGTGAGAGTAGACCAGCGCACCACGAGGCTTAAATCCGTAGAGGCCGCCTCCACCCCCACTATATTTGACCGGAAGACCAGAATTTTCGTGGCAGGAGATTCCACCGTTTGCAACTACTACCCCATTTATCCCGAGACTGTTGAGGCCGAAATTCTGCCCGGAACAGTGCGCACAGGCTGGGCCCAGCTCCTTCACCGCTTTGTTTCCGATGAGTATGAAGTGGTAAACCTTGCTGCCAGCGGCGACTGGGCAAGGAATTGGAAGGACAATATATTCCCCACAGTTCTGGCCGAAGGTCAGCCCGGCGATATCTTCATAATCCAGTTCGGCATTAACGACCGCAACCGTGACGATCAGAAAAAGGACACCATGAAGGACGCCCTGAAGTACATGATCGAGGAAAGCAGCAAGAAGGGCATGCTCCCCATTCTTGTTAAGCCCCAGCCCTCCGTTGGCTACACATGGGGCAGCGCAGGAGAAAATGAGGCCCCCAATGGCAACAACGGCGGCTTCTTCAACGCCGTTGGCGAGGTGGCCGACGAAACAGGCTGCGCCTACGTTGACCTTTATGCTCTGGCAGGCGAGCACTTCGCCGAGGTGGGCCGCGACTATGTCAGCCGGAACTACCAGCTCTGGGACTACAATGCGGATGCTATGAGCGACAAGCTTCACATCTCCTTTGCCGGTGCCCGCCAGATATGCTCACTGTTCAGCGAAAACGCAAGCTATCAGGGGCTCATAAACACCGACGGTTACTATGAGGACGTAATAATCATGGACGGCGTGCACGTGCTCAAGAACGGCGACAAGACCAAGCTGATCAACCTGTCCGGCGAGAGCCGCAAGGTTGCCCTCGTATATGCTGACGGCGAGGAGACTCTTACACTGACGCCTAATGAAGAGCTCAGCTGCGTTACCCCCTTGGAGGTTGGCATATGATCTTCAGTGGACTTGATAACGGCGAATACCTCATTCATCTGACGGCTGAATCGGACAAAGACGCTGAGGTGGTAATCACAACAAATCACCGCAGGTTTTTGTTTCGCGAGCCCATGAAAAAGGGAGAAAAAATAACCCGCGACTACGCGGTAGCCCTCAGGGACGCGGACTTTCAGAAGCGCGGCCCATATAGGGACACTGAAATAGAACTTGTAGCTGAGGGCTGCGAGGTTAGCGCGGAAATAGAAAAGGTGACCCTCCCGGCGCTATATTGCCTGGGCGACTCAACGGTCTGCGATCAGGAATACGGCGGCGGAGACGAAAAAAGTCATTGCTGCGGCTGGGGTCAGACCCTTGGGATGTATCTTGGCGACAAATATGCTGTAAGCAACCATGCGGAACAGGGCACTCACACAGACGACTGCCTTAAATGCCATGTTCTTCCGGTGCTTGGGCAGCTCCGCGAGGGAGATAAAGTGCTGATGCAGTTTGGCCACAACGACCAGAAGAACAGCTGGCTCGATGCCTTTGGAGGCTATAAGGCCAATCTCATTAAAATCGCCAACGCCATACTTGAGCGCGGAGCCGAACCCATCATATGCACGCCCATAAACCGGCTCATATATATTGACGGCAAACTCAACACCTACCTCGATGATTGGGCTGCGGCAGCTAAAGAAGCCGCAGCAGAGCTAAATCTAAGATGTATAGATCTGCACAAATTCACTACCGAAACATATCTTCGCCTTGATAAGGCAGCTGAAGATCTGTTCTACCACAGCCCCGACGGGCTTGACCGCACACATATGAACGATCTTGGCGGCGTGCTTGTCGGTGAATATGTTGCATCGGAATTATTAAAGTAAATTTACTCCCTGCAACCTGAACTTGCAGGACAAAAAAGCTGCTTCGGCGGCTTTTTTGTTTTCTGCAAAGGGAAAAAATAACACATTACGGCTATTGCAATATGTATATTATTGTTATATAACGAATATACAATATGAGCGCGTCTGAGTGTCGGATCAAATAAGGAGGCAAATAAAATGAAAAGACTTATGTCGGTTATATTGATCATTCTTTGCAGCATTACGGCGTTCGCCGAAACAGAGGATGGCTCACAAAAGGATACTTCTGATAGTTTTGTATATTGGCAGGAATTGAAAAATCCCGATATAGTTGACGGTGTACTCACTATTCCATGTGACAAAGGCATCGTGCGCTACAACGGAAAAATTGCTCCGCCGCGAGTGTAGGTAGGAATATTCTTAGCTGATGACGGCAGTAAAAAAGGCAATCACAGCGCGGTAAACATCGGCGGGACACTCTATGTTCCACTTGTTGATCTTGCGGACAGCGGAGTTCTGCCGGAATATGTAAAGCATGCCAGCGGCACCCCCTGCTGGGTTATGATAATACTTTAGGCTCAAAATAATAAGAGAGCATATTTGTATATCCTGTGTGATGCTGATAAAATCGCACAGGATATACAAATATGCTCTTTGTTTTGCTGAGAGTGAAATACAATAAGGCGACGGCCTGAGCCATCGCCTTACATTGCATTTTTGACTTTACATCAATCGTACTATTTTCTGCGTATTACGTCCTTTAATGTCTTACCGCCGTTAGGCTGCTGGATGGAGGAATTATCAACTTTATCTACTCCCTCTACATAAGTGGGAATATTACCATTATATTTCTCCATATCCGCTTTTGCCTTCTCCGCAACCTCATCGAGCACTTCATAAAGTGTTCTTTCATAGTCGCTCATGTAAACAACTGTATCTACATATGTAAGAGCGGTTTCTGCAAAGCAGTTAACGGAAACACTGAGGGCAATAGCAGCAACAAATGGTACAACCAAAAGCTTTTTCATAAACAGCATTCCCTTCCTGTTGACATCTTAACTTTCAGCCAAAGAAGCCTGTGCTGTAAATTAATATGCCTGAGTATAGTAGATTATGCCGTTTGTATATGCATCTGCCAGATCATTGGCATCATATACACCGTCATCAACTGTACCGTCAATACGGCCGGAGAACTTATCAAATACGTTGAGGAGAGTCTTGTTGCCAGCGGCATCAATTACCCAGTATTCAATAGTCTTGTCTTTTACAACAAAATATGTGTTGCCGTACTCACCTGTGGGAATTCTGTAGATGGGATTGTCGTGAGCGTCAACAGCGGGAACACCGTCAACATACTTACGCTCAACAACCTCGTAAACACCTTCGATGATCTGGCCATACTCGTCAAGAGCGTTCTGGAAGAAAGCAAACTTCCAAGTAATCTTCGGAGAAGCCTTACCGCCGGTGTAACGAAGAATCTCATCCTTACCGTTCTTACCGTTCATTACAACGCCGTTAACGATGAGATACTGATAGTACTTATAGGGCTCAGCCATCTCAAAGTCAGGAGCTGTCCAGCTGATTGTTACTTTGCCGTTCTCGGTGATAAGGGAATCATTATCCCATCTCCAAGTGTCGCCGTATACAAGGTATTCAGCGGCTGCATTCTTTGTGGAAAGACCATCATTGCCTGTGGGATTGAACTTGGCTGTGATGTACTTGCTGTCAACCGCATAAATAGCGTTAGCTATATCTACGTCAGATACTTTATAACGATTGTTCTCGTCAAGATCGCTGAGGCTATCAACTGAAAGAATACCAGCAAGCGCTTTATCCCATTCAGAAACAGCGGTGTAAACATTGAATCTGCTGTACATAGCGATCTGCTCATCAGTAAGACGAGTACCATCACTTGTGTAACGACCGAAACCATAGTTCTTCCACTCTGTATTAAGAACTACAGCCTCTCTGTGGGTAGAATTAAGGAGGGCAGCATCGGGAATGTTGAAGTTAGGATTGCCAAAATCCCACTGCCATGTCTTATTATCTACCTTTGTCTGCTGACGCTCATAAATTGTGTAAGGATAAGCCATTTCCCACATGTAATCCTTGCGACGTGTTTCCCACTGAGGAGAAAGCTGATTGTAAACAGTGATATCCTGACGCTTGCCTTCAAGATACATTCTGCTGTATCCGGCATAGGGGTATACACCCTCATAGCCTTCAACTACCCATTCGGGTGCTATGGGCTCAAGAACCTGCTTGTTGGTATACTTACCACCTACAACCTCATTGTATACCTTGTTCGGATTGAGCGGATCCGTAGTGTCATAGCCCGCAAAAACCATGTTGCTCATTTCTGTCTGCGCAAATGCCGTACCCATGGATGCTGCCATAGTTAAAGACGTTACGCCGACAACCAACTTTTTGAAAAGTCCGTTCATGTGAGACTCCTCCCTTTACTAAAAATACTTTTTTATTTTACACTGTTCCGCAACGGACACGTGCCAGCATACAGACGTGATCCATATATAAAATGCGGAGCAAATGCAGACAAAATATATAATTTATAAGTTTACCTCAATTATACTCATTTTTTCCTAAGATGTCAATATATTTTTTATTTTTTTCCTAAGCGAATTTTATTTTCGGCAATTTGCACAAAAACCATGGCCGGTTTATAGATATTTGTGAACATTCGATGAACGTAATTACACGGCAAATATAATAGGATCAAGATTCTTGCCCGTGATATGGATATTTTTTACATATCTATTATAGAAAAAAATGAGAACTTTTGCTACTGCAATCGTCCTCATTTTTTTCAAGCTTTTATTAAAGCCGTTATTAATTATTCGTAATCCACAACATCGACCCAGCTGAGCAGGATCTCCCGCTCCTCGGCCTTCCCTTTGACGCTCTGGGAGGCTGCAACGATAGGCATCCATTTCTGAACATACTGCATTGCTGTGTCGCTCTTTTTGCAAAACAGCTTCAGGTACTCATCCGCAATGGCGCGGTCGCCGGAAAGGCAGAACAAGAGATACGTCCTTGCGGCGTCGGCGCCGGCGTTGCCCTTTGTAACGTGCGACCAGTCGATCACGTAGGGCGTGCCGTCCTCAGAAATTATCACGTTGGAGGGATTGAAGTCCCCGTGGCAGATTTTATTGTGGGTGGGCATGCTTTCGAGACGGGTGTGCAGCTCATAACGGGTGGTGGCGTCAAGGGTAGTCTGAGATATCTTGGCGTTCATTTTATCCTTGAGCTGGGTGAGCAGCGGGCATTTCTCCGCATGAATTGAGAGCTGAATATCCACAAACAGATCCAGATACTCGCCGCGGCGGCCGGGGTTTTCCTCCATTAGCTTGGCAAGGGTCTTGCCCTTGATATACTCGGTGACGATGGCCCACTTGCCGTCCACCTGAGTGACGGCCTCAAGTCGCGGGCAGTTTATGCCGGTCTCCTCTATCTTTGACTGGTTAAGGGCTTCGTTCAGGATGCCGACCTTTGAAAAGCTCTCGTCAAAGACCTTTATGGCTAAATTCTGCTTTTTGTCACAATATACAGTCTTGTTGCTGCGGACGGCCACAGCGTTACTGACATCTAAATCATTCAATTTCATTTCCTTCTCCTCCTTTTTATTCACCGTAGTAGGCTTTAAGGTACATATCCTTTATCTCGCTCACCAATGGATAGCGCGGATTAGCCCCTGTGCACTGGTCGTCAAAGGCCATTTCGCTCATTTCATCAAGGCTGCCCAAGAAGGCTTTTTCATCTATATCATAGTCCTTTATGGCGCTCCTGATGCCCACCTTGGCCTTGAGTTCATTGATCTTTTCAACGAAAGCTTCAAGCTTCTCTTCGTCTGTCTTGCCATTAAGCCCCAGTGCCTCTGCGATCTCAGCATATCTGCGGAGAGTATGCGGGTGGGAATACTGCGGGAAGGTACCCATCTTGGCCGGGACCTCGGCGGCATTGAAGCGAATCACCTGCTCTATCATAAGCGCGTTAGCCACACCGTGGGGCAGATGGTGATAAGCGCCCAGCTTGTGAGCCATAGAATGACACACGCCGAGGAAGGCGTTGGCAAAGGCCATACCGGCCATTGTGGCGGCGTTGG
>JAFLUQ010000101.1 GCA_022508735.1 Oscillospiraceae bacterium | reverse complement strand
GTACGCCGAGCGGTGATTTTCGTTCGTAGTTCAAGGGCTTAAAAATAAGAAAATCTGCCAACACTGGCAGATTTTCAACATAAAAACACTGCTTTGGCAATGCTTAAAACGCATGGCCGCTCTATAGCGTGGATTTTAGCCCTTGAACGATCTGCGCGATTTTTTTACGGCCCCTATAATACTGCTGAGGCTGCGTGCATGATGGCTATCTTCGCGCTCTCATATGTGAGGCCACCCTGCATAAAGCCCACATAGGGCGGTTTTATCGGGGCGTCAGCGCTGAGCTCAATGCTGGCGCCGGAGACAAAGGTCCCGGCGGCCATGATGACCTGATGCTGATAGCCCGGCATATCCCAGGGGAGGGGGAGGGCAAAGCTGTCCACCGGGGAAGCGCTCTGAATGGCCTGAATGAATTTTATTAGCTTGTCTTCGTCGTTAAATTTGATTGCCTGAATTATATCGCAGCGCACGTCCGTGGGACGGGGATTGACCTCATAGCCCAAAGCCTCCATGATTCCCCCGCAGAGGGCTGCGGCCTTGAGAGCCTGTGCCACCGCGTGGGGAGCCATGAACAGCCCCTGATACATAAAGCGGTTCTGGCCGAGGGTCGCGCCAACCTCCTTGCCGAGCCCGGGGCAGGTCTGGCGGTAGGAGGCCAGCTCCACGTACTTGGCTTTTCCGGCAATATATCCGCCGGTCTGTGCCAGTCCGCCGCCGATATTCTTTATAAGCGAGCCTACAACAAGATCAGCGTCCACCTCG
The DNA here is from genome assembly GCA_022508735.1 of Oscillospiraceae bacterium. Taxonomy (GTDB): domain Bacteria; phylum Bacillota; class Clostridia; order UMGS1883; family UMGS1883; genus JAFLUQ01. The sequence continues at coordinate 7,921 of JAFLUQ010000101.1, read as the reverse complement.
GTGGGCTCGCGCTTCTCTACAAGCTCACCGTAGCAGTTGTCAACTATACACACAGTATCGGGCTTTACCGATCTGACGCAGGCTATTATCTTACCGATTTCCTCCACGCTTATGGTCTCACGCCAGTCGTAGCCCTTGGAGCGCTGGATTATTACAGCCTTTACGCCGCTGTGCAGGGCTTTTTTTATGCCCTCATAGTCCGGCGCGCCGCCAATTAAATCAACCTGCTCATAGTTCACGCCGAACTCCTTAAGGCTTCCGCCGCCATCGCCGCTTATTCCTATGACCTCCTCGAGGGTGTCGTAGGGCTTGCCGGTGACGGCCAGCAGCGTGTCGCCGGGGCGGAGTACTGCAAAAAGGGCAATGGCAATGCAGTGGGTCCCGTTCACGATGTTGTGGCGCACAAGGGCGTCCTCGGCGCGGAACACGTCGGCATATATGGCGTCGAGGGTGTCGCGGCCGGTGTCGTCGTAGCCGTAACCGGTTGTAGGGTTAAAGTTGTTCACGCTGACTCGGTGGTCGATAAAGGCCTGAAGAACCTTCTGCTGATTGTAAAGCGCGGTTTCGTCTATGCGGCGAAAGCTGTCCTGAAGCTCCGCCTCAACGCGGGCGGTGATTTCTGCAATTTCGTTTTTTATTTCCAGTTTCATTTGTTATCCTTCCTTATCTTATGATATACGCGCCCCAGCTTCCCGCGCACGAGCTTGTATTTCGGCCATACGGCCCCCCATATCCGGAATCCGGGTTCATTGGACTCAATGTACTTTCCTTTTCGGTATACGGCCTTTACAACGGCGATGACCTGTTCGTGGGTGATGCCGCGTTCCCAAACCGACTGATTGTCGCCGCAGAGCACATATGTACCGTCGGCGGCTATATCCACCACCCGGTGCAGCACAAAAGCGCCGTCGGTTCGGCGGTAGAAGGGTATATCACCCTTTTTCAGTTTTTCGGGAGGGGCGGTGAGGATGACCTCGTCCCGCCCTTCCATAAGAAACGGCAGCATACTTATGCCGCGAGGCCGGAAGCGCACCTCGCCGCCGGCCTCTATCTGGTCACTTATCACGGGCAGAAGCTCCGCAAAATTTGTGGACATAGCCCTCACTCCTCATTCGTTAAGAATTTTCATAAACTCCTCACCGGTGATCGTCTCCTTTTCCAGCAGATAACCGGCCAGCTCGTGGAGCTTATCCATATCGGCCTTAAGAATGCCGATGGCCTTCTCGTGGGCCTTTTTTATCAGAGAAACAACCTCGGCGTCCACCTTTGCGGCAGTTTCGGGGCTGCACATCAGCGTTGTGTCGCCGCCAAGATACTGGTTCGTGACGGTCTCGAGGGCTGTCATGTCGAAGCTCTCGCTCATGCCGTAGCGCGTCACCATGCCCCGGGCCAGACGGGTGGCCTGCTCTATGTCGTTGGCCGCGCCTGTGGTGATAGAGCCGAATATCAGCTCCTCTGCCGCGCGCCCGCCGGTAAAGGTAGCTATTTTGTTGAAGGCTTCGTCCTTGCTCATTAAGAAGCGCTCATCCTCGTCGAGCTGCATGGTGTAGCCAAGTGCTCCGGAGGTGCGGGGTATGATCGTTATCTTATGCACCGGAGCGGAATTCGATTGCCGCGCCGCCACAAGGGCATGCCCGATCTCGTGATAGGCTACGATCTCCCGCTCATGCTGAGATATTGAGGCGTTCTTGCGCTGATAACCGGCGATAACCACCTCTACGCTCTCTTCGAGGTCCTCCTGACACACGCTGCTGCGGCCCATTCTGACAGCCCGAAGCGCCGCCTCGTTGACAATGTTAGCCAGCTCGGCACCGCTTGCGCCCTGGGTGGCGCGGGCTATGGAGTTGAAGTCTACGGAATCGGAAAGCATGACATTTTTGGCGTGTACCTTTAATATTGCCTCGCGACCTGCCAGATCGGGCAGCTCTACGGGAATGCGGCGGTCAAAGCGGCCGGGCCTGAGCAGGGCCTTATCGAGGGACTCGGGGCGGTTTGTGGCGGCGAGTATTACAACGCCCTTATTGCCGTCAAAGCCGTCCATCTCCGTCAGCAGCTGGTTAAGGGTCTGCTCGCGTTCGTCGTTGCCGCCCTCGAAGCCTCCTCCGCGCTTCTTGCCGATGGTGTCTATCTCGTCAATGAAAACTATGCAGGGGGCCTTTTCGCCGGCCTGCTTGAACAGGTCGCGAACCTTGGCAGCACCCATGCCCACGAACATTTCCACAAATTCCGAACCGGAAATTGAGAAGAAGGGCACCTTGGCCTCGCCTGCGACTGCCTTGGCAAGCAGGGTCTTACCGGTTCCGGGAGGGCCCACCAGCAGCGCTCCCTTGGGTAGGGAGGCGCCGATCTCGGCATATTTTTTCGGGTCGTGGAGGAAGTCAACTATCTCACGCAGAGCGTCCTTGGCTTCGTCCTCGCCCGCCACGTCGGCGAAGGTTTTACCGGTTTGGTCCTCAGCGTATATCTTTGCGCCGGACTTGCCGAAGCTCATGGTGTTCATGCCGCCCATGCGCCGGCTTATCATGCGGCCGACTATGAGCAGCACCGCCAGCGGAAGTATCCACGACAAGAGCAGCGCCAGCATGGGGTTCATTTCCTCGGGTACATCCTGGCCGTAGCGCACGCCCGCCTCGTATAGTCTGTTAGAAAGGTCGGAGTTGCTCACGATGTTTGCCTTATAATTTATGTTATTACCATTCTCGTCCTCGGCAATGAAGCGGACGGTGTTGTTTTCAACGACGGCCTGCTTCACGCTGCCGCCGTCTACCATGCTCAGGAAGGTGCCGTAGTCCACTTCCTTGAACTGCCGCCCCATATACTGGGGGACTATTGTCAGATTGAGCAGCAGAAGTACCGCCGCCGCAATGAGGTAATAAAAAATAAGCGGCTTTTTAGGTTTTTTGCCGTTTGTGTTCATGTGTAAGACTCCTTTCCTCGGAATTTCGTTTTATATTTTATCAAAAAGCGTGTGCAAAGTCAATCGGAATATTTTTAATTTAATATTTGTTCAAGAATTATTGACAAACGGTTTTCATTCATGTAAAATATACACTGAACAAAAATGTTCTGGAAAGGAGCATAACAATGACGGCAAGGTATACCTTTGATGACATGACCGACATCGGCGGCGGAAAACTTGTTATCCGTGACGCCGAAGGAAGCGGCCCTGACCTTACCGCCTATGGCGATGTAACAAACGAAAGCAAGGATATCTACGGCGGAGCTGTGAGGCTCGGCGGTAATAACGGCTATCTGGAGCTGCCGCCCGGAAGCCTTGAGGGAATGGATGAGATAACCCTTGAAATATGGATGAAGGCTCACCCCAGAAACTACTGGGAGCGCGGCTTTGACTTTGGCCGCGTTGAGAATGGCAGGACTAAGGCCTACATATTCTTCGCTCCTGCGGCGAAGCGGGTGGCGCTCAGTAAAATCGGCCACTTTTCTGAAGAAATAATTGTAGATATGGATAAAGACACTCCTATGGCGAACGGCTGGGTACACTTCGTCTTTGAAATGCGGGACGGAGCTGTTTTCGTGTATGCAAACGGCAGGCTTAGAGCTTCGCTTCTTGATGAGAACATAAAAATGGCGGATTATCGGGGGCTTAACAGGCTCTATTTCGGAAAGTCTCAGTATGAGCACGACCCATATCTTCATGCTGTTTTGGGCCGTATCACCATTCACGACCGCATTCTCAGCGGCAGGGAGATACACAAGGGATATTATGCAAAGCTTGAGGAGATAGCGGAAAATGAGATACGCACCCTTGAGCTGCCAAATACCCTCCGTGTGACCGAAAATATAGAGCTGCCCGAGCGTATGCCTGAGACCCGAGCAAAAATATTCTGGAGCAGCGACAATAAAAACGCTGTGCTTGATAACGGCGTTGTCTGCCGCCCACCGGTGGGCGCTGAGGATGCCCGTGCGGTACTGACGGCCTACCTGACCGGCGTAAAAAACGAAAAGAACTTTGATGTATCCGTGGCCGCTCAGTTTACGGAGCTTGAAAGGGTGCGTTATGATACAGAACATCTGTCTCTTGGTGACGATCTCTCAGCGCTGACACACAGCCTTGAGCTTCCGGAGACAGGCCCCGAGGGAAGCAGCATAAGCTGGCGCGCAGAGGGCGCTATAAATTCATATGGCGTGATCTCCCGCCCGGGAGTAGAGCAGAGCGCGGCAAAGGCCGCCCTTACGGCCACCGTTAAATGCGGCGATGCGGTGATGGAGAAGCATTTTGACATTACAGTCGCTCCGGAGGAAACAGCGGCAGGATATTTGTTTGTTTACTTCACCGGCAACAATATGGATCAGGAGCGCCTGCACTATGCCCTTACCCGTGACGGCCGCTTCTTTACTCCGCTCAACGGCGGAAAATATGTGCTCAGGCAGACCAAGGGCACGCTCTGCCTCCGCGACCCCTTTGTTATCCACGGGGCAGACGGCTACTACTACTTGATAGCCACCGATATGCAGTCCACCAAGGGCTGGAGCAGCAACCGCGGACTTATCACATGGCGAAGCTCCGACCTTATTCACTGGACCGATGAGACCGTGATCGAGATCGCCGATAAATTCCATACCACCATGGGGGCTGACCGCATTTGGGCACCGCAGGCCATATATGACGAGGAGCGCGGCGAGTACATGATCTACTTCGCAGTGCGCGTGCACAGGCCCAATTCTTATACCAAGGCTGAGAAAATTTCTCCTCACGAGACACATATGTGGTACGCCTATACCAAGGATTTCAAGACCCTGACCAGTGAGCCGCGGCTCTTGTTCCGCCCGCGCAGAGGGCAGGGCATCGACGGCGATATATATTTCAAAAACGGAACCTACTATATGTTCTATAAGGACGAGAGCAACGCTACAATAAAGCTCACCACAGCCCAGCGACCTGACGGCCCCTATGGCGACGAGGCCGATATCGACGCCTACCCCGGGCTTGGCCTGGAGGGTGTGTGCGTCTACAAGGACCTCAGCGCGGATCGCTGGTACATGATGGCCGACGCCTACGGTGCGGGCCACTACGTCATGGCGGAGAGCACCGATCTGAGGAGCTTTAAGCCGGTAGATAAGGAAGCGTACGCCTTTGAAGGCTTCCACCCAAGACACGGGCATGTGGTGCCGGTGTCTGAAAGGCAGATGGACGCTTTGATGAAGGGCTTCGGTGGCGCCATATGACGGTGCCGGAGGCCTTTAGGGACAGAATGCGGGCAGAACTGGGCGAGGAGTATGAGGCGTTCATGGTCGAATACGAAAAGGAGCCTCTGCACGGCCTCCGCGTTAATACGCTGAAGCTTGCGCCCGGTGAGCTCTCTCTCACTCATTCACTCGAGGGTGTGGAGTGGTGCCCTGAGGGGTACTACTACGACGGGCACATGGGCCGCTCTCCAGAGTCCAGAGCCGGGCTGTTCTATTCTCAGGAGCCTTCCGCAATGATAGCGGCTGAGGAGTTGGGAGTTTCTCCCGGAGAAAGGGTGCTGGATCTGTGCGCCGCTCCCGGCGGAAAGAGTACTCAACTGGCGGCGAAGCTAAAGGGAAAAGGCCTGCTTGTTTCCAATGAGATAGTTCCGTCAAGGGCCGCGATATTGGCGGAGAACCTTGAGAGAATGGGAGCAAGAAACGCGGTGGTGACAAATATGCCGCCGGAAAAAATGGAAGAGCTGTTCCAGTCATATTTTGATAAAATTCTTGTGGACGCCCCTTGCAGCGGCGAGGGGATGTTCCGCCGGGATGAGGTTGCCGCCCGCGAGTGGAGTATGGAGCATGTGCGCTCATGCGCCGCCCGGCAGCTGAATATACTTGCCTCCGCCGCAAAAATGCTGCGGGGCGGGGGAGAGCTGGTCTACTCCACCTGCACCTTTTCGCGGGAGGAAAACGAGGGCGTGTGCGAGGGCTTTCTTGCCGAAAACCCTGACTTTGAACTGATAAGTCAAAAGCGGCTCATGCCTCACACCCACAAGGGAGAGGGCCATTTTGCCGCTAAATTCCGCCGCATTGACGGGCCAAGGCTCGACCGCTCGGCAGAAAGTAAAGACGCCGACGCCTCATTGTACAAAGCTTTTGAGGCGGAGAGCCTCAACGTGCGTCTTGAGGGCCGCTTCACGGCCTTTGGCGAAAAGCTGTACCTTACGCCGTCGGAGCTGGGTGCTTTGGGCGGAATAAAGGCGCTCAGACCGGGGCTATACTTAGGCGACTGCAAAAAAGGCCGCTTTGAACCTGCTCATGCCCTGTGCATGGCGCTTAAAAAAGAAGATTTTCGCCTGACCGCCGAGATGAGTGATGCCGAGGTGGACGCCTTCTACCGGGGAGAGACCATTTCCTGCGGCGAGGGCAAGGGCTGGGCCGCCGCCCTGTGGAACGGCCATAGTGTCGGCTGGGGAAAAATGCTTGACGGTCGGCTGAAAAACCATATACCTAAATATTTGAGAGGATGATAGACAATGTTTAATGTGTGGCACAGCGTATCCCCCGAAAGAATAAAAAAAGACGATTTCCTTGCCGTTATCGAGATAGGAAAGGGCGGCAAGAATAAGTATGAGCTTGACAAGGAGACCGGCATGATAATTCTTGACCGTGTGCTCTACACCTCAACTCACTATCCCGCCAACTATGGCTTCATTCCACGTACCTATGCCGGAGATAATGACCCTCTCGACGTGCTTGTGCTCTGTCAGGAGGTAATTGATTCTCTCGTTCTGGTGCGGTGTTATCCCATCGGCGTTATAAAGATGATAGACGGCGGCATGGTGGACGAGAAGATCATCGCCCTGCCCTTTAAAGACCCTACATATTCTATCTATAACGACATCAGCGAGCTGCCTGACCATATATTTAAGGAAATCTCTCACTTTTTTGAGGTGTACAAATTCCTTGAGAATAAGGAGACAGCGGTCAAGGAGGTCATGGGCCGCGCTGAAGCCGAGCGTATTATAGAGGCATGCATGGCAAGATATGACGAAAAGTTCGGAAAGTAAAATCTGCTGCTGTTTTTTGAGAGAGATAACAAAAATGTACGAGATAAAATATATTGAGCTTAAAAGCGGATACAGTGATAACGGCCCGGCGTGGATAGGGAAGGTAAAGGTGTCAAAAAGCGGGAAAACCCTGTATTTCAATGACAAGGCCTTCCGGCGCTTTTGCGGAGGCCTCGGCAACTATTACGATGTCGAGACCGGAGAGGATTACTGGATCTCCGGCGTGAAAAGGGACGGAGGCGACCGCCACCCGGCCGGGAGCGGAAAGATAGTGATCGATGAAAAAATTGTTCCGCAGTATCTGGAGCTGGTGGGGAAGGAAAAATTGAATCCGTCGGTGTTTATCGTAGAAAAGATAGACGATGTGTTTCCGGTCGAGCGGATCCGCGCGCTGGAAAATGAAAAAGTGAATGAATAAAACAGCAAGGACCCCAAAGGGGTCCTTGCTGTTTTAGGATAGGATATAGTATTTAGTTCGCCACAAACAATTCCTTATAGGGATTGGCTGTGTCGGGGTAAACAACGTAGAAGCGGCCGGAGAGTATAGCGTCCTTATCTCCGCCGAACTCGGCGCAGTATTCGGCCACGAGACCGTCGATCTCCGCCTTGTCCTCGGCCGAGGCCTCATGTGTCAGCACACTGGCCGGGAGCTGGGCGGGAGGTGTGTCACTACGAAGGAATATCTTGCCGCCGTGCATGCCTGTTGCCAAAAAGTTGCTGACGGGCAGGCGGCCGTCCTCGCCGATGCCAAGCACCACGATGTAGCCGCCGGCCTGATACTCGCCCAAAAACGAGCCGACCCTGCCGCCAATGACCAGCGTGGGCACTTTGTCCTTATAGGCCTTCATGTGTATGCCGGCGCGGTAGCCGGCGTTGCCGCGCACAAATATCTTGCCGCCGCGCATGGCGTAGCCCGTGGCGTCGCCGCTGTTGCCGTG
>JAFLUQ010000100.1 GCA_022508735.1 Oscillospiraceae bacterium | reverse complement strand
TCTATTTTTCCCTTTGTAACAGGCTGATTATACGCGATTATAGAAAGAGTTTCCAGCGCTGCGGCACTTAGCCCCAGCTGTTTTCTCAGCTGAACAGCCTTCTGCACATAGCCGAAGCACTCCGGTGCGGAGCAAAGCTGAACACTGTCTTCTATTTCAATGAGCCGTATTCCGCGGCCCTCGTCTTCAAGGCGCTGTTTAAGCGCTGCGACGGCCTCCGATAATTCATCGTCGGTCACTTCAAGCGCCGAGCGAAGCCTTTCCATTTCTACGGCCTCGCCGACGGAAAACAACACCGCTTCTACCGCCGCCTCAATATTCCTCGAAGGCATACTCGCCATCTTTTTCACCACGCATACAGTATATTTTACCGTCGTCCTCGACGACGGACACGAAATTTTCTTTTATAAGTTCTAACAGGGCCAGAAACGTCGCCACGTATTCTCCCCGAGCGTGCAGACCGTCAAACAGATCGCCGAACTCCACCGCGTCATCGCCGTCGAGCTTACCGAGCAGGTTCGTCGTAGCGAGGCGGATGCTGTAGTTCGTGCGGCCTATTACGCCCCTGAAGCTGCCGGGCTTTAGCTGCACCTTCTCAGCGCCGCGCTGAAGCACCGTCATAAAAGCTGCAAACAGGGTCCCTACCTCAAGCTGCTTGTTTTCGAGCTTTACCTTCGGAAAGTCTAACGGTTCCTCTCCCTTGAACACCACATTGTCACGGGAGTGCTGAAGCTTGTCCATATCAGCGGCAATGAGCTTGTAGCGGCGGTATTCCTCCAGCCGTTCGGCCAGCTCCATACGCGGATCCTCTTCCTCCTCCTCGGGGGCGGGAAGCAGCATACGCGACTTTATCAGTAGCAGCTGCGACGCCATCACCAAAAACTCTCCGCCAAGCTCCATATCAAGCTCCTGCATGGCGGCCATATATTCAAAATACTGGTCGGTTATTTCCGCAATGGGAATATCCCATATGCTGACCTTATTTTTTGATATAAGGTGCAGCAGCAGATCGAGCGGCCCCTCGAAGGCCGCAATTTTAAATGACAGCTCTTCCGAAGCCATTCGGCCTCCTCCCTTCGCGCTGCGGCTTTTTATTGATCTATATTATCAGATGAAGCAAGAAGTTAGCGAAAATCTCCCACAAATAGTAGACCGGTTCAATTATCACACCCAGCACCCGGCCAAGTATACCCGTCAGCGACAGGATGAACAGCACAGGGAAACCGAAGCGCTCGTAACGGAGCAGATCCATATAGGTGGAATTGGGCAGAATTGCTCCGAGTATCTTGCTGCCATCCAGCGGAGGGAAGGGTATCAGGTTAAATACCGCAAAACCGATATTCAGTGATACCAGCGACTGAAGTGTGCCCAGAATAAATATGGTCACCGGGTTGGGAAACCTTGAAAATACGAACACTATAAACGGAACATAAATAATCGTCGAGGCAAAGGCCAGCAGTATATTTGCCGCCGGTCCGGCCAGAGATACAAGGGCTGTGTCCCGCTTTCTGTTCCTGAAATAGAAGGGGTTAAAGGGCACAGGCTTGGCCCAGCCGAAGCCGAACAACACCATGCAGATTGCGCCGATGGGATCCAGATGGGAGAGCGGGTTCAGTGTCAGACGCCCGCTGTTTCGCGCCGTAGGGTCGCCAAGGCGGTCCGCCACAAAGCCGTGGGCGAACTCGTGAATGGTTATCGCCGTGAACAGCACCAAAAAGCGCTGAGCATAAGCTGTCAAACTGGATAGCTGAAACCAAAGCATAGTGCCACTTCCTTAAATATCATTTCTTATTAAATCCTCATAGGTCTCACGTTTTACAACAATTCTGCTCTCGCCGTCTTTGGTCATTACCATAGCGGGGCGGGGAATACGGTTGTAGTTGGAGGACATTGAGTAGTTATAGGCGCCGGTGGTGAGCACGGCAACCGTGTCGCCGACCTCAACGCTCTGAATAGGCATATCCTTGCCTATGAGGTCGCCGCTCTCGCAGCATTTTCCGGCAATAGTCACCTTATCTACAGCGGCATCACCGGCCTTGTTGGCCACAAGAGCCTTATATACGGACTCGTAAAGTATATATCTGGGGTTATCGCACATACCTCCGTCAATGCTTACGTATCGGCGAACACCTGGAATATCCTTAATGCCGCCTACGGTATAGAGGGTTATACCCGCCGTGCCGACGATGCTGCGCCCCGGCTCCATCATAACAAAGGGCAGGGCTATGCCCTTTTCATCGCAGGCCGCGCGCAGAGCCTCGCCCACAGCTTCAATATATTTGTCGAACTCGATGGGGTCGTCGTCCTCAGTGTACATAACGCCGTAGCCGCCGCCAAGATTCATTTCCTTCATTTCGTATCCGGTCTCGGCCTTGATGTCAGCAATAAGCCCGGCAAGCACAACGGCCGCCTGACGGAAGGGTTCAAGCTCGTGTATCTGTGAGCCGATGTGGCAATGTACGCCGCCGACCTCGATGCTGCTGAGAGTCAGTGCGTGGCGGATTATATCGTGAGCTTCACCGGTCTCGAGGGCAAAGCCGAACTTCGAGTCAATCTGCCCGGTCATGATAAAGCTGTGTGTATGGGCGTCAATGCCTGGCTTTATACGGAAAAGCACCTTCTGCTTCTTTCCCTTTTCACGGCAAATAGCGTCGATGGTATCGAGCTCCGGCTTATTGTCTACCACAATACGGCCAACGCCGCTCTCAATGGCATAAACCAATTCTTCGTACGTTTTGTTATTGCCGTGCATACACAGCTTTTCCGCGGGCATACCGGCCTTAAGCGCAGTATACAGCTCACCGCCGGAGACAACATCGGCCCCAAGGCCCTCGCTGCACACTATGCGCAGGGTTTCAAGATTGCACATGGCCTTAGACGCGTAGAACACCAAACCGTTGCCGCCATAGAACTTGTCGATCGCATCTTTATAGGTGCGGCAGTGGCGGCGAACGGCGGTCTCATCTACTACATAGAGGGGAGTGCCGTACTGCTTGGCCAGCTCCACCGCGTCGCAGCCGCCGATCGTGAGATGATTTTTCTCATTTATATTAAGTGCTTCTGATACAAACATGTTTTTTCCTCCGTTTATGTAAATCCTTACCCTTTATTTTATCATATGCTATTATAAAAATCAAGAGCTAATTTATCAGCGTACCCAGCAGAGGGTTATTGTTATAAATAAGCGATGCAATATAGCTGCCGTCAAGCCAAGTGCTCATGACGTCTATCTTTCCGAAGGCCTCAAGTGCACTGAGCACGGTGAAAATAAGCAGGGTAAAAATTATGCCTATCCCAAAGCCTATCAATCCTCCGCCCAGACCGTTTGCCTGATGGACTACCGGCAGATTTGAGGCCAGCCCAATGATCGCTGAGATCAGGAACAGCACCAGCTTGACCACAATAACGACCGCCACAAAGCTCATGACGCCCACTGCCGCCACTGCAACCGAACGGTACATTTCGTCCACAGCGGACGAAACCATAGGCAGGTCACGCATGATCCCGGGAAGATTCTCCATTATACCGTTTTCAGCCATTTTCCCGGCAAGTCCGTCGGCCACCTCCAGCTTTTCAAGAACAGAGCCGATGGGCTTATACAGCACATATCCCGCCACCAATGCCAGGATCGAGCTTACGGCACTGAAAATCATTCGAGCCATACCGCTCTTCATGCCCCATAAAACAAAGGCGAGAAGAAATACAATCAGAACTATGTCGATCACCAATTTCAACACTTCCTTATATGAACAATAGGGTTATATATTCTGCGGGGGTAGAAATTTAATTTTATGAAAAATTAAATTTCGTAAGCGAAGCGCCCGACGCGGAGGGGGTTATACGCCGGGGGAACCGTTCGGGTTCCCCCGACGGTTACTTCACTATGTTTCCCGCGCTGCCGCTCATTACGAAGGCCGCCTTACCGCCGGCGAACAAAGCCATATGCTTGACGCCAAAATCAGACAACAGCTCCTTCTGAAGCTGGCAACGCTCGTTATAAACATACACCCGGTTGCCGGCTGACACAGCAAAATCACCACTGTTCAGGCTTAAGTTCTCGCATAGGCCGTCAAAGGCCGTAGAGGCCGTGATCTCGCCCATGCGGTTCACTATCTCTATTTGAGTGGAATTACCCATAAGGCCGCTGGAGGCACTTTCGCAGCAGATTATCATCATGTCGGGATTGGTTATATCGGCGCTGAGAAGGGTCCTTCCCTGATAATCCAGCGTCCACCGACGGGAGCCGTCGGAGTTATACAAGGCCAACTGACTGCTGCCCAAAGCGGAGATAGTATAGTCACGGTTCATCTTTACGTTAAAGTATATTTCGTCAGTCTCATAGCCGGAGGCAAGCCGCTCGGTGCTGTCTATCCGGATTACGCTCAGCTCTCCGCGCAGCTCGTCCACCGCAGCGCCCACCGAGGAGATCACCATGCGGGAATTGTCAGGGCTAAGGTCCATATCCACGAACTCTCCGCTGCCCATGCTCCATGCGTATACGGCATCGCCTTTATTGTTGTAAACCGTGATATCCGTACCGCCGCCCAGAACAGCACTGGCCACAAGAGCGTAGCCGTTCTGATTAACCTTTCCGGCTATTATCGGCGCCTCAGAGCGCAGGGAATAGATAAGCTTTTGCCCCTCATAGAGGGTAAAATCCCGCCCATCACGATCATAGATAAGGATGTACTTTCCGCCTACGCTGCTTCCGGGAGAGGGAACACTGATGTCCACCACCCGACCGTCGCCATCGTCCTCCATGAGCATGAAGGTGTTGGTTGTTACGAGCAGGACCTGTTTCCCGTAGGGCAGGGCCGTGCCTCCCGCATAGCCCTCGATGCTGCGGCCCTCCTCTGCGGCTGAGCCGCCGCTCAGTATGTTCACCACATTTCCAAAGCTGCGGTCACGGTTCTGATAGGCTATCACGAAAATAAGGACGGCCAAAAACATCACGGCCAATAGTATTTTCACTATCGAAGCCATTCTTTCTTTTTTCATATGCTATTCCTCATTCAATATTCTACTTTTACAAGGCTCAGCCCCTGAGGCGGAGCCGTAAGGCCGAGCTTACGGCGATCACCGTTTTCGATGAGCCCGGCGAGCTCCCGAGCGCTTAGCTTTCCGTTACCTATATATACCAGTGTGCCCACAATTATGCGCACCATATTATATAAAAATCCGTCCGCCCCGGCGGTCACGGTTATAAGGTCTCCATCCTTTCTTACAGAAAGCTCAGAAAGGTTGCGCACCGTGGTTTTCGCCTTGCTCCCGGCTGCCATAAAGCAGCGGAAGTCCTTTTTACCGCGAATAATATCGCAGGCCCGCTCCATTTCACCAAAGTTCAGAGCCGCCGGATAGTGCCAGGCGTAATTTCGCAGAAATGGGTCGCCGTGGGCAGTGTTTAAAATTTTGTATTCGTATGTCTTTTTCACGGCAAAAAAACGGGCGTTAAAATCCTCGGGTGCGGTCTCACAGCGCACCGCCCGGATATCCGGCGGCAGAGATACGTTCAGCACAAAAGGGATTTTATCAACCGGAATTGTAGTCTCCCCGGCAAAGCTGCACACGTACATCTTTGCGTGGACCCGCGCGTCAGTGCGGGAGCAGCCCACAACGTCCGTCTTCGCGCCGAACATTTCAGATATCTTGTCCTCAAGGATCTCCTGAATCGTTATTCCGTTCTGCTGACGCTGCCAGCCGTGGTAGGCAGTTCCGTCATACATCAGCGTAAGCTTAAATTTCATCACAACACAACCTTAACAGCAACTATGGCGGCGAGCAATACAACTGCCCATACAAGGGCTAAGAAATCAACCTGCTCAAAGGCAAACTCCCGGAGGGACGTTCTGCCTCCGCCGCCGCGGTAACAACGGCACTCCATGGCTACGGCCAGCTCATCCGCACGGCGAAAGGCCCCTACAAACAGGGGCACCAGAATAGGCACCATAGCCCGCACCCTGCGAATGACTCCGCCGCTTTCAAAGTCGGCCCCGCGAGAAGTCTGAGCCTTGATTATCTTGTCGGTCTCCTCCATTAGGGTGGGGATAAAGCGCAGGGCTATGCTCATCATCATGGCTATCTCGTGAGAGGGCAGCCCGAATTTTCTGAAAGGCGCAAGCAGACGCTCTATGCCGCCGGTCAGCACGATCGGAGAGGTGGTAAGCGTCAGAAGCGAGCTTCCGATTATAAGCATAACAAGGCGCACTGCCATTTTTGCAGCGGTTATAACGCCGGTATCGGTTATGCGGAGAAACCCCCACTGCCAAAGTGTATTGCCCATAGGGTTCATAAACAGGTTCAGCGCTACCGTAAACATCATAAGCATAGCGATAGGCCTGAGGCCACGGGTTATGAAGCTAAGAGGCACATTTGATATTTTAACTATAGCGGCCGTGAACAGCGCAATTATAAGGTATTCCCAAACGGAGTTTGCTACAAACAGCAGCACCATGTAGTATATTACCCAGAGTATCTTTGTTCTCGGATCCATGCGATGTAGGGGCGAGGATGTATTGTAGTACTGCCCAAGGGTTATATCTCTAAGCATTTTTCCGCCCTCCTATCAGCCCAGCTATAGCTTCCGCCGCGGCCTCCACCGTGAAAATATCCCTGCGAAGGGGCAGTCCGGCGGCTATGAGTCCGTCTATTATGCGGGAGATCTGCGGCGTGTTAAGCCCCATTTCCCGAAGCTCCTCCCCGCGAGAGAAAACTTCAGCCACAGAGCCGAGCATAACAAGGCTGCCGCGGTTCATTACGGCCACTGTGTTCACGGTTTTGGCTATATCCTCCATAGAGTGGGAAACCAGCACAATGGTTTTGCACCAATCTCCGTGCAGGTCTTTAAGCATGGCAAGCAGTTCGTCGCGTCCCTCGGGGTCGAGACCCGCTGTCGGCTCGTCAAGAATGAGCAGTTCAGGCTTCATGGCCACCACTCCGGCAATTGCCGCACGGCGCTTCTGCCCGCCGGAGAGGTCAAAGGGCGACTTCTCTAGCAGCTCGTCGGGAAGGTTAACACGTTTTGCAGCCTCACGGACGCGCTCGTCTAACTCATTGCCTGAAAGGCCCTGATTTGTCGGCCCGAAGGCTATATCCTTATACACGGTCTCCTCAAAGAGCTGATGCTCCGGATACTGGAAAACCAACCCTACGCGCCTGCGTATCTCACGGGCCGCCGATTTATAGTCAGGGAATCCCTGCCCGTCTATAACCAGCTCGCCGCCTATGGGAGGCAGCAGCCCGGCAAGCACCTGCATCAGCGTGGATTTTCCGCTGCCGGTGTGGCCGATAAGGCCGACAAAATCACCGTCCCTGAGCTGTAGGCTCACGTCCTTCAGCGCCACACGGGCCGAGGGCTCGTCTTTATTATAAGTATAATTTATATTTTTTAACTTAAACAAAGTCGGTTTTATCGTTTGTTCAGGAAGAATGCTGGCCCTTGTTACCTTCTTATTTTTCCTTGCCATAAACGACTGGCTTTTTATGATATCATAAAATTTTTTTATCACTTTTATGCAGTCGTCGGACTGCAGTATGTTTGCTCCAATATTTACGCCGCGTTTCTTCAGCTCATATATCAGCTCGGTGGCCTGAGGCACGTCCAGCCCGAGGGCGCGAAGCTCCTCTACCCGTGGAAAAATCTCAGTCGGTTCTCCGTCCATAACGACCTGACCCTTGTCCATGACTATGCATCGGCCGGCCTTGACGGCTTCGTCCATATAGTGGGTTATGAGCACGATGGTGATGCCCTTTTCCTTATTGAGCCGGCTGATAGTTTCAAGCACCTCGTCCCGCCCTATGGGGTCCAGCATGGCGGTCGGCTCGTCGAGGACTATGCACTTTGGCTCCATAGCTAAAATACCGGCTATGGCGACCCTCTGCTTCTGCCCGCCGCTTAACAGGTGCGGCGCATGGTGGCGGTAGTCGTACATCCGCACGGTTTTGAGGGCCTCGTCCACCCGGCGGCGCATTTCCTCACGGGGCACGCCAAGGTTCTCAAGGCCAAATGCCACGTCCTCCTCCACGATCGTAGCCACGATCTGATTGTCGGGATTCTGGAACACCATACCCACGTTTTTCCTCAGCTCGTACACGTTTTCCTCAAGCGAGGTGTCGATGCCGAACACCGTCACCTTTCCCTCGCCTGGGGTCAGTATGGCGTTGAGCTGCTTTGCAAAGGTTGACTTTCCGCTGCCGTTGTGACCGAGCACAGCCACGAACTCGCCGGTCTGTATCTCTATGTTAAGTTGGTTTAATACTTTTATAACTCCCTCGTCTCCGCTGTACGCGAACGAGAGGTTTTCGGTTTTTATCATCGCGCTCTCCTATTGGCCCGTTAGAGTCTCATTTGCCTAAAGGTATATTGTCCTGTCACTGTGCCGGCTCCCATCTTCCTGTAGCGCCGCATGGAAGCACCAGTCCGGACGAGGTGATAGGCAGGCCTATCTCGTCAGCAGTGATATTCCCTTTCGGCAAAGCCAAAGACATAATATTTTTCAGCACACCGGGCTGAAGCCCGGTGGTATAGGAATTTATCACAAAAAACATGGGATCATCGCTCAGCAGAAGTGTGCAGCGCTCAACAAAGCCCCAAAGACCCTCCTCAAGCTTCCACACCTCGCCGCCGGGGCCTCGCCCATATGAAGGCGGATCCATGATGATGCCGTCGTACTTGTTGCCTCGGCGTATCTCACGCTCCACAAGCTTCATACAGTCGTCCACCAAATAGCGAACATTTTCGGTCTTGACTCCGCTGGACTGAGCGTTTTCCTTCGCCCATGCCACCATACCCTTGGCCGCGTCCA
>JAFLUQ010000010.1 GCA_022508735.1 Oscillospiraceae bacterium | reverse complement strand
TAAGCTACGAACGAAAATCACCACTCGGCGTACCAACGTACGCCGTCGGGAGGGTCCATGCCGTCGGTAGACTCGCCGTCATGGACTGATTTTCGTCCGTTCAGCACAATTTTCTTAAACGGCCACAACTTTTTTCAAAAAAGGTATTGACATATTATGTTGTTTATGGTATAATTCCATGGTAACCGCGTAGAAAAGGCTGAAAGTCCGCTTGGCGGCGCCTTAATAGCGAGTCTGTTTAAACGGGAGGTGCAACAAATGTACGCAGTAATCAAGACAGGCGGCAAGCAGTACCAGGTTCAGGTAGGCGATGTTGTATTCGTTGAAAAGCTTGACGCTGAGGCCAATTCCACTGTTACCTTTGACGAGGTTCTTGCAGTAGGCGGCGATGGCGAGTTCAAGGCAGGAACACCTGTTGTAAGCGGTGCCAGCGTCAGCGGCAAGGTGCTCAGTCAGGGTAAGGGCAAGAAGGTTATCGTCTTCAAGATGAAGTCCAAGAAGGGCTACAGAAACAAGACCGGTCACCGTCAGCCTTACACAAAGGTTGAGATCACAGCCATCAACGCATAAGACAATGATCAAATTTGCGGTTTACCGTAATAACGGTAATAAGATTTCAGGGCTGACCATCAAGGGCCATGCGGGATACGGAGAAGAAGGCTACGACATAGTGTGCGCTGCTGTATCCACAACGCTATGGATGGCCATTAAGGGTATTGAGACCCAGGGGCTCGCAAACGTGAGCTATGAGCAGCATGACGGGTTCGTCTCGTGCAATATATCAAGCGAGCGAGAGCCGGCCTGCGATGCTATACTTAACAGTCTGATGATGACTATCTCAGAGCTAAGTAAGCAGTACAAAAAAAATATTTTCATCGTCAACGGTGTTGAATAACATGGCGTGTTGACGGTGTTCCCGATTAACTTTCGAGAGGAGTGAAAGCAATGTTTGCACTTAACATTCAGTTGTTCGCCCATAAAAAGGGTGTCGGTTCCACAAAGAACGGCCGCGACAGTGAGTCCAAGCGCCTCGGCGTAAAGCGCGCTGACGGTCAGGAGGTTCTTGCCGGCAACATTCTTGTTCGCCAGCGCGGAACTAAGATCCATCCCGGCGTAAATGTCGGCATCGGAAGCGACGACACTCTCTTTGCTCTCATCAATGGTAAGGTAAAGTTTGAGCGCAAGGGCAGAGACAAGAAGCAGGTAAGCGTATATTAATCAACTTTTAAAGGGGAACCCTAAAGGTTCCCCTTTGATACTATAAGGAGGAAAATAAAATGAGTGTACAGATAAGCGAAGTTGAATACGGAAATTACGGAAAGTGCATCCGCATGACAAACGGCGAAAAGGAGCTTATCGCTACCGCCGACATGGGACCCTGCATTATCCGCTACGGATATATCGGCGAGGACAATATGTTCTTCGAGGATGTGGACAAGACTGCCACTAACGATATCACCGACAGCCCCTACGAGGCCGACGAGTGGTGGGTAGTGGGCGGCCACCGTCTCTGGTGCAGCCCCGAGCTGTTCCCCCGCACCTACTATCCCAATATGAAGAAGCTTGACGTAAAGATCGATGGTAATACTGCTACCTTCACCTCTCCCATGCAGGAGTGGAGCCAGATCGTGACCGCGATAAAGGTCACAATGGATGAGAACGGCAACGTGAAGCTCACCCACAGCGTTACCAACAAAAACGCATGGGACATTGAGCTTGCTCCTTGGACTATCTCCGTTATGAACGGCGGCGGCGTGGCCTATATTCCTCAGAATAAGCGCAAGACCGGCTTCTTCCCGAATAAGTGGGTCTGCTACTGGGACTACACTCCCATGAACGACAGCCGCATTTCTCTCGGCGAAGACTATATCACCGTATCTATGGACAGCACAAAGGAGCTGGCCGCAAAGATAGGCGTGCTGAACGAGCACGGCTGGATGGTGTATCTCAATAAGGGCAACGCCTTTATAAAGAAGTTCGGCTTCATTGAGGGCGCTAATTACCCCGACAACGGCTGCAACTGTGAGAGCTACACCTGCAAGAATTACACTGAGATGGAGTGCCTGTCTCCGATGGTAAAGGTCCCCATGGGCGGCATCGCTACCCACGAGGAAGAATGGGTGCTCAAGAAAGCCAATAATATTGAAGAAGTATAAAAACGCAGG
Source organism: Oscillospiraceae bacterium (assembly GCA_022508735.1). Taxonomy (GTDB): domain Bacteria; phylum Bacillota; class Clostridia; order UMGS1883; family UMGS1883; genus JAFLUQ01. The sequence continues at coordinate 26,973 of JAFLUQ010000010.1, read as the reverse complement.
GCCGCTTATGCGGCCCTTATTTTAACATTAATAATATCTTAAGAATCATATAAACTATTTCTTAACCTTCTTCTGCTATAATGAAATCAAATGAAAGGAGGAAGCTTATGCAAAGCATACTTGTTGTGGACGACGACCGCGAGATCGTCGAAAGTATATCCATCTATCTCAGGGCGGAGGGATATGAGGTAATTAAGGCATATAACGGCCTTGAGGCGCTGGACGCGGTGGTGCAGAAAACCGTGCATCTTATTATTCTGGACATTATGATGCCCGAAATGGACGGTATTGAGACCCTGCTCAGCATACGTAAGACCAAGAACATACCCGTAATACTGCTTAGCGCAAAAAGTGAGGACGCCGACAAAATTCTCGGCCTTACGGCCGGGGCGGACGATTACGTGACTAAGCCCTTTAATCCGGCGGAGCTGGTGGCAAGGGCGAAATCTCAGCTAAGGCGCTACACCCAGCTTGGCAGCGCGGTGGAGGCAGAGAATAAGATCGTAATTGACGGCCTCACTATAGACACCGAGGCCAAAAGCGTCAGCGTGGACGGTAAGGATGTCAAGGTGACCCCTATAGAGTACAAAATTCTTGAGCTGCTCTCGAAAAACCGGGGCAAGGTGTTCAGCGCCGACGACATCTACCGCCTGGTGTGGAACGAGGAGTACGCCGTCAGCGACAACGCCATCGCCGTGCACATTCGCCATATCCGTGAGAAGATCGAGATCAACCCCAAAGACCCGCGCTATATAAAGGTAGTATGGGGTATTGGGTACAAAATTCAGTAGGAGGGGTAAGCATGAAGAAGATATTAAGAAACAACATAACCAAGGCTGTGGCATTTCTCTTGATTGTGGCCTGTGCGGCTGCTTTTGTGCCCTTGGTGCTGGATATAGGAGATCGCGTGATAAACGATGTAAATGCCTATACCTTTGAAATGGATTTTGAGGACAGTCGCTCCATCTGGAACGCGAAATCAGCACTTATGTCCACTATGTATGCCGACGAACCGTATTTAACGGCAAAGTATCTGGATAATATGGAATACGCCCGTTACAGTATTATTAAAGACGGCATCATCGGAAATGCAAACGCCACGCCCGAGGAGATACAGCAGCTGCCCTACTATATACACTGGACGAAAACTACCGAGAAGCCTGAAATCGTAGTCGATATGTGGCCCAATGCGGTAGTATACGGCGACAGTCCCGCCAGCGAAACAGTTACAGCCGTGGATACAGTGCCTGCCGAGACAATCCGCTCTGTGGTATGCAGGCCCGGCGCAAAGGACACGGCATGGAATGTCTTCAATCTTGACCCGGCCGCTGAGGTCATAAGGGGAACCGGAAACATAAGCTTTGACGTTTACGTCTATAACAACGGCGATTACAACTCCGGATATATAGCGCTTGGCCCCGAGAACGGCGAAAGTTGCTTTAAGCTGGATTTCAGCAATGACACTATAGGCGCAGCCGACGGCCTGGGCGGATACCGCAGCGCTTATTTCGAGCCGGATATGGTAGGCCACATAACAATAAATGTTGACATGGCAAGCCAGACCTACAGCGCGTGGGTGAATTATGAGACCGATAACGTAGGCTCATATCCGACCGCGATAGCTAACAATGCCGCCTTTGACATACATGCAAGCGACCTTTCCCGCATAACCGTGCAATGTGAGAATATGTCCATAGAAAACATAGTTATTGATAACGGCGCCTTAGTACCTGCCGGACCCATGGAGTATATAGACAGAAGCCGGCTTCAGGGAGTGAGCATGGCTGCTCCGGGAGGAGAAGAATATCGCTCAAGCTATATCGACGACGATGGAAACCGTATATATACGGATAAGAACGCAACATACAGCTATTCGAGCTCAGACGGCAGCTACAGAGTTTGGCACGAGGTGACAAATGAATGGGAAGGCGATTACGACGTATACCTCGGGATAAGCTCCGAGCATTATAATGATCTTTTGAATGGCTGGACAAACAGCCGCACAGATATACTCCGCACCGTCTATATTGCCGCCGCTCTGGTGCTGCTGGCCCTGCTCCTGTGGATATACCTGATGTTCGTCTGCGGACGCAGGCCCGAGGACGACGAAGTTCACATGATGCTCATAGATAAAGCTCCGGTCGAGATAACGGCGGCTGTCGGCCTTATCGCTGCGGTCCTGCTCGGAGTCGGCAGCGGAGCCGCAGTTTTGGAAGCATTATCTATGCGGACTCTCGATATACTTGCGGCGCTCGCCATATTGGCCGCCGCGGCAGCAATGCTGGTGTTTATCCCCACCACCCAGTCTCTCATGCGCAACCTCAAAAACGGCACCTTCTTTAAAAGGAGCCTGTGCCTTGGCGCTATTAAGTTCGTGTGGAAGTGGGGGATAGTGATACTTAAAATCATTTGGCGCTGGGCCGGAAAGCTATACCGCGGACTTAAGAAGGGCTTCTTCTTCATCTGCGGGAATAAGCTCACCATTGCCATTGCGGCGCTGTTCTCCATATACAGCTTTATCATTGCAATAATGTTCTATGGCAGAATATCGTTCCTGCTGGTAGTTTTCCCGATAGCCTTATACGTGCTATGCCGCTATCTTTGGGAGTTAGACAAGATCAAGACGGGCATATTCAAAATAAGAAGCGGTGACACGGAGTATAAGATAGAGGGCTGTAAAACAGAGCTGTTAAAAAACAGTGCCGACGCGCTCAACACCATTAACGAGGGCGTTAAGCTCAGCGTGGAGCGCGAGGTAAAGGCCCAGCGCATGAAGAGCGAGCTTATAACAAACGTCAGCCACGACCTCAAAACGCCGCTTACCTCCATAATCAGCTATGCCGACCTGCTTGCAGATATGGAGCTCAGCCCGAAAGAGGCCAACGATTACGCGAAGATAGTAAAGCAGAAGGCCGACAGGCTCAAGAAGCTCACTCAGGACCTGTTCGACATATCAAAGGCCGAGAGCGGCAATGAGACCCTTGATATCGAGCGGCTTGACATAGCCCTTCTGCTGCGCCAGTCCCTCGGCGAGCTTAACAACGAGATAGAAAAGAGCGGGCTGTGTTTTGTGACAAAAATTCCCGATAGGGAGGTATTCGTCAGCGCTGACGGCAAGAAGCTTTCCCGCGTGTTTGAGAACCTCATTATAAACGCCGTCAAATACTCCATGCCGGGAACAAGAGTCTATGTGGACATGAAGCTGCTGCCCGGCAAAGTAAGCGTTGAGATCAAGAATATCAGCGCCGCGCCCATGAATTTTGACCCGTCGGAAATAACCGAGAGGTTCGTGCGCGGAGATCAAAGCCGCACCACCGAAGGCAGCGGGCTTGGCCTTGCCATAGCCAGGAGCTACACCGAGCTTTGCGGCGGCAGGCTCACAATAGATGTGGACGGGGATCTGTTTAAGGCAACTGTTAATCTCAAAACTGTATAAATAGTATAAAATAGACTATACAATTTTACTCCGGCAATTCAATGCGAAAGGAATTGCCGGGGTTTTTTGCATTTTTTTATTTGGGTTATATCGTATTTTATGCTTTTGTTTAAAAAAAATATATATAAAAAGGTCATCTTATTGCATTTTAGGGCTTGCATTTTTGATTTTACTGTGTTATAATAATATACCGATAATATAAAGTGAGGGGAGATGTGTCGAATTTGCAGGATATTTTTACCTATATAGGCGAAAATAAGATTGGGCGCAGATATCAGCTGCGTCATGCCGCCGGTCTTTACTGGTTATTAGATATGGAGCAATCGGGCACATCTTATGTAAGTCCGCTTCCGTTAAATGAGGCGGGCGCTCAAATCTTGCAGATGCTTGCAGACGGAATGTCGGAAAACGAAATAGGCGGGCGGCTTTGCGAGAAGTATGGAGTTTCCCCGGGCGAGGCAAAAAATGATGTGCGTGACTTTATCATGCAGCTCAAGGATAAAAAGTTTGATCTTGGAGGCGTACGATGAACATACTCATAATAGGCGGAACATGCAGCCTGACAAATCAAATTATCAGAAAAATGAAAAAAGAGGGGCACCGCGTTTATTTGCTTACAGGTGACCGTTTTAAGGTTACTACTTACGAAAAAGTTTTTGAGAGATATGATCTCCCTTATGACAGCGAGTGTATCAGCGATGTGTTTGAAAGCGTAAACCCGGATGTTACAATTTTTATGGGTGCTTTCGACAGCAACTTCCGTTGGGAGAACGAGCAGCGTGAGATCGTGCGCTACACATCCAGCCTGACTAATTTTTTGACCGCTCATGCAATGGCGAGCAGCTGTCGCTTCATATATCTTTCATCTGATGAAGTTTACGGAAATAATAACAGGAAAAATATAACAGAGGACATTCTTGCCGCACCTTCCACAATGAAGGGAATGGCGTTGGCCCAGGGTGAAGATATTTGCGCCAACTTCCAAAGAATCAGAAAGGCCGATATCGTTGTTTTGCGTCTGGATCATTTCTATAAGGTGCCGACAGAGCTGAAAGAAGCCGATGATGTGGTTTCGACAATGTGCCTTGAGGCGATGAAAACCCAAAACATCACAGTGAATAAAGATAATAAATTTTCCCTGCTTTTCGAATCTGATGCGGTTGAATTTATATTCCGGGTAGTCACATACAGTGATCATGTCTATCCTTTATATAATCTTTCCAGCTCAAAAGAGCTGAATGACATGGATATCGCTCAATATATAAAGCAAAAAATGGACAACGATGACGTGGTTATCAATATTGTTGAGGCTGAGTCGGAAAAGCGCCGCTGCGTTTTAGATAACGGGCGTTTCAATGATGAATTCGTTGTCAATGTTTTTGCTGACACTGAAAAGACTGTCGAAAGAGTAGTCGAATACATGACGAGCCATCCGAGAATATTCTTGACAGAAGAAGAGCGAAAGAAAAGTCTTTTTGAACGGCTCTTAAGCAGAGCAAGCTGGGCTGTCAGAGCCTTGATCCCTTACATAGAAAACTTAATTTGCTTTATACCGTTCTTCTTCCTTAATATCGGAGCGGCAAACAGCCAATTCTTCAGTGAGCTTGACTTTTATTTGCTGTATGTGCTGCTGTTTGCGGTCATTCACGGCCAGCAGCAGGCTCTTTTCTCGGCCGTTTTGGCTGTGTTCGGCTATTTCATAACGGAAGCTCAGGGCAGAGGTCTTTTGGAGATCTCGATGGATTATAATATATACATCTGGATAGCGCAGCTGTTTATTATCGGATTGGTAGTCGGCTATATGAAGGATCAGATTCATAAGCTGAGGCTGGAAAGCGAAGAAGAGCAGCAATTTTTGAACAGGCAGTTATCTGATATCAAGGATATTAACGGTAGTAATGTTCGCGTTAAGGACGCGCTTGAAACACAGATCGTTAATAGCAACGACAGCATAGGAAAGATATATGCCATTACCTCTAAATTGGAAAACAATACTCCTGAGGAGGTACTGTTCTATGCCGCGGAAATGCTGAAGGAATTTATTGGCAGTGAGGATGTGGCGATCTACACTGTTTCAAACAAAGACTACGCCAGACTGTTCTCGCATACCTCCGATAAGGCAAAATCATTGGGAAAGTCTATCCGCTACCGTGAGCTGGAAGATCTTTACAATACAATATCGGAACATAAGGTTTATATCAATAAAAGGCAGGATGAAAGATATCCTCTGATGTCGGCGGCAATTTTTGACGACGACGAGATGCAGATCATAATAATGGCGTGGGGAATTCCCTGGGAGCGCATGACGCTGGGCCAGGCCAATGTACTCACGAGTGTAAGTTATCTTATACAAAATGCGGTGCTGCGTGCCGCCCGCTATATTACAATGCTCGAAAACAGGCGTTATCAAGAGGATAAGCATATGGTCGAGCAGGAATCATTTACCTCTTTGGTGCATGTTTTCACAGAGGCCAGAGATAAAGAACTGACAGAATGCTCGATAGTGCAGCTGCATCTCGACCCGAGCATCGGTCAAGACAAGTATGAGTCAGTGGCTAAGGTTTTGGCCGCCAAGCTGAGAGACAGCGACTTTATAGGAACGTTGGACGACGGAAAGATGTATATCCTTTTGTCAAATGCAGACAGTAACGACGCTTCATATGTAATGGATCGTGTTAAAAACGAGGGGTATGATTGCGTACTGTTGGAGGATTTCAGATTATGACGGCTCGAGAATGGCAATTTATAGTTATTTTGATCATTAACCTGATCGTCACTGAGGTTTATCTTATCTTAAACATCTTCAGAAACGAGGATAACAACGGAAGCTGTTGGATACGCGCATTAGTGATGCTGATGTGCCCTGTTACCGGCGTGTTTATATTCTTTGTCAGCTACATTGCGTTCCGCCTGTTCTTCCACAGAGAGGTGGATCTTTCAGACGTAGTGTTCAACAAGGAAAGAGTGAAAGCCTATATGCATGCCGATGAAGACAGGGAACGCAACCTTGTTTCGGTTGAAGAGGCGATGGAGATAACAGATAAGGATAATCTCAGAGTTCTTATGCTGAACGTACTCCGCGGTGATATCTGGAAGTCGCTGTCAACTATTGCAATGGCTATGAACAGCGAAGATTCAGAGACGGCCCATTACGCGGCATCTATTTTGCAAAGCTCACTGGATGAATTCCGCACCAAGGTTCAAAAGGACTATCTGTATATGCAGGACGAGGAAAATGAAGATGAGATTCCCGTATACGCGCATGAGCTGATAGAGTATATGGATCAAGTTTTAAAACAGCGGGTGCTTACCGGAGTTGAGCAGAAAAATCAAATTGATATTATGGAAAATATCTGTGAGATGCTCTATGAAAAGGAACCGGAAGGCATGACCGCTGAGGAATTTGAGGCAATTAGTCTCCGTCTTTTGGAATTATCGGAATATGAGCGGTGCGAAAAATGGTGTGACCGCTCGGTCAAGCATCATCCTGACGCGCTTAGCACGTATACGTGCCGCCTTAAGCTGTATTTTTCCATGGAAGATCGCGAGACGTTTTTCCGTATTTTAGAAGAGCTGAGAAACTCAAACATTTCTGTTGACCAAGAGACGCTTGAAATGATCCGCGTATTTTCGTAGGGAATAAGCCTCATGCATTAAGCCCGTAATAGTATTTACGGCTGCGGGTAATATAAGGCGTTAACGGTGTGTCAGCTCCATTTTTAATAGGAAGAGGTAAAATCAAAATGATATCACGGCGTATTTTTTTCAGCATCTGCATATTGATGATGGCTATTCTGATGTTATTTCAGTTTTCGATCGTGGGCCGTGACTTAGCCAACAATTATGACGAGAATATACATATGACGGATACAGAGCTGTCGAGCGCTGATGTGGTTAACGCGCAGTCTTTGGGCAAAGCGGCGCAGACGGTTTTGTATATAGGCAGCGAGGACGATGCGTCATGCGATATTGTTCGTCAGTGGTGCGACTATACCAGACGGAATTTTGTGCAATATAATTCACTGGATGAATATACGCCGCTTGGCGGTGGAGGCAAAGCTCTGCTGCTTTGTCTGTCCGGAAAATCGGTAACTACATCCGGTCAAGTCGACGCACTTAGCGCTATGGTGCAGGATGGGCAGGACGTGTTGCTCTGTGATATGCCTGATACGGCTATGCTTAGGCAGCTGCCAATACTTCGAGCTCTGCTCGGAATACGCAGCATTGAGAGCGAGAGTGTTGAGCTGATAGGCATTCATCTGTTTTCCGGCTTTTTGCTGGGCGACGAAGTAATATATTCTATGGAGGAAGAGTCAGAAAATCATAATAAGGAGATTCATCTTTTTGCGCCGTGGTATACGCGCCTTAGCGGCACTAAGAGCTATATGGCCGGTATGCTGGCGGATGAAGATGTTGAGAACGAGGATCGTCCTTCGCTGATATGGCGAAACAGCTATGGCAAGGGCCGTGTATTTGTTATAAACGGCCCCTATATGCAGGATGAGACCGGCCTGGGGATTTTAAGCGCCGCTCTTCACGAGATGCAGGAATACACATTGTATCCTGTGGTGAATGCGCAGAATCTGTCGGTTGCGAACTTCCCGATTCTCGCGCTCGAGAATACCAATGAGCTTATGGATATCTACGCAAGAGATATGCACCACCTTCAAAGCAATCTGATGTGGCCCGATATGATTCTGTCTGCGGGCAGAGGCCGCTATAAGCTGACAAGCTTTCTCTCACCACGGTATAATTATAACGAGCAGGCCGATCTGCAGACAGGCACCCTTATATTTTATCTGAAGCAGTTCCGCGAGCAGAGTGCGGAGGCGGGGCTGTCTTTGGACTATATGCCAGGCACTACACTGCAGGATAAGTTAAATGAGGATCAGGTTTTCTTTGATTCCTCTGATTCCAAATTCCCCTATAGTGCCGCATATATTGGCAGCACTGATAAAGAAGCCTTTGAGGCTACTCAGCCGCAGGGAATACTTGAAAACATTCGCACTATCACAGGCACTTGGGATAATACGGATATTTTGTCATACTGCACTGACACCATAACAGCCCAGAAAGCGACGGCAGACGGCTTTGAACATACATATCAGCAGGATCTGCGTGTCAGGGCGATTGAGACCGCTCTGGGCTACAGCAATATTTTGCTTGACATGAAGAGAATCGCATGGCCGGAGGAGGACGACTTCCACTGGGAAGTGCTCTCAGAGATTTATTCCAGTAATATCAACACTCACTGGAGGCCTTTTTACGATTTTGAAAAGACCACGCTCACCGAAAGCGACGAAAGAGTCCGGAGCTTTTTTGCACTGGACTATGCCGAGAAGCGCAAGAAAAACACCATCTCTGTTGAGATTAAAAACGATGGTGAAAGCTGGTTTTTGCTTCGCACGCATGCTGAAAAAATCAAAAGCATAACGGGCGGAGATTATACCAAGGTTGAGAACGATGTGTATTTGATTCACGCCACCGAAAAAAGCGTACAGATCGAGCTTGAACAGTGGCAGAAAAAGCGGTATTATGTGCAATAAATTATAAAGTAGTATACTCGCAGTGTGTCTAAGGAGAATTACATGACTACATTATATTGGGGATTATGTTTTGCAAAGGTGCTATTATGCTACATCTTTGTCCTGTTTATATGGCCCTCCGTGGTTTTTCGCAGGTTTCTTCATGATAAATCAAATATATTCCGGTTCTGTTTTTGCGCCGTGACACAGGTCGTGCTGATCAATACGGTTGTATTGCTCTTAGGCCTGGTGCATCTCTTGAATCCGTGGACGATAAATATTTTGTTCTACGGCACTTTTCTGTTCAGCATCAGGAACCTTTACCGGCCAAAATGGTCGCAATTGCGCAGTATGCGCAAAATGGTGTCCGGCTCACTGAAATGGCGGCAGCTGCTCTTGGTGAAATGGAATCATTTTACAGTCTGGCTCAGAAAATTGGTCAGAAATGTATGGCGGCGTGTACGCCCGCATTTATTGGAGTATATTATGCTCACGGCCCTTATGGTCTATGCCGTGATCTATTTCAGCTACTCTCCGTTTATGGATCACTCCTATGGCTTTGGTGACATGTATACCCACCATTCCTGGACCTATGGCCTGGTGCAGGGGCAGATCTTTTCTGACGGCGTATATCCCGAGGGTATGCACTGTGTATTATATATAATGCATACTGTGTCCGGCTTGCAGTTATATAACTGCACCCTGTTTTTGGGCTGCATCAATATGTTTGTTTATGTCCTGGCGGCGTACTGCCTTATGCGGGATATCTTCCATTGGAGAGGCACGCCCATGCTCGTGCTGACCGCTTTTTTGGTGCTTGGCGTAAAGAGCGCGGACCTGATGGTAAGCATGGCCCGACTGCAGCGCAGCCTGCCGGGTGAGTACGGCCTTTATTCCATGTTTATATGCGCACTGTTTTTGCTGCGCTTTTTAAAGGAGGAGCTTCCGGACGGCTGGCACAAGAAGCCGAAGGAATGGTTCAAAAATGAAAATCTGATCATGTTTGCTATGGCGTTGGCCGCCTCTATAGTGATACATTTCTATGTTACCATTACGGCATTTTTCGTCTGTCTGCCATTTGCCATTGTGTTTATCCGGCGAGTGTTAAGCAGAAAGCGTTTTCTGCCCTTGGTGGCAGCTGCCATGTGCGGTTTGTTCATTTCGGTGCTTCCCATGGTCGGCGCCTTGATTTCCGGCATTCCCTTCCAGGGCTCCATAGGCTGGGCTCTCGCTGTTATAGAGGGCGAGGAAGAGGAATTTCTTGCAGCTGAGGAAGGCGGCGGGCAAACCGAAGAAACCGAAGAGCCCGAGCAAACTGAACCCGAGACATTTGAAACCGATGCTCAGATCCCACAGGACAATGTATTCGGAAAGCTACCGAAGACCTATGTTGTGGGAGCGTCATCGCAGACCTCTGCGACCGGAGATGCCGCGCAGATTTCCGTGACCGGGGATGATATGCAGATTTCCGCGACCGGAGATGATATACAGATTCCTGTTGTCGAAGAAGAATCTCATTTCCTTGTGGTCAGGGATGACCCACATGGACTGATGATCTGGCAGAGGCCGGGTTCTCTTGCGCTCTGGCATATGGGGCCGGTCTATAAGCCCACGATCCGTCAACGACTGCAAATTTTATGGTGGAGGATCCGCGCCAAAGCGTATACCTTCTATTCTGACGGATACAGCCGCCTGTTCGACGACTATACAATCGGCAGATGGTTGGTGCGCATTTCTGTGCTGATCGCAGCTTTTTGTTTGATCTACAGGCTGCTCTTTATGCTTATTCGCCCTCTGAGAAAGTGGGCGGGAGCCTTTGATAACTATTTGCCCATTATCGGCGCCTCAGTGTTTATTTTAATACTGTATGCAGCCCCGTACCTTGCTCTGCCGGAGCTTATAGCATTCATCCGTTTGCCGTCAACGGCTTACATACTGCTGTTGATGATAACGGCGATGGTGATAGATATCCCCCTCAGCCTGCTGCAGCGTTTCAGTCCGAACTGGCTTCAGCAAACGGTGGCTCTGGCCGGCATGGCGGCTATATGTTATTTTACGATAAAGACCGGTAATTATCACGGATATTTTTATAACGAGCTGACCCGATATCGCTCGGTTGTAAATGTGACGAGCAGCATCACCGAGTCTTTCCCGCACAATCAATATACCATTGTTGGCTCTACGGACGATCTGTATTCCACCATTCAGTACGGAAGACATGAGGAGCTGTTGAAATTCCTGCAGCTGGCACAGAAAGAGCCGGGATATTACCTGCCCACCGAATATGTATTTATTTATGTTGAGAAGCATCCCATACAGCATGCTCAGTATCATTTCAGCAGCGGCCCGGCATGGCTTGCGACAGATATATATTATGATACATACCCACTGGGCACAACAACGAGCAGATATCCCGAGATTTTTGCCACTGAGATCACCGATGAGGCCGCGCAATGGGATATTAGGGGATATCCCATAAATTACGAAAGTTACAAAAATCCTTTCACCCGTACTGTTATCAACTCAAACGCGTACAAGTGGTGTCAGGACTTTAACAAGCTGTATGACAATGAATTGAAGGTTTATTATGAAGATGAAAACTTTATCTGCTATTATTTCCGCCAGAATACGTTCTCGCTGTATGACCTGGCGATCTGGGCATAGGCCGGCCATTGGTTTACGGCAACATCTGAAATACAAGCTTAGTTAGAAAGGCGGTTCAAGCATGAAGGTCTGCATTGTGGCGGAGGGCTGTTACCCGTATACGGTTGGCGGCGTTTCCTCTTGGGTAGACAGTATGATCAAATTGTTCCCCAATGTTGAATTTGTACTTATGACCATTGTCTCAGACCGTGAGCAGCGCGGGAAATTTGTTTACGAGCTGCCTGAAAATTTAACTGCGGTCTATGAGGTCTATCTTCAGGATCTTGATTGGGATTACAGCAAAAAAAAGGGGCAGCGCGCCCGCTTGCACAGGGAAGAGTATCTGGCCCTGCGCAGTATCATTTTGAATCGTGATGTCAACTGGGAGCCGCTGTTTAAATTATTCAATAATAATAAGATCTCAACAGACGAAATTCTGATGGGCAGAGATTTCCTTCGCTTGGCGACGGAGTGCTATAATTTGAAATTCCCTCAAATTCCATTTTCGGATTTCCTGTGGACGCTGCGCTCCATTTACCTGCCGCTTTTCTTGGTTATGCGCGCGGAGCTCCCGGAGGCTGATTTGTATCACTGCGTTGCTACCGGCTATGCCGGAGTGCTTGGCAGCATGGCAAAATACTTTCACGGCTGCGGGCTTTTGATCTCGGAGCATGGCATCTACACCCGTGAGCGCGAGGAGGAACTCATTAAGGCAACATGGGTCAAGGAGATGTATAAAAACATCTGGATCGAACAGTTCAGAAAGATGTCAAACTTGGCCTATGAAGAGGCCGACATTGTAACGAGCCTGTATGAACGCGCCAGAGTGCTGCAGACCGAGATCGGCTGCCCGGAGGAGAAGACCATCGTAACTCCGAACGGTATTGATGTAGAGCGCTTCAGCAATCTGCCGGGAAAGACCGCAGAGGACAAAGGCGTGGTAAATATCGGCGCCATGCTCAGAGTTACGCCGATCAAAGACGTTAAATCTATGATACAGGCGTTTTACTACGCAAAACAGCAGGCCCCCAATATTAAATTGTGGATAATGGGCTCTTGGGATGAAGAGTCGGAATATGCTGAAGAATGCTTCCAGTTAGTTGAAGATCTTAAGGTGGCGGACGTTGTATTTACCGGTCAGGTGAATGTGGCTGATTATCTGGGGCGTATGGATATGACTATACTGACCAGTATCAGCGAAGGCCAGCCCCTGTCTGTTTTGGAAAGCTATGCGGCGCATAAGCCCGTAATTGCCACCGATGTAGGTTGCTGCCGTGAGCTGATTTACGGTGATGACATGGACGATTTCGGCCCGGCGGGCATACTTACCCACATCATGAATCTTGATGAAATGGCCGACGCCATTGTTGAACTGGCTAAAAATACCAAGCTGCGCCTTGAAATGGGCGAAAACGGTTATCGCCGCGTAAAGGCAAATTTCCAGAAAGAGCAGATGAAAAACACATATCAAAAAATATATATGGACTTTGCGGAAAAGCTGAACGTTCCGTGGGAAACACCCGACGAAGGAAGGTGAGCCATAATGGCCGGAATAGGCGTAAAATTAAATAAAATATACAGCAAAAACAGCGTTATAGCGAACATCTACGGCATAGGCTACAGCACCATGGTTACAATAGCTCCAATGCTGTTAGTTATCGGTGCTATTGTTTTCATGCAATATTTCTTGGGTGCCTCGCGCGAGAGCTACGCCTCAAGAGAATTATTTGCCGCAACGGTATTATATATTTTCATATTTTCGCTTCTGACTGCGTCGCCGTTTCTTGCGGTTATCTCCAAATATATGTCAGACGTTATTTACAATGAAACATATGAAGATATTTTGCCCTGCTATTATATGGGCCTCATCCTTACGATGATCATTGGCGTGCTGCTGGGAGTTCCCTTCTGCCTTTGGGAATATTTTGTAGGGCGGGTAGGTCTTCATTTTGTGTTTGCAGGTTTCGGTGGCTTTGTATCGCTGGCATTTATTTTCTATACCATGCTGTATCTGTTGATCTGTAAAGATTATAAGAAGATATCCTGGTTCTTCTTCCTTGGTATGCTCCTGGCCTTTGTTTTGTCGCTCATTCTTGTTTACTGGTGCGGATGGGGAATTGCCTTTGCCATGCTGGTATCGCTGGATGTTGGCTTTCTGCTGATAGCCGCGTTGGAGCTCTCTCTGGTCAGAAGCTATTTCAGAGAAAACAGCGGAAAATACAGCGCTCTCTTTCACTACATGAAGGAATACTGGCAGTTGATAGTGACGAATTTCCTGTATATACTTGGGCTTTACATACACAATTTTGTGTTCTGGAACACAGATATGCAAATGATAGTTGTAAGAAGCTTTGTGATGAATCAGCCTTACGATATGGCAACCTGCCTTGCCATGTTCACGAATATTTCGGCAAGCGTTATTTTCATCGTAAGAGTGGAGATGCATTTCCATGACCGGTATAAGCTCTATTCTGACATGGTAATCGGCGGCAGAGGAATGGATATTGAAAATGCAAAAACCAGAATGTTCCGTCAGGCAGCCGAGGAGCTTAACAGCCTGACAAGAATTCAGTTTATTGTATCGGTGGTCGTGTTCTTCGTTGCCAGCCTGATTTTGCCGAATATCGGCTTTGGCGGCCTGATCATGCGCATATATCCCTGCATGGCCGCCGGCTACTTTATTCTGTTTATTATGTATAACACGATTATTTTCCTCTATTATTTCAATGACCTGACGGGCGGCGTATATACAACGGTTTGTTTTTGCCTGTTCACGTTTTTGGGCAGCATTCTTGCCACTCACTTACCGGATACGTGGTACGGCCTGGGTACCGTTATCGGCTCCTTTATTGGCTGGTGCGTCGCTTATGCGAGACTGCGCTGGATAGAAAAAAATCTGGATGTTCACATCTTCTGTAACGGCAATATTTTAAAACGCGGTCAGGGGCCGATGCCCAGCAGCAAGGTGTTTGACAGATATGCCGAGGCTCAGGAAATAACAGGCGAAGTGGTAGCGGTAGATGAAGAAGTTGTGGCGATTTAAAAGTGAAAAATTTTGTGGGCTCACAAATGAGCTGCGAAATCCGTTCAGAGGCTGGTATCAGATCTATTCGTTTTGCGCTGAAAAAGAGCCTGCGCTTTTGGAATTGACATCATGCCTCAGTGATAACGAAACCTGCGCGCTTGTTATTATTGACATAGCGGCCTATAAGGATCGCGACCTTGACGAAAAGGCCATTTCTCATATGCGTGAGATCTTTGGCTTCTTTGACGAGCATGATAAGGATATTCTGCTGCGGGTCGTATATGACAGGGAAGGGAAGTGCGCGCTGCACGAGCCCACGCTCCTTTCTCAGGTGCTAAGGCATATTGAACAGCTTGAGCCCGCTTTGCAGGAATTCCGTAACAGGATAGTTTTCTTCGAGGGAATGCTTGTTGGGAATTGGGGAGAGATGCATGGCTCCAGATTTCTTTCGCAAAAAAATATGCTCCTACTAAGCGACGCCTTGTCGAAAAGTGCCGCCGGAATCGTGCGGGCAGTCAGGCGGCCTGTGCAATGGAGAATGTTAAATACCGCCCCGCCCGGCGAAGGCTGCGAGGTGGCTCTGTTTAATGACGCTATATTTGGCTCTGATACCGATTTGGGAACATATGCCCCTGATAATAGCGACGGTGAAGACTGGTGCGCTCCGTGGCGCGCTGAGAGTGAGCTTGATTTCGAAGAGCGGCTCGGTGCGTTTGTGCCCCAGTGCGGCGAGGCCGTTTATGGGGAAGACTGCCTGAATTATACACTTGATTACACCATAGAGCGCCTGAAGAAAATGCAGCTTACATGCCTGAACGGAGTTTATGACGAAAAAATCTTAAGCCTTTGGCGTGGATGGACGTGGAATCACCCCAATGAATGGCGCGGAATGAATGGATTCGACTACATCGGCAGGCATCTTGGCTATCGATTTTGCGTTAGAAATGCCTCAGCACGTTTCAGCGCAGGGATTTGCGAGGTCACGCTCACGGTATCGAACGACGGCTTTTCCGGCTTTTATCAGGAGGCTGAGGCGCTGCTGGTGCTGATCGATGAATCGGGGGATCGGTTGGAATATCTTACGGATTGGGACGTAAGAGAATGGAAAAGCGGGCAAAGCAATTCCCTCACATGGAAGGTACCCTGCCGTGAGGGAAGGCTTTATTTATTCTTACGTAGAAAATGGGACCAAAGGACGATACATTATGCTAATCCGTCAACACATGACGGACTAGTTTTTCTTGGCGTCTTAAAATGAAACCTACATAAAAAGACGGTGGAAACATGAAGGAAAAGCTGAAATTCTATATAAGGCGAATAAAAGAGGGCCGAATTCAGGAGATGTGGCGGCAAACCAAATGGATCTACGGTTATGCCCGCAACCATTGGCTCGCCATGATAGTCTACACACTGCTGGGTATGGTCGGCACAGTTGTATCATTGTTTTCCAGCTTTATATCAAGAGATTTAGTTGATATAATCACAGGCCATCAGGCGGGCGCGCTGATCTCCACCTTTGCCATGATGATAGGCTTCGGCATAGGGAGTATGCTCCTTAATCAGGTTACAAGCTATGTTACAAGCTGGATCAGTATGAAGGTCAACGCAGAGGTAAAGGCGGATATATACGAAAAAATTCTGGTGACGGACTGGGAGTCGCTCACCAACTATCACACCGGTGATCTTCTTGCCCGATGGGGTTCTGACGCGTCTACCATCTCAAGCGGAGTTCTCAGTTTTATCCCCAGCGCAATCATCAATATCTTCCGCTTTATTAGTGCCTTCGCGGTGGTAATGTATAACGATTACACCTTTATCATATTTGCCTTTTTGGGAATGCCCGTGAGTCTTATACTTTCAAAAACGCTGATGAGACGCATGGTGAACAACAACAAGCGCAGCGCGGCCATGAATGCAAAAATGTCGGGCTTCAATCAGGAGAGCTTTGCGAATATCCAGATCATAAAGGCCTTTGACCTTATCCGCCTTTACGCGGCGCGGCTGCAGCAGCTCCAAAAGGAGTTTATATCCATGAGCCTGGAGTTCCAGCGAATGTCTATCTGGACGTCTATGCTTTTATCCACCGTCGGGCTTATCGTGTCTTACGCTTCTTACGGCTGGGGCGTCTATCGCGTGTGGAGCGGGGCCATAACCTACGGTTCTATGACGATGTTCATAGGCCTGTCGGGCCAGCTCACAGGCACGCTGCACGGCCTGACAGCACTTGTCCCCACAGCTATCAACCTTACTACCTCGGCCGGGAGACTTATGGATATAGTTGAAATGCCCCGCGAGGATTACAGCCAAGAGTCAGAGATCGCTGAATTTGCCGAAAGGCATACGGAGGACGGGGTCAGCCTTAAGCTTACCGATATTGCCTATACATATAAAACAGGCACCGAGGTCTTTAAACACGCTTCCTTTGAGGCCCACCCCCATGAGATCATCGGTCTGGTAGGCCCATCTGGCGAGGGTAAAACGACAATGATGCGCGTTTTGCTGTCGCTGATCCTTCCGCAGGAGGGAGAGGCAGTATTTATCGGCGGTTCGGAAGAAGTTGCGCTTTCGCCTGCCACAAGGCGGCTCATCTCCTATGTGCCTCAGGGCAACACGATGATGTCGGGCACTATTGCCGAAAACATGCGCAACGTAAAGTCTGACGCCACAGACGAGGAGATCGTTGAGGCCTTAAAGCTCGCCTGCGCCTGGGACTTTGTCAACAAGCTCCCCGACGGAATTTACAGCGAAATAAAGGAGCGGGGCGGCGGCTTCTCCGAAGGGCAGGCTCAGCGGCTTTCCATTGCCAGAGCACTGCTCCGCAAGTCGCCGGTGCTGCTGCTGGATGAAGCCACCTCCGCGCTGGACGTTGCAACAGAGCGCAAGGTGCTGCGCAGCATTATGGCTGACACAAACTATCCCCGCACCTGCATCGTCACCACTCACCGCCCGACGGTGCTGACCATGTGCAACCGGGTGTACGCGATCCGCGAAAAAAAGTGCACTGTATTGGACGAATCGGGAGTACAGCAGCTTGTTAACGATTTTTGATTCCTACTATTTTATACAAAAATCAAAAATCATGAAAAAATATAACTTGAAATTGTGGAAAAAACATGCTATACTATACTGGAAATTGCAGAAATATATATTTCTGCATAAAATATTGTTGAAGGGAGGTTGTGAAAATGGTAAATTATGAAAAACCCCTCGTTTTTGAGAACGAGGAACTTGCAGAAGGCGTGTACGCAGCCAGCGGCTCTACAGGCGGCGGTGCGAATCCGGGGGCCGGCGGTGTGTATGTGCTGGGCGTTTCACTTATATCTGAGGGTAACCAGTATAATAAGGTGAATATATATGAGGTTACCATCAAGAACGACGGAAGCACTGAGCAGACGGATTGGACTGTACATCTCATGGTTACATCCGGCACGGCTGTTGGCGCGCAGGTATATAATGGCTATCTTGCCAGCGCTTCTCTGAATGGAAACACCATCACTGTTAAGCCCGGCGCCGGCGGTGCGGTTCCTGCAGAGGGCTCGATCACTGTTGAGGTTGTCGTATCCTACAGCAGCAATTCAATTACTGTTGCCTAAAAACCGAAAAAATCCGCCGCTACAAAAGGTGCGGCGGATTTTTATTAAAAAAAAACTGCAATTCCATGAGGAATTGCAGTTTTTTTTACTTGCTTAATCGACAGTAACTTAAGAATGAAGACCAAGGCCAAGGCACTGATAGCCTACATCGGTAATCTTAAGGCCGTCACCAGATGTAACAACCAAATCACCAAGACCAAGACCCTCGCCGGAATTATAGGTTCCGATATTTCTTTCAATAACTACCGTCATACCGTCGGATATTTTGGTACCACCATTGCATTCTTTGAATACTACAGGCTGGTTGAAAGCAATTGTAACCCAAACCTTAGAAAGATGGCGATCAGTATTGATGTGCTTTCCAGTGATCTGAATTCTGTAGTCTTCACGTCCGGTCTGAGGAGTCTGATGAATATTTGCGCCTATCTCCCAGCACTCCGCCTTAGCAAGCGCACCGCCAGTTGCTTCACCACTGCCTGCGGCATATACGCCTTCTGCGAGTTCTTCGTTCTCAAGAACGACAGGTTTTGAATAGTTCTGCATTTTCTTTACCTCCATATAAATATTCCATCAAATCATCATATGTAATATAGTACTATAATGGTGATAATGATGTTATATATATTTTACCATGTTTTGTGAAAAAGTCAAGAGCTTTTAGAAAAAAAAAATAAAAAAACATCAAAAAAATGCACAAAAAAAACTGATAATTTTGTACATAATTTTACACAAAATACCATTATATACGCCGAACATCTTCTTAGCCGGGCAGCCTTTAAACAAAAATAAAAATTTATGTAATTTTTTTGCATAAAATACTTGACATTTTTTTCATGCCATGCTATAATGATAACGATTAATGATGTTAGACAGCGGGCGCCGGAGACGCTCGGAAAATATTAATGTAGTTTCGGAGGTCGATCAACTATGAAAATGTATGAAAAACCTATCGTTCTTGAGAATGAGGAGCTCGCAGAGGGTGTTTATGCAGCATCCAGCGGCGCTGGAAGTGACACAGTAACTGCCACCATGTCCCAGATCGCTGATAGCGGAGACTATAAGATCCATGTGACAGCTGACCATGTTGACGTCGACAAGGATCACGGCGGCACACAGGTTTTGACCATCACATTTAATAAGCCTGTAGAATATTCCTACTCCATCGGCGGCGCACTCAAGAGCGGCGATGGCACAAATACCCTTAAGGTTCAGTTCTATAATGACGACGAGGGCACAGCAAATCTCAATATCGGCGACATCGTTGTTAAGGCTGACGCAGGTCTTGCCGTAACAAGCACTTATATGGACTGCAAGTAAGACTGTTTAATGTCTTATGCAGGCAGCAATACATAAGAAAAATATGAAAAAAGAAAACCGGATACCTTCTTTCTGAGATGGTATCCGGTTTTTTAATGTTTAAGCTTATTTGCTTAATTCACGGTCTATTCTGCTTTTAGAGGTCGCCGCGGCGGAGTTGTTTTTTGTGCAGTGAAGCCGACAGACAAGAATTTTCCCGGCCAGCTTTTTTGCATAGGCTACGCTGCTCTTAAACTGCACGGCCGTCCATACGGGGGATATAAATCGCTGCATCACAAGCAGCGCCTGCTTATCGGGTGATAGCTCCTCTATTGTGTCAACGGCGTCTCGCTTCAGCAGCATAATTCCGCCAAGAGGTACGGTTTTCTTAGTGAAAATCTCTGATGTTCCGCACCACGGAATGCCGTGTACCACGGGGCGGCCATCTTCTATCGCAAGCAGATTGAGGTCGCCGTTTAAAAGCTCTACATCATAAAGCTCCTTCCACATATTTGTATGGGTGGATTTGCCTGTGCCGGCGCTTGCGGAAAATAGCCAGGCTTTCCCTTGATAGCAGAGCGAAGCGGAATGTATGGCGTACATATTATGTTTTTTTGCCAGGTAGAGAAATGCTTGGCGCAGCGCGTGGAAAAACTCTGTGCCGAGCTCTTCATCGCAGGGAAGAGTGCAGTAAAATACGGCGGCGGAGCCGTCCTTACTGAGCTCCACTCCGCGTATTTTTGAAAAGCTTGGGAAGCTCAGTAAATAATGCCTTTCTTTCTCGCAGACTATAAGCTCAGATGTCTCTATAAGAATATTGCCGCCGACGGAGGAGCCGGGAACGTCCCACGAAATAAAAACACGCATATCTGCACTTTCACGGGTCTTAATACAAAATTCCTTTAAAAAAGAAGCGTCGATAAGCTTTTTCGGCCCGTAATACTCAAGCGTGAGTCCGCCTATGCCAAGGCGTGCACAGGGCCGCCCAGTGACGGGCAGAGGCTTGTCGCCGTCTTCAATAAAGCCGCTTCTGATAAGCTGATTCAGAAATTCATCAAGGTCCTTTATAAGCCCACCCTTTTCTTCAGGCTTTATCATAAATTGATCAAGGTATTTTTGTTGCAGTTCCTCACGGGATATTTCCTTTTTTAGCAGCTCCCATATATATTCTCCGGTGTCATTTATAGAAATTCCGCGCTTATGGTCCGCTACATTCTGCCCATAAGGCAGAATGTAGCAGGCATTGCCAATGTGCTGCATAGAATAGCCGCGTTTTTGTTTCATAAAAAACTCTCCTTACACTAATATATAAGGATATTATAGCACATTCTTTTTAAAATTTCCACATTAATTTAAAAAAATCTATTGAAAAGTATAAATTTTTCGCAATTTTTTGTATAAAAACACTTTACTTTTTTTATACGCTGTGCTATAATATTGATAAATATTAGGTCGCGACAGGGCAAAAAAGCCACGGCTTATGATATAAACATGATTCTTTGGAGGTTGTCGTTTGGATCAGGAAAAAGTTGATATTGAGCACATTTTGGATCAGGGGCATGACGTCCAGATCAAGCCCCAGGGCTACAGCATGTATCCGTTGATTATCCCTGAGAGAGATGAGGCGATAGTTTCGAGTGCGTCTGATGTGCAGCTAAAAAAAGGGGATGTCGCTCTCTATCGCAGAGAAGGCAGTATCCTGGTGCTCCATCGCATATGTAAAATAAAAGAAGATGGGTTTTACATGGTTGGCGATAACCAAAGCGAGGTGGAGGGGCCTCTAAAAAGGGAACAGATCAAGGGTGTTTTGACCGGCTTTATCAGGAACGGCAAATACATATCGGTAAGGCATCCGGTCTATCTCCTTTTAAGCAGGCTATGGCTACTTCTTCGGCCGGTGCGTCCTTTTATCGCAAAATCGGTTCATGCATTAAAAAGTTTATTCATAAAATAACTGGAGGAAAATATATGAGTGTAGGGGATTGGTTGCGTTTATTTATGATCGTTGTCGGGCTGGTTACTTTGGGCGTGACAACCATATCTCTGGCAAGAAAACATATGACCGAGTCATTTTGCATATTTTGGGGAATTGCTTCTTTCTTGCTTATTGTGGCGGGTATATTGCTAAGACCGGTATATCTGGATAATTACATAAGCGGGTCTACATTGGCGGTCATATTTTTCGGCACGTTTTGCCTGCTTGTAGGCGGACTGTACTTCAGTGTTCGGGTCTCCGCGCTTATACGTCAGGTGACCGAGCTGGCGATACAGATCTCGCTTTTGAATCAGGAAAACCTTGTATGTGTGCAAAGGCTTGACGAGCATAGCCATTATGTGAGATATGAGGAAAGCAATGAAGAAAACAATGAAAAAAATATTATTTACAATTAACACGTTAAGCCGTGCAGGGGCGGAAACGGCGTTGTTGGCTCTTCTGCAGCAATTGGACCCTGAGGAGTATGATATTTCCCTATTTGTTCTTATGGGCCAGGGGGAACTTATATCAGAACTTCCGCCTTATGTTCATGTGCTTAATGATGATTACGACAGCACATCGGTGCTTCATAAGTCAGGAAAGAAAAAAATGATGATAAGGGTGCTGCGCTCCCTGCTTAACCGCGGCACCGTTTTGCGCCTTTTCCCTTATTTTATGGGGAATTTATGCGATATGCTCAGGCGTGGAACCATTTCTGTTGAAAAGCTCCTTTGGAGAGCATTATCAGACGGCGCGCAAAGGTGTGATACCACCTATGATCTGGCAGTGGCCTACCTTGAGGGAGGCTCTACCTATTATGTGGCCAACCATGTTAACGCGGTAAAAAAGGCGGCTTTTGTGCATATTGACTACCAAATGGCCGGCTACACCAGAAAATTGGATCTTGACTGTTATCGAGAGTTCGACAAAATCTTCACAGTGTCAGATGAAGTGAAAGATCAATTTAATAAGTCATATCCGGAATATGCTCATAAGACAGAGGTGTTCCATAATATTCTGAATGTGCCTGAAATACGTAGGAAGTCTCTGCTCTCGGGCGGATTTACCGACGATTATGACGGCACCAGAATTCTCACTATCGGAAGGCTCACCGCTCAAAAGGCCTTTGAAGTATCAATAGATGCTTTAAAGCTGCTGAAGGACGCCGGCGGCAAATTTCGTTGGTATGTATTAGGGGAAGGGAATCAACGGAGCTTTCTTGAACAGAAGATCAGTGAATTAGGGCTTGAAGAAGACTTTATTCTGTGTGGAGCGGTAGATAACCCTTATCCATACCTTTTGCAGACGGATCTATACGTGCATGCGTCCCGTTTTGAGGGCAAGAGTATTGCAATTCAAGAGGCGCAGATTCTTGGGTGTGCTGTTTTGGTGTCAGACTGCAGCGGAAACAGAGAACAGGTGTCTGACGGCGTGGACGGAAGGATATGTCCATTTACGCCTGAAGCTATCAGGGACGGAGTGCTGTGGTATATGGAACATCCCGACGAAAAAAAGCAGTGTGCCGTAAGAGCCGGGCAAAAATACGAAAATCAGACAGCCGAACTGAATAAGCTTACAGCATTATTTGAGGAAGACGGGGTTTAAACAATGGAAAAAGAGAAAAAAGATCTACTGATAATTATACCAGCGCATAATGAAGAGGACTGTATCAACCGCTTTTTAGAGCAGCTGGAGAGAACCGGTGTATCGGATATAGCAGATATATTGGTGATCGACGACGGTTCTTCCGACAGAACACACTATATTGTTGAGTCCAGAAAGCACACCATGGTCACACATGTTTATAATATGGGCTATGGCGCGGCACTTATGACAGGTTACAAGTATGCCATTCGCCGCGGCTATAAATATGTGATCCAGATCGATGCAGACGGGCAGCACGACCCATGCAATATTTTTTCCTTGTATGACAAATTGCGGGAGCCTGACGAGAACGGCGAATATCCCGACATAGTTCTTGGTTCACGCTTTTTGGAGGGAGGGCATTCCTTCCATATCTCCGGAATAAAGAAATTTGCCATTGCCGGCTTCCGCAAGCTGATACATATATCTACAGGCAAGAAAATTACAGACCCGACTACTGGCCTTCAGGGGCTTAGCAGAAGAACCGTGCTGTATTACTCAATCTATTCCAATTTCGACCCTAAATACCCGGATGCCAATATGCTTATACAGACTATGCTTCTCAACTATAGGGTTGAGGAGATTCCCGCAATTATGCACAGCCGCGAAACAGGAACCAGCATGCATAGCGGTTTGAAGCCGGTGATATATATGGCGCACATGTTCTTTTCTATATGCGCCATATGGCTCAGAACCCGTGTTATGAAGAAGGAAACCAAGCCTGTGCCGAGAAATAATTAAAAGACGCGGGAAATAAAAAAGGGGAGGGGTCATATATTGAAGCAGCAATCAGATATCGACTTTGTCATCACCTGGGTGGACGGAACAGACCCCGTTTGGCAAAAAGAAAAGGCTGCGTACAGCGGGCAGGAAGATATTCAGGCTTTGGCGGCTTATACCGACTTCAGCAAGGTTCGCTATAGAAATCACGGGCTGCTCCTCTACTGGTTTCGCGGTGTGGAGCAGTTCGCGCCATGGGTGCGTAAGATCCACTTTGTCACCTGTGGGCATCTGCCGCCGTGGCTTGACGTCAGCAACCCAAAGCTGAATATCGTCAGGCACGATGAATTTATACCTAAGGTATATCTTCCTACCTTCAACAGTAATGCGATAGAGATGCATATGCATCGAATAAAAGGGCTTTCAGATAATTTTGTCTATTTCAATGATGATATGTTTCTTATCCGCCCCGCCAAAGAGACGGACTTTTTTCGTGCCGGAAAGCCCTGTGATCTCTTGGCCTTTCAGCCTGTCGTTGCCAATCCGGCAAACCCCGTTATGTCACATTTGCTCTTGAACGATATTCTTGTAATTTCTAAATATTTTAATAAAAGAGAAAATGTAAAAAAACAGCTCGGAAAGTATTTTAATCCGGGCTATCCGCTGAAGAATTTAATATATAATATGATTGAAGTGATGTTCCCGAAGTATACGGGCTTTTTTTCCGTGCACGGCCCTGTACCTTTTTGCAAACAAACCTTTGAAGAGCTTTGGGAAAAAGAAGGCGATCAGCTGAGCCAGACATCTTCTCACAGATTCCGCAGCAAGGATGATCTGACGATTTATCTCCTGAGGGAATGGCAAAAGCTGACCGGAAACTTTCACGCTAAAAATGTGGACAGATTTTTTAAGTATTTTGAGCTTGCAGAGAACAATTATGAGCTGCATCAGACTATTGCAAAGCAAAAGAAAAAGATTATATGTATAAACGACGTAAACGATCAGATTGATTTTGATCAGATAAATAAGAAGCTTTCAATGGCATTTGAAGAAATTTTGCCGAAAAAATCGTCTTTTGAAAAGGTTTAACAGGAGGAGTATCAGTGACTGAAAAAAGCAGAACCGAATATTCCGCCCGCAATGCAACTATTGCGATGATCTCACAAGCAAGTGCTATTTTAATGGGTTATCTGACACGTATCGTGTTTACCCATACACTTAGCGAAAGCTATGTCGGGATCAACGGCCTGTTTATGGATATTTTAAACGTGCTTGCACTTTCGCAGCTGGGCGTTGGTGCGGCACTGACCTATGCACTCTATAAGCCTATTGCAGAAGGGAATATCGAAAAGCAAAAATCGTTGATGCAGCTGTTTAAATGGCTGTACCGTATTATGGCTCTGCTGATAGCTGTGGCAGGGCTGCTTGTTGTTCCATTTTTGGGGCACCTGGTGCGCGATGCGAATGACGTTGATCATATAATACCAATCTACCTTCTCTATCTATTGAATACGGTAGTATCATATTTGATTGTATACAAAAAAAATCTGATCGACGCACATCAGCTCAGCTACATCGGCGTGCTGTGCCAAACGATATTTCTTATCATACAGTATGTCGGCCAGATCGTAATACTCCTTTACACACACAATTTTGTGCTGTTCCTTTTGATATATCTTTTATGCACCCTCGGCAATAATCTGACCATTGCCAAAAAGGCGGATTCTATGTATCCGTATTTATTAGATGAAGATGTTGAGCCGCTCCCGAAGGCGGAAAAGCGGGACATCATAAAGAATATCAGGGCTATGCTGATGCATAAGGTCGGCAACGTTGTGGTAAATAATACCGACAATGTGCTGATTTCGGCCATGGTTGGCGTTATCAGCGTCGGAAAGTATTCCAACTATTACCTCATCATCGGCTCGGTTCGCCAGGTGCTGGAGCAAATTTTCTTAGGCATAACCGCCAGTGTGGGAAACTTTGGCGTTACTGAAGACCGGAAAAGGGTAAAGAATATTTTTGAAGTTGCCTTTTTTATAGGCCAATGGCTGTGCGGTTTTGCCGCTATCGGTCTGTTTCAGCTTCTTAATTCCGTTGTCTCATTCAGCTTTGGCGAGCAGTACGTTTTTCCCACCCCATTGGTTTTTGTGCTGTGCCTGAACTTTTTTGTAACGGGAATGAGGCAGGCCACCCTGGTATTCAGGGATTCCTTGGGCCTTTTCTGGTATGACCGTTATAAGTCGTTGGTGGAAGCGGCTATTAATTTGGTGGTGTCTATTTTGCTGACACTGCGTTTCGGCATCATCGGCGTTTTTTTGGGCACCTTTATCAGCACAATGCTCACCTCCTTCTGGATAGAGCCCTATGTATTGTACAAAAAAAGATTGGAATGCTCTGTAGCCCCGTATTTTGTGCTCTATGCAAAATATACTGCCGGCGTGGTTATTGCGGGTATTCTTACTAATGTTATTTGCCGTAATATCAGCGGTGCGGGAATTTTGGCGATCATCGTCCGCATAATGCTCTGCGTTATTATACCGAACGTTTTCTTCCTGCTATGTTATCACAGAACCAAAGAATTCCGGTTCTTATTTGAAAAGGCTGTCGGACTATTGAAGAAAAAACAATTGCATGAGGAAGATGATAAACCCCTTGATCCGATCGATGAAGAGCTTCTGAGCCTTACTAAAAGTGCCATGACCGGTGAAAAATATGCGCCATGCCATGATCTTTCAGACAGTGACTGGTGTAAAATATTAAATAAGGCTGACCGTCATGCTATTATGCCCATTATTTATGACACCCTGACCGGGCTGAAGCTGACGACACAACAGCAGGAGAGTGTCGATAAAACGTCAAGAAAATGTGTTGTGCAAAACTATCACCTTTTGTATTTAACACATAAGGTTATTGAAACACTGAAGGAGAAAGGTGTTTCGGCCATCGTCTTAAAAGGCGTTTCGGCCGCCTGCTACTATCCGACACCCGAGCTGCGCAAATCCGGCGATGTTGATATATTGCTTCTGCATGAGGAGCAGCTCGATGCGGCAAGGGACACCCTGCTTAAAATCGGTTTTAAAGTGACAGAGGTACAACCCTCCCTTCACCACCTG
>JAFLUQ010000001.1 GCA_022508735.1 Oscillospiraceae bacterium | reverse complement strand
CATTCACAAGCAATTTAATATTTTATTTTGTCTAAACTTTGGGGTTCACTTCAAAACGGGTGGTTTTGATTTATTCACGCAAAGTGGGCACACGCCGGGCCAGAACCAGCGCAAGCGCAAGCTTCACAAGGTCGGGAATTACAAAGGGGAACACGCACCACCCAAGGGCAGTCATAAGGCCAACTGCTCCGAATTCACGGGCATATACGACCATGAACCATGCGGTTCCGAAGGCGTAGCACACAAAAATTCCGATTACAAAGGCGATGATCTCGACCCACAGCTTTTTTCCAAAAGCTTTGACCGCAAGGCCATATATTAGTCCGATGAATATAAATCCGACCATATAGCCCCCGGTGTTACCGAGAATAATACCTATCCCCGAAGTGAACTCCGCAAATACCGGCACACCTATCGCCCCTATTATAAGGTACACAATAACCGCCATAGTGCCGCGTTTGCCGCCTAAGACAGACAGCACGGCGAACACGGCAAAGGTCTGCATCGTGAACGGAACTACCGTCGGTATGTATATCCAAGAGCATATGGCGATAATCACCGCTCCGAGAGCTATATACACCAAGTCTACAGTTTTAAAAGTCGTTTTAGATTTATCCATAATTTACCTCCGTTCCGCTGCACAGCTCAAACCACTGGCAGCGCGCACATATGTTATAAAATTCTTCGGTTTCAAAGATCCGTTTTCGTGCTGTTTGCGCAAGCTCTGCCCAATCGGTGCTGTTCCCGTAATCAAGACCGCATATTTTGAGAACACCGCTATCCATTTCGGCCACTTTTTCGAGCGACGTACAAGCGCCGCCGGAGTTGTTTGGGCAGTTCCCGCAAAGCTCATCGCACCCCCGAATGATCTCAATTTCGGCCTCCGGGCTTTGCGCCAAAGACATCACAACAGATGTCATGTGTCGGGTGAATTCCTCGTCATAGCCGTGCCCGGTAAATTTCTGCAAACAGAGTATGTGGTGTGGTCTCAGCTTCATCCCGCATCCCCCGTCGGCCTTACGCTGACCTCTCCGGAGGACAAAGCTTCCTGCCTGCCGTCGGAATAACGCACCACCAGGCGGCACTTATCGTCTACCTCTAACACAACTGCCGCTTCCGAGCCGCCGCCCCGCATGACACCAACCTCACTGCCAACAATAAAATTCCGCTCCTGATATTCCTTCACAAAGCCGGAGTGCGGAAAATCCTCATAAATGAGAGAAAACTGCCGTAAAAACGTGGCCGCAAAGCGATTTCTCATATTTCGCTGCCTGTCTTTAAATACCGCTCCGGCTATACCTGACAGCTCCTCCGGGAAGCCGCCGTCAGGCTCCGTCACGTTTATTCCAACGCCGAGCACCGCGTACTCAATGGCCCCGGATTCCATATCGAAGCCAGCTTCTGTCAGAATCCCGCAGACCTTTTTTCCGTTCACAAAAACGTCGTTGACCCACTTTATCTCCGCCTTTACTCCGGCAATCTGTTCTATGGTCCTGCAAACGGCAACTGCGGCAGCCGTGGTTATGAGCACGGCGTCTTCAGCAGAGAGCTTCGGCCTGAGCAGCACGCTCATGTACAGCCCCGTTCCCCCGGGTGAATGAAAGCTTCGTCCGCGCCTGCCCCTCCCTGCTGTCTGCTCCGCCGCGATGACGGTGTGCCATTCGGGTAGCTGCCCCGCCCTCTCCTTCAGAACAGAGTTCGTGGAAGTACAGCTCGGCAAAATCTCGACAGTATATTTACCGGCAAAAGTTCCCAGTTCCTCGGTTATTCCGTCAGCTGTGATAACGTCGCTTGAGGGTGAAAGCCTATATCCACGGTTTGTAACGGCTTCAATGTCATAGCCTTCACTTTGAAGAGCCTTGATATATTTCCAGACGGACGCCCGAGTGACGCCAAGCCTCTCCGCCAGCTCGCTGCCTGACACAAAATCTCCATCATTTTCCAATATATCTAAAAGTGCATTTTTGTTGTGCATAAAGTCTCTCCTTTCTGCTTTTTACAGTATATCACAGCCAGGGAGGATTGTCAACCAATAAACGCAATTTATGGTTTACATTTTATTTTGTCACAAAAAATATAATAGGCGTCATATTTTCTTATATACTTTTCATTGAAATTGTGATATAATTTTATTATATTAAAAAGGAGTGGTATAATATGGGAAAAACCAAAGGCGGCTTCACCCTTCCCGGCGAGAGCGGCTATGAAGAGCTTACTCTTAAAATGGCAGAAAAATGGGGCGCGGACGTGATACGCGACTCAGACGGAACAGAGCTTTCGCCCGAGATCATAAACGCGGGCTACGGCATATATTCGACGATATGCATCATCCGCGACCACAACGAGTGGGCCCGAAAAAATCTTGACAAATTACAGCAGACCTTCCTCATGACAAATCCGGTAGTGGCAACCGAAACTGAGCTCACGGTTGATCTGATGAAGGATTTCTTTGCTGAGCAGTTTAATATAAACGACAGCGCGGAGTCGCTCGAATACTGGCAGGTGTTTGACAGAACAACCAACGAGGAAATTAAGGACTGGTCGTACGCGGACGGAAAGGTCACGATCAGAGGCTTAACGCTGTTTCACAAGTATACGGTGAACTTCCTTGCATACAGGATCTGGGAAGAGATCTCGATGTACAACCACACTACCAACAACTGGAACAAAGAGCATCTGATGCAGATCGACCCGAGATACAAAGAGACTCAGGAGTATTTGCTCTCGTGGCTCAAAAACTGGTGCGAGGCGCATCCGGCCACTACGGTTGTGCGTTTCACCTCGATGTTTTACAACTTCGTGTGGATATGGGGCTCTAACGAGAGAAATAGGCAGCTTTTCTCTGACTGGGCTTCATACGACTTCACCGTAAGCCCGCTTGCATTAAAAGAATTTGAGAAAAAATACGGCTACAGAATAACCTCGGAGGACTTCATAAACAAGGGCAATCTTCACGCCGCTCACATGACCGCGCCGCAGTCTAAGCTCGACTGGATGGCCTTTGTTAATGACTTTGTTGTTGACTTCGGCAAGAAGCTGATCGACCTTGTTCACCAATACGGTAAAAAAGCCTATGTATTTTATGACGACAGCTGGGTTGGCGTTGAGCCTTGGGGCGAGAGATTCAAGGATTTTGGCTTTGACGGCCTCATCAAGTGCGTATTCAGCGGTTTTGAGACCCGTCTTTGCGCGGAGGTAGATGCAGTCCCGACTCATGAGATCCGCCTGCATCCTTATCTGTTCCCCGTGGGCTTAGGCGGTGCTCCGACGTTTATGGAGGGCGGCGACCCTACAAGGGACGCACAGCTCTATTGGAAGAACGTTCGCCGTGCGCTGCTGAGAAGCAAGATCGATCGGATAGGCTTGGGCGGATATCTGTCGCTGACGCTGCCGTTCCCGGACTTTAACGACTATATTGAAAAAATCGCTGACGAATTCAGAGTTATCAGGGATTTATTTGCGGAGGGTAAGCCTTACGTGTTAAAGCCCAGAATAGCGGTGCTGCACTTCTGGGGCAGGCTGCGTTCATGGACATGCTCGGGCCACTATCACGAGCACCCGGACATAGATCTGATAAACATCAACGAGTCGCTTTCAGGACTGCCATTTGAAGTTGAATTTATCAGCTTTGATGAGCTTAAGGAAAGAGGGCTGAATAATTTTGACGTTGTGATAAATGCGGGCTTTGCCGGCAGCGCATGGTCGGGCGGCGAGAGCTGGAACGACGCCGAGGTCGTTGAAAAGCTCACAGAGTGGGTATATAGCGGAGGCGTGTTCATCGGTGTCAACGAGCCTTCAGCCGCCGATGGCAACGACACATACTTCAAGATGGCCCATGTTCTTGGCGTTGACAAGGATACAGGCGCAAGGCTCTGTCACGGGCGCTATACCTTTGAGCCCACAGACTGCGGTTGCGTGAAGGACAAGGCTTCATTTAAGGCAAAGAATGATATTTACCTGACCGACGCAGATACCGTAGTTATCGCCGAAAAAGACGGTGCACCCGTTGTCACCCGTCATAAATTCGGTAAGGGCGAGGGCGTATATCTGTCGAGCTTCGTTACAAACGAGAAAAACACAAGAATGTTGATGGAATTAATTTTGAATCTCACCGGCGAGGGCATGGATCAAAATTACATCACTGATAACCTCTATTGCGAGTGTGCCTACTATCCGCACAGCAAGGAGCTTGTTGTGATAAACAACTCTGACGCTGAAGAGACCACCACGGTAAAGACCGGGTTCGGCGACAAGACAGTCACATTAAGCGCGTTTGACACCGCTATAATTAAGCTGTAACACAAAAAAGCAACTGCCAAAATGGCGGTTGCTTTTTGTGTTATTACGTTGATGTTACTCTTATATACATATAAAACAGTGCCGCGCTGGCGACCGTCAAAGTGAGTACCACAGCAAACAGGGCGTTATTTCCGTGCTTTATGCCGTATATTCCGAATGACAGGCTTCTTACCACCGCCAGCGCGTAAAGAATTATGGCCACATATTCCAAGGCGTGCAATCTCTTCACCTCTCATTTCCGGCGGGAGTGTACCTCAGTTC
Organism: Oscillospiraceae bacterium; assembly: GCA_022508735.1. GTDB lineage: Bacteria > Bacillota > Clostridia > UMGS1883 > UMGS1883 > JAFLUQ01. The sequence goes on along the minus strand of JAFLUQ010000001.1, from coordinate 41,667 downwards.
GCCTAAGTCGTTCATATCCACAATAACTCTCGCATTGATTTTGGCCGTAGGGTATCGCGCGCTCCAGTTATAGGCGTCCCACTGGGAGTTTGTAAGGAAGCGTTTTTTTGCGCTGTCACCCAAATTGAACATATCCGTGCACAGCTCTGTTTGGCTGCGTTTGAGCAATCTATTTAGCTTTTCTGTAAACACAGAACTGATATAACCGCTGAACCGCTCGTATTCGGCCTTACTCTTAAAGCCTTTATCAAAGCCGCTGTATTCCCCCATGAGGCGGATCTCTATATCTATTTCAGGAATGTCGCCCGTTTTTATGCTGACGGCGGTCTTATCAACCTGATGCATATTTATTGAAACATACTGTTCCTTTTCCGGATAGTACACACTGAATTCACCGTTTGGCAGATTCTTCGTCATCATGCGCACCAGATCGCTGTCCATAAGGCCGAGGGTCCCCACCATTTTTTTCTCGTCAAACACCGCATATCCGCAGAGAATGGCGGCGTCCTTCTTGTCTATCGGTATCTCATCGGCGGTATAGTCGGAAGAAAAATCGTCCGGACGAACATATTCGTAATCCTTTTCCGCTTCCTCCATTTTATCTTTGTCTGACACACCCACCAGCGGAAGGAGATTTCCCCCTCGTCCGTCAACGTAGTTGAAATAGCTGTAGTACAGATAGGCCTCGTTCACGTCGTTATTTGTCACCTTACCGAACAGGCGGTCGATATATTTTTCGATATAAAGATCCTGCTTTGGCTCGATGCTCTTGAAAAACTTCTCTGCCTCACCCTGTGAGACTGACAGATACACACTTGGGCGGAAGCTGCGGTTATTGACAAAGTCCGTAACGTAGTTCTTTATTCCTTCCTCCGCCAGCTCACGGGAAAATACGATGAGCTTTGTATGTGATACGTCTATCCTCTTGCTGCGGAAGGTATCAAGCAGGCGAATGGCACTGTAGACGGTAGGGGCTTCTAGGGTAACGATGTCTTTTTCTTTCTTTTTCTCTCCCCCGGTTTCCCCATCGCCCGCGCTGGGTTCAGAGAACATGAAGCTTACCCTAAGAAGGTCATTTTTGCCTTTATCCATGCCTATAGCTATAACGTAGCTCTTTTCGTTGACCTCAACGTAGTAGCCGCAGCCTCCGAGCAGCAGCACCGCGGCAAGTATTATGCTAAACAGTTTCAATTTTGTTTTCAATTTTTCGCCCCCTCGCAATCAGTACAACTATGAAAATTATGACAATATAGGCGTAGTTGCTGAATTTCAGCACCATCCGATACGCATCATAGGTGCTCAGCTCGGATCGGGGGATCATTCCGCCAAGAAAAATACTCATAACCAACAACGGCGCAAAGCCGGAGCCGTCCTTCACGCCGGCGCTCGTCGCCAGAAGCTCACCCGCAGCCAGCACCACGGTGGCAAGGGCACACAGCACTATTCCGGCCCAGATAAACACCACCAGGGGTTCCAGATGCTGCATAAAGGAACCGGCCATAAACAGCCTCGACAGCTGATACAGCGGGAATACGAAGCCCTTTGAGGCAGGATAGGGAATGGCCGCGCAGTACATCAGAGTAAACACAGCCGTTATCAGGGTTATGGCGCCTATACCTATGAAGCCGCTGCGCCTCATGGTCTTGTAGCCGCTGAGATAGCGGGAAAAGGTCAGAGCAAAGGCCAGCTCTGAAAATCCTCCGAATTTTACAAGGGTAAAAAGAATCTTATCCGGCCCTTCGCCCAGCACCGGCATGAGGTTATCATAGCGAAAGTGCGGCATCAAAATCGCGGAAATTATGGCCACGGATATGATAGTGAAGGGGATGATAATGGCGCTTATTCCAACGTTGACGTTAAAGCCCTTCATCACACAGACAAGCACCGGCACAAGAATGAACAGCGCCATAAACTCCTGTGAAGAATCCGAAGCCTCGAGGGTTCTCAGGGCATCAACCAGTATGCGGAACAGCAGAGCGCCGCGGGTGATTATGATACCGACAAGCACTAAATTTACTGCGCCGCCGAGAAATTTCCCCACTGAGCACATATTCATTCCGCCAAGCCCCAGTGCCACGTACGGCTTATACAGGACTGCAATCAGAGCAAACACACCTATACTTAACGCTCCGTTAAGAAGTATCACTATCCACGCGCTGTTGCCTACCTCCTGCACGATAAACGAAGGCACGATAAGCAGGAATTTTGCCAAGCTCAGGTTCAGGAATACAAGCACCGCTGAGGGCACGCCAATTCTATGGTCGCTTCTTTTATTCATGACGCTTCCACCCCCTCGAGATAAAGCCCTGCATTGGCTTTCGCTGTGGGTTGACATAGTCGTCACGCAGTTCCTGCTTCCATATGGGCGGCGAGATAAGAGCCTTCGGCACACCTCCGCGGCTGAGGGGAGCAACGGGCACGAACATGGGCACACCCATACTGCGGGTGGATATCCATAGCACCGCGTTGATGAAAAGCCCGGCCATTATTCCTACGAAGCCTGCCGCCGCGCCGAGGAATATATATACAAAGCGCAGCAGGCGGGCAGAAAGACCCAGATAGTAATTAGGCGTGGCAAAGGATCCGATAGCTGCTATGGACACTATGATTATCAGCACCGGACTTACGATGTTGGCGCTTACGGCGGCCTGCCCGAGAATGAGAGCGCCCACAATGCTGAGCGTTGTACCCGACGGCGCCGGTACTCTGACACCGGCCTCACGGATTATCTCCAGCGCAAGCTCCATTATGATTATCTCTACCACCGTTGGAAAGGGCACCTTGTCACGGGCCGCCACAATGGACATGAGCATATCAGTGGGCACCATTTCGGTGTGAAAGCCTACTATCGCAACATAAAGCCCGGGCAGCAGTAGAGAAAATAGAAAGGCCACAAGCCGAACGAGCCGCACCATATTGATGTAGGGCGTGCGTAAAAAGTGATCCTCGGCTGACTCGTTCAGTTCAAACACAGTTGTGGGCATTATCAGCACAAAGGGCGAACCGTCAACCAATACGACCACGCGGCCAGAAAGCAGGGCACGCGCTGCCCTGTCGGGCCGTTCGGTCGTCATGAACTGCGGCAGCGTGATGAGTGATTTTTCCTCTATATATTGCTCCAGCTCAGCCGAGGAAAAAATATAGTCCGCATTGATCGAGGAAATGCGGCGCTCCACCTCCCGCACAAGCTGAGGAGATACAACATTTTTTATATACATTATCGACACCGGTGTCTGGCTTATGGTTCCGACGGCCAATTCCTTGCTTATAAGACTTTTGTTACGCACCAGATGACGGATAAGGGCGGTGTTTTCTCTTATCTGCTCGCTGAAGGCGTCGTTCGGACCGCGAAGAACCCGCTCGGTTATAGGCTCACCGACGGCACGGTGCACCCATGCCTTGACATCGATGGATATGGCCTTGCCGTAGCCCTCGATCAGCAAAATTGCGCTGCCGAAATTTATGTCAAAGGCGAGTGTGCCGATGGTGTTTGTCTCCTTGACCTCGCTCTGCACCAACAGCACGTTCATTATATCGGAATACGATCTTATCTCGGTGCGGCGGCTGCCCTCCATGAGCGGACGGAGAATGAAGTCGTTCATGCCTTCCTTGTCAGCAAGACCGTCAAAGAAATACATGATGCATCTGACATCTCGGCCGGCGAGCCGCAGCGTGAATTCTCGTGATTTCAGGTCACCGTTCTCTTCCGAGGCCAGTTCCTGTTCGAGAATAGCTCTGTCCTTTTTGTAGTTCCCGCTCAGCTCCGGCCCGCCTTCACTGAGTTGGGGGGAATAGTCTTTATCCGGCGGACTTTCTTCGTCCAGCATAAATTCCGGTTCCGCCTTCGGAGCGTATAAAAAGAAATCCCTCAATTTCACCGGTAAATCACCTCATTGGATATTATCGGCAAAATCAAGAGATTTATACTGTTACAACCGCTTTTCTCTTTAAAACCCCACCTGTTTTCAATCACATTTTGTGGGCCTTCCCATAAAAAACTTGACAAAAAAGCTGTTTTATATTATAATAGCCCATATATATTAACTTACGAGGTGATAAAAATGACAACAGCGTCAATCTGCATTTTGATTGCAATAGTTGTGTACCTTGTAGGAGTTTTGTCGATCGGCTTCCGCTTCGCGAAGAACGAATCGACCTCTGACTTCTACCTTGGCGGACGCAAGCTCGGCCCGCTGGTAACGGCCATGAGCGCCGAGGCGTCGGATATGTCAAGCTATTTGCTGATGGGTCTGCCCGGCCTCGCCTATCTTTCAGGCGTGGCTGACGTGGGCTGGACGGTGATCGGTCTGGCGGCCGGCACATACCTTAACTGGCTGCTCACAGCACGGCGTCTGCGCCGCTACTCTCAGATTACCGGCTCCTTCACGCTGCCCCAGTTCTTCTCGAACCGTTTCCACGACAAGAAGAACATTCTGACGATAATCGCGGCAATTATGATAATCGTCTTCTTCGTGCCCTACACCGCTTCCGGCTTTGCGGCCTGCGGAAAGCTGTTCAATTCACTGTTTGGCTGGAACTACATGACGGCGATGATCATTTCCGCGATCGTTATCGTTTGCTACACCGCAGTGGGCGGCTTTATGGCGGCATCAACCACCGACTTCATACAGAGTATAATCATGACTATCGCCATACTCTTTGTTATCATCTTCTCTACAGTTTCTGTTGGCGGCATCGGCGCGGTTATGGAGAACGCCCGTGAGCTCCCGGGTTATCTCTCTTTAACAGCCACCCACACCGCGGCCGGAGCTGAGCCCTACGGTCTCTTAAAGATAGCTTCAACCCTTGCATGGGGTCTCGGCTACTTCGGTATGCCACACATCTTGCTCCGTTTCATGGCTATAAATGACGAAAACAAGCTTAAGCTTTCCCGCCGCGTGGCCTCCATTTGGGTGGTTATTGCCATGGCGGTTGCCATTCTTATCGGTCTTGTGGGCCGGGCTATGAGCGCCCATGGCCTTGTTGCCACTCTTGAGGGCAACAACACCGAGACTATTATCGTTCGTATATCCGATCTGCTTTCGACCCACGGCATTATCCCGGCCCTTATGGCGGGCTTGATACTTGCAGGCATTCTTGCCTGCACAATGTCTACGGCGGACTCTCAGCTTCTGGCGGCCTCCTCCAGCGTTTCACAGAACATACTCAGTGAGACTCTGAACCTTAATCTTTCTCAGAAGGGCAGCATGATCATTGCCAGACTTACGGTCGTAGTTATCGCTATTCTCGGCGTGTTCATCGCCCGCAACCCCGACAGCTCCATCTTCGGCATAGTATCCTTTGCATGGGCGGGCTTCGGCGCAGCCTTCGGTCCGATCATGATGTGCGCTCTGTTCTGGAAGCGCACCACTCTGCCGGGCGCTGTGGCCGGCATGATCTCCGGCGGTGTAATGGTATTTGTTTGGAAATACCTTATCGCGCCTCTTGGCGGCGTATGGTCCATATACGAGCTGCTTCCCGCCTTTATCGTGGGCATTGTGGTCACAATCGTTATCAGCCTGCTCACCAAGGCCCCCGGTAAGGATATTGAGGCCGAGTTTGAAGCTGCAAAAAGCAGATAAAAGTATCTTGAATATGCGAAAAAGCTCCGCGCTGCGGAGCTTTTTTATGTGTCAATACACCGATAAATTATAGCCTTACTACTCTATTGTGCCGCCGCCTACGACAACATCGCCGTCATACATCACAACGGCCTGCCCGGCGGCAATGGCACGCTGCGGCTCGTCAAACTCGACCCGCAGTGAGTCTTCGTCGGTCTGCACAGCAGTGGCCCACTGCTCCTTTTGGTGGTAGCGGGTACGCACCTTCACGCGCATGGGCTGTTCAATAGCAGGAACTGAAATGAGATTTATGTCATGTGCAGTCAGCACGTTAGAAAACTTTCCACCGCCTGTGGCCAATGTAACAGTGTTATCACCAGGGTTCACAGCCGCGACATACAGTCTTTCCGCCGCGGGCACTCCAAGATGCCGCCGCTGCCCGACTGTATAGCGGATTATACCCTTATGCCTCCCGAGCACGTTCCCCTCAGTGTCCACAAAATCCCCCGGCGGATAGACTCTGCCGGTGTGACGCTCAATAAACTCCGCATAAGATTCACCCTGCACGAAGCAGATGTCCTGGCTGTCGTGCTTTTTTGCGTTCACAAAACCGTTAGCCTCGGCTATGGCACGCACATCCGGCTTGGTCATGCCGCCCAGCGGCAGTAAAACATGGGCAAGCTGCTCCTGCGTCATGGCATAGAGCACATAGCTTTGATCCTTATCCTCATCAATAGCCTTTTTCAACAGATACCTGCCGGTGTTTTCGTCTTTTTCAATACGGGCATAGTGGCCTGTGACCACGTAGTCGCAGTCCATCTCCCTCGCACGCAGAAACAGCTTCTCAAATTTCAGGTATCGATTGCAGTCAATACATGGGTTTGGTGTCATGCCGTTCTCATAGGCGTGAATAAACTTATCAATGACTTCTTCCCGAAAGCGGTCGGCAAAATTGAAAACATAGTGAGGCATACCGAGGCTGTCTGCAACGCTGCGGGCGTCGAGCACATCCTCCAGCGAGCAGCAGCTGTGCTCCCGGGCCGCTCCGATATCACCATCGCCGAACAGCTTCATAGTAGCCCCGACGCAGTCGAAGCCCTTTTCCTTCATTATATATGCGGCGACGCTGGAATCCACGCCTCCGCTCATTGCTATCAATGCTCTGCTCATAAATATCACCTATAGAATATACTATCACATTTTTATCATATTTTCAATAGATAAGGTAAAAATTGCAGACATATTTCTCATGCACGTCAAATATAATTTAACTGTATCAGAGAAACAAGGAGGAAATTTCAATGAACAGCATATACGGTGACATCGCCAAACGGACGAAGGGCGATATATACATCGGCGTTGTTGGGCCGGTGCGTACGGGAAAATCTACCTTCATCAAAAAATTCATGGACACTATCGTAATTCCCAACATAGAGGACGAATATCAGCGGAGCCGGGCGCAGGACGAACTTCCGCAGAGCGCTGCCGGGCGAACGATAATGACTACCGAGCCGAAATTTATCCCCAACGAAGCTATAAAAATTAATTTTGATCAAAACACCGAATTCCGCGTTCGTCTTATAGACTGCGTGGGTTACATCGTCAGCTCTGCCAGAGGGCATACCGAAGACGACCAGCCCCGCATGGTGAGCACCCCTTGGTTTGAGGAGGATATTGAATTTGACAAGGCCGCCGAGATAGGTACCCGAAAGGTCATCTGCGAGCACAGCACCATAGGCATTGTAATGACCACCGACGGCTCTATCTGCGACATTCCCCGCTATGATTATATCGCCGCAGAGGAGCGCGTCATATCTGAGCTGAAGGAGATCGACAAACCCTTTATCATCGTGCTGAACTCCGCCAATCCCTCCGCACCCCAGACCGAAAAGCTACGCACGGAGCTATGCGAAAAATACAAGACCCCAGTGGTGGCCGTATCCTGCGTTGACCTAACCTCCCACGATATTGAGGAGATAATCAAGGCCGTGCTCTACGAATTTCCTCTGAACGAGATAAGCATCAATCTGCCCAAGTGGATAGATGCTCTGCCCATGGATCACTACCTCAAAGCCTCGCTCTTTACTTCGGTGCGCGACGCACTGCTTCCGCTCTACAAGATAAGCCAGATAAGAGCAGCTGCCGAGGGGCTTGGCTCTAACGAATACATAAAATCTGCGGCGGTTGAGCGCATATCCCCCGACTGCGGTAACGCCTCCATAGCCATAACCGTTCGTGACGGCTTGTTCTATAAGATAATCAGTGAGACCACAGGGGTGGAGTTAAGCGACGACGAAGCCCTTATAGATTTCATAACCGAGATGGCCAGAGTGCAGAAGAAATACAGCAAGCTTGAATACGCCCTGCACGAGGTGGAGCAGACCGGCTACGGCATCGTGTTCCCCTCGGTAGAGGAACTGACGCTCAAGGAGCCGGAGATCATGAAGCAGGGCGGCCGCTTCGGAGTGCGGCTCAGAGCCAGCGCCCCAAGCATACATCTCATTAAGGCACAGATAGAGACCGAAATAAACCCAATCGTCGGCAGCGAGAAGCAGAGCGAAGACCTTATAAACTACTTGCTTTCTGAGTTTGAGACCGACCCAGTTAAGATATGGGAGAGCAACATCTTCGGCAAATCCCTTCACGACCTTGTGAACGAGGGACTGAACACCAAGCTCAGCAAAATGCCCGACGACGCCCGCTACAAGCTTCAGGAAACTCTTGAAAAGATCATCAACGAGGGCAGCGGCGGACTTATATGTATAATACTGTAACAAATAAAGAGGCGGCTTGGCCGTCTCTTTATTGTTTTGTAATACTATTTTCCAGCACAGTATAAGCATATTCGCTTTCAAATTTATCCTTCAGGCCGGAAGTAACATAAATCTCGCCTACCGAGGTGATAAATACGGCCTCAAAACCGCCGTTCTCTCGCCAATAGTCGGAGGCAGCATCAAGACCCATGACAAACAGAGCCGTGGAAAGGCCGTCGGCCAGGGTCGCGTCCTCACAGACTACTGTGACAGACCTTAAACCGCTATCCGCAGGATAACCGGTCTCAGGGTCGATGATATGGTGATAATCCACCCCGCCACTTTCAAAATGACGTTGATAGTCACCTGATGTCACAGCAGCAGCGTCGGACAGGCTGAGTACCCCGGCATATCCGTCACCGTCAGGAGACTGCACAGCTATGCGCCACGGATCGCCATCCGGACGTGTGCCTATTACCTGTACATTCCCGCCAAGATTCAGAAGTGCAGAATCAACTCCCATGTTCCTAAATAGCTCCGAGACCCGCTGAGAGGCGTATCCCTTGGCTACTCCTCCGAGATCAATTTTAGTTTCGCCCAGGTCGACAGCTTCATCAACGTTGACCCTGTCGCCGCCAACCTTCGTCAGGGCAGTGGTGATCTCATCGTCAGACGGTACACGGTAACTCTGATCATAAAATCCCCAAATATCCACAACCGGGGCTATGGTAATATCGAAGGCCCAGTCTGTTGAAGCTCCGACCTCAAGCGCCCGGCGAACAAGCTTTATAGTTTCAGGCGAAACACGGTCAACATCTATATCGTTATTTAATTTATAAATATCACTATCCTCACTGCCGCGATCTAACAGATCGTCCAAACGGAATATCTCTGCCTCACCGGCCGTCAATGCGGCCTCCCCGTCATTTCCATACACCGTGAGCTCCATGACGGTATCCATGGCAAAAATGGTCTTTTTTGCCTCCCTGGTTTTGGCACAGGAGCTAAAAAACAAGATGATGGCAACACACAAAATCAATATACGTTTCATTTTTGATCCTTCTTATTGAGTCGCTTTACAACTAACTGGGCAGCAAGGCCTGTGAACACACCGGACAAAATACCGCTTATTATCAGAACAGGCAGGTAGGCTATCACCTGCCACGTGTGCGTCAAAAGAGCAGCGGCAATGATCTGCCCTACATTGTGGGCCATAGCTCCAAATACACTTACTACCCAAAGACGCTCCTGCTTCAAAGGAGCGAGGATAATAGCCATTACAAAAAAACACATAAGTCCACCGGCAAGGCTATAGATAAAACTCACTGCCTGACCGGCAAACAAGCTGCCAAGAAGTATCCTGCCGAGCAAAATAGCCAGTGCCTCTTCCCTGCCAAGCCACACCAGCGCTACCAATGTTACTATATTTGCCAGGCCAAGCTTCACCCCGGCTATCGGCACAGGTGGGGGCAGCTGAGCCTCTGCAACAAATATCGTCAACGCTACCGCAAGGAGCAGCGCCATAAAGGTCATTTTTTTTACGTTCACTGCTCTCCCCCCTTCATGGGCACGCCTGTCACGCTGTCAACTTCATTATCATTGGACATTACTTCGATCGACAGCTTGTGCGGCAAACAAACAACAGGCAGTTCTCCGGAGCTGATATATCCCTGATTAACGCAGAGCCTGTCGGGGCAGTCGGCATCAACCACGGCTATGCTTCCGTCCTTGACACGAACACGGTTATAGCCTCCGTCATCGGATTTCACTGTTATCTCATAATCTTCGCTCAGGCTTAATTCTCTTATTATTTCACCGTTTTGCTTTATAACAGCCTTACCTCCGGGTGCGACAAAATAATGCCTTAATGCAATAAGCCCGGCACATAAGGCACAAATACATGCAAATAGAGCCGCCCATTTCAGATTACTTTTTATGTTACCCATAACTTAACTCCGTAATATAACAAATTTGCCGCTTAGGCCATATCCATGTTTACCTTCATATCAACTGCTGCATCCTACGCAGCCCTTCAATTTGCATAGGTATTTCGATGACCCGACAAAAAGCGGAGCCGCCATTGGCAGCTCCGCTTCAGCGGTTGTCTTAAATGCTTTTGTTATTAAAAGAACTCATAGCCGGAATAAATTCCTTTATAGTATTTTTGCTGTTCTTCTGTAAACTGATCAGGCTCGTAAAGAATGAATGTTTCCTTCATACGGAAGCTGATGCGGTTATAATCGCCCTGCTTTCTTACAAGTACGAGCTGGTCAGGAGCAATAGCGCCGATACCAACATTTTCAATGTCTTTCAGGTAACCGCGGCTGTCGTATACAAATCTGAAGCAGTTGCCTTCCATAGGCTCATTTTCGAGTGATACCTCCGGAGTACCGCCGTTTACATTCATGATAGACAGCTGACGTACGGTGTCGATGGAGGTAACACGGCCTACAATATAGTTCTGTCTTGCATAGCCATCGGCCCAGTTATTAACGATCACCCAGGGAGAACCGGTAGTGTTGAGCGGGAACATATATCTATGATTACGCTCTTTCTCACCGCTCAGCTCTATGTCGCTGGGCTCATTCCAGTTTACAATGCTGCCGCCGTTGCTGCCAAATATTGAAACTACAGCAACAATCTTATTACCTACGGTAAATACATTTACCATATCGCCGCGACGCCACAGGTGATTTGCTATTATCTGATCACGCTCGCCATCATCAGCGCCATTAACGGCACTCACACCGTTAGCACCATCACGATACATAACACCGGCATCGATTCTGTCAGGATGGAAGTCCAGAGTTCTCTGTGTGCCGCCGTCCCAATAAACCATTCTGTAGCCTACGTCATGATTCTCATCATAGGTCTCTATAACCTGATCAACGATCTTAACGTTTACATTCCAACGAGCGTCGGTAATGTAGTAAGTGAGAGATTCTGTTCCCTGTGTATCATAGCCGTCATAGAGAACCGCGAAGCTTGCAGAGGTGCTTCCATCTACATAGTAGAAGTAGTAGTCAGGCCAGTAGTTACTGGACTCTCTGCCGGGAGACGCAACGCTGTAGATCTGATTATCGTCCGTCTTCTGCCAGTTATCGGCGGAATAGAACAGAACAGCATTATCATCAATGTAGTGAATGGTTGCGCCTGTATCATTCATGTAATAGCCGTGATAGGTAGCGGAGTAATTCATTGTGCTGTTACTCCAGTCACCGCCGCCGGTCTTGATTCTGTTAACGGCAATTCTGCCGCTCTCATAAGTAACCATTTCGGTGATGGTGTTATCCCTGTCAGCCTTATACATGAAGGCCGCTCTGTCAGGTCTTGCTATTACCTTGTTTGCATTCGCAGAGTCACTGTGGCTGCCGAACAAAGGATTGGTAGAGTTGTTGATTCTATTGAACAGTTCTCTTCCGCTTACCTTCTCGCCGTTATAGTTAACAGTGCTGGCAAGTGTAAATATCTGAACTGTGCCATTGGAGGTAAGAACCTTCAATGTGTTGCCGCCGGTAGTGGGAGTGCCGGCATTGCAGGCGATGAAATAGCCTACGTTGCTAGAAAGTTTTGACTCACCGTCATAGCCGGCAATTCTGCCGTCATAGCCAAGGTAGAAGGTGCCGTTGTCTCCCATGGAGAAGCTGTAGTTATCAGAAACGAAATCATAAGACTCGTAAGACGTGCCTTCTATTCTGATATTTCCGTTTCTGTCACGGCCGTTGACTGTGCCGGACACACTTTTGTTGGAAACAATTACCGTTCTTACAGTCTGACCGGGGTCACGGCTGAGAGCAAAGTGGATAACGGAGTTGTTTCTTATCTGGCTGAAGGGAACAGCATTGCCGCTACCGTCCATAATTCTTACGGTGTAGTTCTCGTTTTCGGTATCCAAAGCGAAGGAACGAGCACCTGTGCTATAAGAGCCAACAATGTTACCGGTCGTCTCGGAAGCACTTACAACTACCATAATGTCATAATCCATGATATCAATGATGTCGTATATACCGTCGCCATCATTATCAAGGAGGGTAACCTGACCGTAGTCGGGGTTAAGGTCAGAAACAGTATAGTCAGTATATGCCACGCCGTTGAAGATTACAAGCGGGGTAGCGGAGGTTCTGACTGTCTTGGTGGACTTGTCGTTGAAATCACGCCAATACTCGAACACATATCTGGAAGCAAGGAGAGAAACATTCTCTATCTTCTCGGCATCTATTGTGATGTAACTGTTCTTGCTGGACTCAACCTGATATGCAACAATTGTTCTATTATCTGCATAGCCGTTATCAAGAGCATAGAAGCTAACGTAGTAGCCTATATAGTCGCCTATGCCTGTACCGCCGTCATAGAATACTTCCTCACCAATGCGCACCTGGTTTTCCTTAACAGTTGTCTCGGAGTTGATAGCAGTGCGGCCATTATCGTTTACGATGCCGCGCACGCGCACGATATCAAAGTATGTGTTAAGGATATTATCGCCGTTTATAACACCGTAAACAACGTCGCCGTCTCCCTGATAACCAATAACCTGCATAATATCAGCAGTAAGGGAGTTGTAAACAATTCTGGCCACGTCACCACGTGTTATATATGAACCTGTGGTATAGCCAACACTGCGTGTAAGACCAAGCTCATTGGCCTTTCTGATGTAGCCTGTGGGATAGCCGCCGTTAAGAGTAGCGTAATCATTATAGCCAAGAGTGGCTACGATCATCTTTATAGCCTGCTCATAAGTAACCGGATCCTCGGGGTAGAAATTACCATCCTGGTGGCCGTCAATAATGCCAAGGCTTCTTGCGTAAGCCACAGCGGCTGCGGCCCAGTGGCCTTCCATATCATTGTACTGAACTTCATCAAGAGAGACTATTTCACCGTAGTCTGTTATCTTCAGCATATGAAGACATACCACAGCCATTTCGGCTCTTGTGACTGTTGAGTAGGGGTGGAAGCTGCCGTCTGCATAGCCGGTCATAATACCGAGCTTCTTAAGAATGGAGACAGGCGCTTCATAAACTGTGCCGTCAACGTCTGTGTAACCGGTCTCACCTTCCGCCGAAAGGGCGGCAGGCGCACATATGGCCAGAACCATTGACAGGGCAACGATTAAACTCAATACCTTTTTCATTCTGCGTTAACCCTCTTTCCTTCCTGAATTATTTGAAATTCTTTGCGTTGTAGATTACAAGCGCGGCCTGCGCTCTGGAAGCGCCCTTCTTAGGAGCATACAGGTTACCTGTTTCACCTGCCATTATTCCGTTGACAGCCAACATGCTTACAGCCTCCAGGGCATAGGGAGAAAGTGTATCCAAGTCAGAATAGAGGGACATATTTACATTTCCTCCGGTAGTTGCAAGATGAAGTCCGGCTTTCTGCGCTGCTCTGTATACAAGAGTAGCCATTTCCTCACGGGTCACGTCATCGCCTATACCGAAAGTGCCGTCGCCGCGACCGGAGGTTATGCCCGCCTGCTCGGCGCTGGCAATATACATATAGTACCATGCATCCTCATCAACGTCTGTGAAGGAGCTGGTCGCTCTTATGTCAGCAAGATTAAATGCATTGACCAAAAGCTTCATGAATTCCTCACGCTTAAGCGTTCTTCCGGGTTCAAACTTCTTGTTGCCGGTACCGCTGATAACGCCTTCATCGGTGAGGGTGACGATAGCACCAAAGGCCCATTCGTAACCATAGATATCATCATAATAGTCATATATGGTGAGATTCTTGCCGAGAGGATCTCTGCCTACAAGGTCGGGACCTATAAGACCGGGGTTATAAACAACCTGCTTAGAAATAGTGCCGCTACTGCCGCCCTTGGAGCCGGAACTGCTGCCGCCGCCGGACCCGCCGGAGCTGCCAGAGCCCTTTTTGGAGTTATCATAATCTTTTTCTGCCTTTTTGCTGGCTCTTTCCCAAGCCGCTGCAAAATCCTCATAGCTGTAAACCGGGAGCTCAGCGCGGATGCGTTCACCGTAATATCCCGCAACCTTTGTATTTCTGGAAGCGTTCTGGAGTTCATCCTCGTCTATCTGGAATGAGTCATTGTTGCTCTTTATATAATCAAGATAAGCCAAGTGAGAAGTTTCGTTAAGTACGGCCAAAACAAGGGCATCGTCAATAACCTCTTCAACCTCTTCAGTTGTAGAGAAGCTCTCAGGATGCTGAGCCTTAAGGGCCTTTATAAAGTTGTCGGCATTAAACACCTTAGTAAATCCGGAGTTGCTGTTCGGATTAAGGTGGAGAAGCTCAACAGCATATTCCTTGAATATGTTAAGGGCATTCTCATAACCGTATTCATCCTCAGCACTGCTGTCGATAGCGGCAAGAAGAAGTGCCTTGCGAGAGATCTTTGCCAAGTTCTCAAAGCTGAGTTCCTCTATAACAATGCCTTCTTCAAGCTGCTCTTCCTTGTAGCTCTCGCCGAGGCTGAGCAGAAGTTCAGCAAAGCGAAGCTTGCCGCCTGAGCTGAGCTTTCCGTATGCACTGCCGTTGGCGTCCATGGCGTTGACAGTAAGCGGCTGAGACATGGAGTCAAGCTGCTCCATGAGCTTTTCTGCATTTGCAGAATCGGAATTGTACACCGCCATAAGTTCATTTCTGTCGTTATAGCTGAGGTAGCTTACTGCCTCGTGTGTATATTCACCGGTAGCAGAGGAACCTACATGGATCCAGTATTCACCGGTGGGAACATCGTCAGGAACCGTGACTACAGATGTGAATGTTCCATCACGCCATACAACGGGTTCACCCGAAGGGTTCTGCGCAGCCAGACTTGCGGCAATGATATTATCATCAGTATAGCTCGGCTTTACTCCGGGCTTTGTCATGATAGCTGAGATAACTACACCGTCGTTCGCATCCGACCACTCACCGGAAACCGTAATATCAGATCCGACAACCGAAGAGCTGTCGATGTTTACATATATAGAACCACTGGTATACTCGCCGGGCTTTGCTGTAACAGAGCTCGCATTCTGCTTTTTATCCCCGCCGTACACGAACATGGGGTTGATAGCTTCACCGGCGCCTGCCGTCGTTCTGGGAGTTCCCAAAATGGCGAAGGGCTTGTCTCGATCCGTCAGGAAGGCAGTATAGCTGTAATGCGAAACGTCTTCGTCTTCAGGTATCTCAAACATAATATCAACCGTACCGCTGGCGGCAACCATTCCCGTATCAGAGAAGGTACCGCGGCCGGTCTTGGTGTTTACCGTAAATATCTTTTCAAGCTTATCATCTTTGTTAAGTACTACAACACCTGTGAGGAGGTACTCGTTGGGAAGCTCATTCTCATAGCGAATGAGATGATAGTATGTGCCGGGAGCAGGAATGGTCTCGCCGGCAGCAACGTTGTAGGAATCGCCGCTCTCGCTCTCAAGTGTGTGACCATTTATAGTGAGCTGAGCCTTGATCTCTTCAACCTCATATATAACAACGTCATCAAGATAGAGAGTACCGCCGTTGTCAACTACCTGCACATACATGAACTGGCCGTTGCTCTGCCTGATACCATTGAACACGAAAAACTCCTGCTGCCAACCGCCGGTTATGGATCTGTTACGGCCGATCTCATTGGAGTGCACGCTGTCAGTCTCTACATCGTTGGCACCGGCAAGATGACGCTGACCGTCATTGAGGTTTATATTACCTTCAAACTTATACCATGCGGACATAACATAGTATTTGTTAGTATCAAAAGTATGACGCCAGATGACCTGACCTGTTGACCATGCAAGACATCCGGGTGC
Organism: Oscillospiraceae bacterium; assembly: GCA_022508735.1. Lineage (GTDB taxonomy): Bacteria > Bacillota > Clostridia > UMGS1883 > UMGS1883 > JAFLUQ01. The sequence goes on along the minus strand of JAFLUQ010000001.1, from coordinate 25,605 downwards.
ATCGTGACCCTCTGTCGCATCCCATACAGCAGTATTAGAATAGAGGACATCCTGATTGCTGCTCTCGCCGTTAATAACAGCTTTTGAGTCAAAGCCGCCGTTAGCGCCGCCACCGTTGAATATATTGGTGGCGCTGTTGTTGACACGGAAATATCTGTCTCCATACTGGAACAACATTCCGGGCTGGATAGAAACTCCTTCTTCATCGCCCACGGCCATAACACTGGCCACACCGTCAGCAGAAAGCTCTGCCACAGCTTCTTCCTCAGGGAGATCGATCTCCGGCTCGCCGATTTCCGGAGCCAGAATTTCGCTCTCGTCAACTGCGGGCTCAAACTCAAGCTCTGTCTCCAGAACAGGCCCGGCTGCAAATGCCGCGGGGAACATGTTCAAAGCCAGTGCCAAAGCAAGAACTGCAATGAGCGCTTTTGATTTGTTACCTTTTCTCACTTAAGGTCCCTCCTACTAAAAACAAAAATTTAATAAAGCGTTTACATTCAGGTAATGCCATATACATATTTTACATTAAATTTTAACAAATTGCAAGAGCAAACTTGAAAATTTTTATGTTAAATATATATATCAACGCTATGATACGTAATTATTATACAATACAAAATGCCGTATGTAAATAATGATTTTTGACTTTGAACACAAATTGTTAGATTTGGACAAATGTATATTGTTTTTTTTGTGCAAAAACACAACTATTTTTTACAATTCATCCCATTTGTCCTCACGGACATATGTTAACTGAATGTAAATTTTGCATAAAAATAAAATAATTATGTAAAAAGGCCCCAAAAAGGGCCTGACTACGTCCGTTATATTTCTTTTTCTTCCTTATATATGCATTCTTAACAGTATTTACTTGAAGATTTCCCGCAGCTTTTATGTTACAATTGTCTTACAGCAAGAAAACGAAAGGAGCATAAAACATGAAAAAACAAATATTGTCGATTTTTGCTGCATCTCTACTGATGGCGCAGCCTTGCCTCGCCGCCACCTACACTGCCAAAAAGGGCGACACCTACTGGCTCATAGCCCAGCGTTACGGTGTTTCGCTTTCCGAGCTGCTGAAAGCCAACGGGGCCACAGAGAGCAGCGTCCTTAACATTGGCGACGCGGTCATTATCCCCTCGGCCAACACAGTTCATACTGCCGTGAAAGGTGATACCTACTGGCTCATAGCTCAGCGCTACGGTGTTTCGCTCTCCGAATTGCTGAAAGCCAACGGGGCTACCGAGAGCAGCGTCCTGAATATCGGCGACAAGGTGACTATCCCCTCATCAGGATCTGCTTCCAATACATATACCGCAGTAAAGGGCGATACATATTGGCTTATTGCTCAGCGCTTCGGGGTTTCACTATCTGCCCTGCTTAAGGCCAACAATATAGCTGAAAGCAGCGTTTTAAACATAGGGGATGTGCTGACCATCCCATCTTCCGGCAATACTGCCGCGGACACACCTTCTTCCGGTCCATATATTACATATAAATCATATACAGTAAAATCCAGCGACACTCTTTGGTCAATAGCCATTGATTGCGGCATACCCTTCTCCGAGCTGCTGGAGGCCAATGGTCTCAATGAAAACAGCTATGTATATCAGGGGCAGGTCCTGACTATTCCGGTTCACCATGTGCCTGTGAAATCAACGGTTTCCTCGGCCTTCGGCGAGCTTTTGGACTGGTGGAGCGAGGCCCAATACGTTGTCCCCATTAACGCCGAGTTCACAGTTTATGACATCGGCACCGGCAGGAGCTTTAAGGCAAAGCGAACCGTTGGAGCCAACCATGCCGACTGCGAAACACTGACTGCCGAGGACACAAGAATAATGACCGAGATCTGGGGAGGCACTCCCAACTGGGGCAAACGACCCGTCCTGATACATATAAACGGACGAAAGATCGCCGCCAGCGCAGCCGGGATGTATCACGCGGGGAACGAGTGGGCCGATGCCGGGGTCTGGACCGACTGGCGCAGCGACAACTATGGCCCCGGTATAAACTACGACTATGTAAAGGGAAACAATGCCAGCGGCCACTTCGACATACATTTCTATAATTCTCTCAAGCATAACGACGGCAAAACTGATTCCGCTCATCAGGCCAACATAATGAAAGCCGCCGGACTGAATTGAGCTGAGAATACTTCCTTAGACGCTGCTAAGGAAGTATTCTCACCACTGTTCCAACCGGCGTAATGTCGAACAGAGATTCCACATCCTCGTTAAACATGCGCACGCAGCCGTTAGAAGCGGCATTTCCAATAGAGGACGGGTCATTTGTTCCATGAATTCCGTAGCCTCGGCGGCTCAATCCCATCCATCTGGTCCCGTAGGGTCCGCCGGGATTGACCTGCTTGTTTATAATGGTGAAAACACCTGTTGGCGTGGGCGTTTCCTCCTTGCCTGTCGCCACAACATATTGGCGGTATACCCTTCCGTTTCTGTACACGGTCAGTCGTTTTGCGCCTATGTTTATAATTATCTCAATCGGAGAGGGAGCTAACGGCAGACATATAACCTGCCCGACCTGCAGATTTGTCGGAACAAGCCCGGGGTTTGCAGTCAGTATCTCCCTCTGCTCCACCTCAAAGGCGGCGGCGATGCTTCTTACGGTGTCGCCCCGCCTTATCACATAGAAATTCTCATACGGGCATGGCGGCAGCGCGCCTATTGGCTGAGCTATGCAGATGCGCTGCCCCACCTGAAGATTATACGGATCAATGTCGGGATTGCTTGACAAAAGAGAATCTACAGTCGTAGAAAATCTCATGGCTATTCTCGCCAAAGTGTCTCCGGCGACGATCGAGTACGGCACGGAGCCAAACGGACAACTCACGGTTTCACGGTCGTCGCTCCTGACACATATTCTCTGCCCTATTTGAAGATTTTCCGGTTCGATGCCTTCGTTCAGCCTTATTAGCTCTTCCTCGGTGGTACCAAGGCGCCGGGCGATCGTAAAAAGGCTGTCGCCCCGACGAACTGTGTAAAATTCTATGCACATGATAAAACACCTCTGTGATATATTACTCACAAAGGTGTTTTTTGCTACTTCAAATTATTTTGCGCCTTTACCGGTCAAAACCGCCGGAACGGTCTTGAAGATCAAAAACCAATCATAGAAATACCCGCGCTTTTCTATGTATTCCATATCCATGCGCATCCAATCGTCAAGACCAACGTCGCTCCTGCCGCTGCACTGCCATATGCAGGTCAGCCCGGGCTTGACCGTAAGCCTTTGACGCTGGTAGTCATTATACTGCTCCACTTCGTTCCGAAGTGGGGGTCTCGGCCCTACCAAAGACATATCGCCCTTTAAAATGTTGAGAAGCTGAGGAAGCTCATCAAGGCTTGTCCGCCTGAGGATATTTCCCACAGTTGTCACCCGCGGGTCGTTTTCCATCTTAAAAATAAAGCCGTCTGCCTCGTTCTGGCTCTGAAGCTCGTCAAGCATATCCTCCGCGCCCATAACCATAGAGCGAAACTTATACATTGTAAAATATTTTTCGTCTTTTCCGGCGCGTTCCTGGAAAAAAAAGGCCGGCCCGCCGTCAATCTTAACAAGGACAGCGATGACCAAAAACAGCGGAGAAAGTACGATCAATGCTATACCGGATACTACTATATCCGTCAGGCGCTTAAAAAACTCATATATGATGAGCCCTTTCTTTTTCTCCATATTCAGGCCCGCCTCCTTTCGCATAAAATTCGTATAAAGTTCAAAAAATATATATCTTAACACCAAACGCTAAGCTGAATTCATTACTCATTATAACACACTTTATCGGATTGTCAATACTCAAATTTTTTAAAAACTTACATATTAATCTTTTTAATCTTATTGTACGACTTTATTTTACGCTAAAATCCGCATGTATAATTAATGTCCTCAGAGAGCTTGTCCCCTCCATAGGCCGCCACGGCCAGACGGTCGCAGCGCTCGTTTTCGGGATGCCCGGCGTGCCCCTTGAGCCATACATATTCCACCTTATGCACCGCCATCTGACTCAGCAGCCGTTCCCACAGATCTACATTTTGGGCCGGCTTTCCGTCGGATTTTTTCCAGCCCTTTTTCTTCCACCCATAGACCCAGCCCTTGGTGACGGCATCCACCAGATATTTTGAATCACTGTACAGCTCCACCTCGCAGGGTTCCCGAAGAGCCTCCAGCCCCGCAATGGCCGCCAAAAGCTCCATACGGTTGTTTGTGGTCAGGCGGAAGCCCTCGGAAAGCACCTTTTCATTTTCATTATACCTGAGTATCGCGCCGTATCCACCCTTTCCGGGATTGCCGCTGCACGCGCCGTCAGTGAAAAGCTGAATCTTTTTCATGTATGCACCTGCTTTTTATGTTTATTTGTATATTATATATCACGTTACAAATTAAGTCAACAGTTTTTTATCAGTCTTCCCTGAGACGAGACAGGGCCTTTTTCTCAATTCTTGACACATATGAGCGGCTTATGCCCAGCTTTCCGGCCACCTCGCGTTGAGTAAGCGGAGCCGCTCCGGTCAGGCCATAGCGCAGAGCTATTATCTCTCTTTCACGGTCTGAAAGCATCGTTTTTACCTTACGCATCACTTTAGCTATGAGATTTTCCCTATCTATCTGCTCGCATATTTCTTCATTGTCTGCCTGAAGCACGTCTATCAGGCTTATCTCATTGCCGTCGGAATCAAAGCCAATAGGTTCCTGAAGCGAAACCTGACCCTGGTACTTTTTCTCTTTTCTCAGGCTCATGAGTATCTCGTTTTCAATGCAGCGGGAAATATAGGTCGAAAGCCTGTGGCTCTTAACGGGGTCAAAGGAATTTATCCCTTTGATAAGGCCGATGGTACCAATAGAGATAAGGTCGTCGGCCCCTGAAACATCGGCGTATTTTTTAACGATATGGGCCACAAGCCGAAGATTGTGCTCTATCAGGATATTTCTGGCCGCGCGGTCACCCTCCATCATGAGCTCCACGTACCTTTCCTCTTCCTTATGGCTGAGAGGCCGGGGAAAACAGGAATCCTGAAGCTGCCCGGTCATAAACAGACCACTGAGACAGCTGAGTAGAACAGATAAAAGCATGGTAAAAACCTCCTTATGGAGCATACTATGCAACCGGGCCTGTTCACGTTCCAATAATAAAATAAAAAGCCGCGTGGGATTTTCAAGGGCAACCGTTCGGGTCAACTCATTGCTGAAGATAAAAAAATAACCGATCCCTGAACGACCGGTTATTTTTTTATGTAATGGCAAGGGCATTTCCTTACCAAACATCGCATTATTATAATACTATTAATCAAAAGGTTTGTCAAGTGTAAAAATATAAATTTTTTTAATTTCGTCTTAATATAAATTAAGATATTGACAACTCAGTCGGTTTTAGGTTATAATATTATAAAGACGACTTATCTTTTTAATTGGAGGCGGAGAAATTGGCCGGTATATTTGAAAATGAATTTGGCAGCATAACCATAAGCAGCAGCGTTATTTCAGCGATTGCGGGCAGCGTAGCCACCAAGTGCTACGGTGTTGTCGGCATGGCATTCAAAAACACTAAAGACGGCATCGTCAACCTTCTCAAGGCCGGGAATATCAGCAAGGGAATTCAGGTCAGCTTTGATGAGGCCGATGCGCTTAATATAGATCTGCATATAATCGTGCAGTATGGCGTAAATATAAGCGCTATCTGCCAAAGCATAATGAATAACGTAAAATATCAGGTAACGACCATAACCGGGCTCGAGGTAGAAAATGTCAATGTATATGTCGAGAGCGTCAGGGTGGCTAACGATTAAGGAGGGCTTTTTCAATGACTAAACGGATTGATGCGGCTCTTTTCAAGAACATGATCCTTTCTGCCGCAAACAAGCTCAACGAGAATAAGGACGCAGTTGACGCGCTCAACGTGTTTCCCGTGCCGGACGGCGACACCGGAACCAATATGGGACTGACCTTTATGAACGCCGCCCGCGAGGCTGACCATAACGACTACGACTCGGTCTCCGATGAGGCTTCGGCAGTGGCCAAGGCCACTCTCCGCGGTGCCAGAGGAAATTCCGGCGTTATACTTTCCCAGATCTTCCGCGGCATAAGCAAAGGTCTCAAAGGGCTGGATGAAATTACCGTCAAAGACTTTGCGGCGGCCCTTCGCTGCGGTTCAGACACGGCCTACAGCGCGGTCATGAAGCCAACCGAGGGTACTATCCTGACCGTTATACGCAAGATAGCTCAGGCCGCCGAGGAGTTTGAGGGCGAGGATCTGGGCGAATTTTTCGACGCTGTCATCGCCAAGGGCAACAAGACGCTTGCAAAGACCACCCAAATGCTTCCACAGCTGGAGCAGGCCGGCGTGGTTGACGCCGGCGGGCAGGGCCTTATGTATGTGCTTCAGGGCTTTGCCGACGCTCTGGACGGAGAGCCTGTGGAGCTTAAGGAGCCCGGCGGCAGCAACAAGGCTGCGGCAGTTGACGTACCTCAGCAGTCTATGAAGACAGAGGATATAAAGTACGCCTACTGCACCGAATTTATCATTAATAAATATGACCCCAATGCCTCAGCCGGCTCTCTCAGGAGTGCCATAGAGGGCAAGGGCGACTGTATGCTGATCATCGACGAGGAAGAGATCGTAAAGGTACATATCCACACAAACAACCCCGGATATGTGCTGGAGCAGGCCGTGAAGCTTGGCGAAATGGTGAACATTAAGATAGACAACATGAAGCATCAGCACAGCAGCCTTGTCGGCGGTGCACAGGCCGAGGCGGACAAGACCACTGCGGCTGACACTGAGGCAGCAGCCGAGATAGCGCCCGAGGTTCCCGAGAAGGAGCTGGCTATCGTAGCCGTGGCCGCAGGCGCCGGGCTTGCCGAGACCTTTACCGATCTCGGGGTCAGCGAGATAATCGAGGGCGGGCAGACCATGAACCCCTCCACCGAGGATATTCTTGCGGCGGCCAACCGTACCAACGCCAGAAACGTGATAATACTCCCAAATAACAAGAATATCATACTCTCGGCTGAGCAGGCTCAGTACCTGACTGACCGAAAGATATACGTGGTGCCCTCACGCACTATCCCTGAGGGGATTGCCGCGGTAATGGCCTTTGATCCCGACGCTTCACCCGAGGAGCTGTTTAAGCTTATGACTGAGGCCGTTGGCACAGTTAAGAGCGGCAGCGTTACCTTTGCGGTGCGCGACACCAATGTGGACGGCAAGGATATCGCCAAAGGCAACTATCTTGGCCTTTCCGGCGGAGAGATCGTATCTGTGGGCGAAAGCCTTCCCGAGACCGCAGAGGATCTTGTGCGCGGCATGGCCGACGAAGACAGCGAGGTCATCTCCGTCTACTACGGCGCTGACGTGACAGAAGAGGAGGCCGAGGTCCTTTCCTCCGCATTGGAAGAGGCCTATCCCGACGCGGATGTGCTGACCTACAGCGGCGGCCAGCCTGTATATTACTATATAATTTCTGTAGAGTAAGAGAAATCTTTTTAAAGGGCGGCATGACCGCCCTTTAAAATTACCTATGGAGGTATTCTTATGAAAAAAGTCATATTCAGCTACATTGCAATATTTTTTGTGGCACTTGCCCTTATAATCTGGCCGAAAATCTTCTCCATAACCGGAAAAGAGATGGACTATGCTGTTATGGCATGGATCGTAATCTTCCCACTGGCGTCGCTGTTCTTCACCTTCCTGCCAGCTTTTGAGAGTGTTGGCTACGGTCTGCTCAGCCTGTTTCTGTGCGGAGCCGGCAGCCTCGTTATGCCGCTTATAGTGTTCGGCGCCACAGGCCGGGAATATATGCTGCTGCCGGTGATTGCCTCAGTGCTTGGCATGGCAGCCGGCATGTCCGTGTCACGCATATTTCGCCACGGAGAAGAGTATAACGGAGAAAAAGATGAGTAATTATTAAGAGGTGCCTCATGTCACTGCCGCTTTCCTCACCTCTCGACGCCATAAAGGGCATCGGCGAGGTGACCGAAAAAAAATTCAAACGTTTGGGCGTAAACACACTGTGGGACCTTCTGACCTACTACCCGGTAAGGCTGGAGGATCGGCGGGAGGAGAAAAAAATCGCCGACCTTCGGGAGGGCGAGACCGTCTGCATAACAGCCAGAGTTTTTACGCCCGTGTCGGGCCATCCCACAAGAAACGGCCAGACCGTTTACCGCGCCACTCTCAGGGACGAGAGCGGCTTTTTGCCTGTGACCTTTTTTAATAACCGTTTCATTAAAGATATGCTCGTTCAGGGCAGCGACTACACCTTCTACGGCAAGGTCACATCAAATTCCGGGAGACTTGAGCTGATAAGCCCCGAGTTTGAGCCTGCCGGAAGAGAACAGTTCAACAAAAGCGTGGTGCCGGTGTACCACGCGACGGCCGGTCTCAATCAGAGGGCCATTCGCCGGGCCGTGCTCGGCGTGCTGGAGTTAGTTAAAAACAGCCTGCCCGAGACTCTGCCCAAAGCTCTCTGCGCTGAAAATGAGCTCTGCTCCCTTAGCTTCGCAATAAATGAGATACACTTCCCACGGGACATGGAAAACGCCGAAATTGCCCGGAAAAGATTGGTTTTTGAGGAGTTTTTCATTTTGCAGACGGCGCTCCGTAGCCGGAAGATACTGAGCCGCAGCGCCTCGCCCCATAGCTTCGGCGACACAGACTATTCAGCCTTCACCGCGCTTCTGCCCTACTCTCTGACCGGGGCACAGAAGAGGGTGCTGGATGAAATAATAACCGACCTCAGCTCGGGCTACCCCATGAGCCGCCTTGTTCAGGGTGACGTGGGCTGCGGAAAGACCATAATTGCCGCCATAGCCATCTTTCTTGCAGTGAAGAACGGTTATCAGGCCGCTATGATGGCACCGACGGAGATATTGGCCACTCAGCACTACGAGGGGCTGGCTCCGCTCTTCGGTAAGCTCGGCATAGCCGCGCGGCTCATAACCGGCAGCCTTACAAAAAAGCGCAAGGCCGAAATAACAGCGGCCCTGCAAAGCGGAGAAATACAGGTGCTTTTTGGCACTCACGCTCTTATACAGGAGGATGTGGTTTTCAAAAATTTAGCTCTGGCCGTCACCGATGAGCAGCACCGCTTTGGCGTGCGCCAGAGGAGCACCCTTACCGAAAAAGGTGAGCTGCCCCACATGCTGGCAATGACAGCTACGCCTATTCCCCGCTCTCTGGCGCTGGTGATGTACGGCGATATGGACGTATCGTCGGTGGACGAGCTGCCGCCGGGTCGTCAGCGCATAGATACCTTCTGCGTGGATGAGGGTATGCGCCGAAGGATAAACGCTTTTATTTCACGAGAGGTCGCCGCTGGCAGGCAGGCCTATATCGTTTGCCCTGCCATAGACGAGAGCCCGGGCGCAGAGCTGAAGGCCGCCACAGCCTATGCCGAAAGGCTCCGCGCCGACCTGCCCGATTTAAAGATCGGCCTGCTGCACGGCCGCATGAAGGCCGCGGAAAAGGACGCGGTCATGGCCGACTTTGCCGCGAACAAGATATCGGTGCTGGTGTCTACCACAGTAATAGAGGTGGGCGTAAACGTGCCCAACGCCACGATGATGATAATTGAAAACGCCGAACGCTTTGGCCTGAGTCAGCTCCATCAGCTCCGCGGCCGCGTTGGCCGCGGCGAGCACAAGAGCTATTGCGTGCTCTTTGCCGGAAATCTCTCAGAGGCCACGATCGAACGAATGAAAATTATGGTTGAGAGCGGCGACGGTCTCAGGATAGCCGAAAAGGACCTTGAGCTGCGCGGCCCGGGTGAATTCTTCGGCAGCCGCCAGCACGGCCTGCCGGAGCTGAAGATCGCCAGCCTCGCCAATGACATGGACACTCTGATAAAGAGCGGCGCCGCTGCGGAAAAGATCCTGCGCTATGACCCTTTTCTTGAAAAAGAGGAAAATTTTTACCTGAAAAAACGCATTGAAGAGTTTTTCAGAGATAAAAAGGATTTCATGGCATGAATTGACTGATTATAAATATAGTTTCTGCGCAAAATAGTCCTGTACCCAAGAGGTGCTTTAAAATAAATTTGATTAAAAAGACTTTAAAAGGAGACAAACTAAAATGAGCAGAAACAAACAGATGGTCCCCGAGGCCAGAGACGCTATGAACCGTTTTAAGATGGAGGCTGCCGGCGAGGTTGGCGTTAACCTTCAGCAGGGCTACAACGGCAACCTTACAAGCCGCGAGGCCGGCAGCGTAGGCGGTCAGATGGTTAAGAACATGATCAAGTCCTATGAGCAGTCTCTTGCCAACACCAGCAAGTAAATAAATATGGGGTCGCCTGACGGCTCCACAAAAAGAGCCTCCTATGGTAAGACAAAACCGTAGGAGGTTTTTCTATGTAAATAATTTCAAAAATATGGGAACTTTTTTCGGAGCTTCTTCGTCTAAATTATAAACGGAAGACAGGAGTGACGAAAATGAAGAAAATATTTGCCATAGTCTTCGCTCTTGCGGCAATCTGCTTTGGGGCCACCGCTCATGCCCGGATACAGGGCGGCATCTGCGGTGCCAACGGAAGCACAAGCGTCCGGTGGGAGCTGGATTCCGACACGGGAGTTCTGCGCATTTACGGCGATGGCGCCATAGCCGACTATGACAGCTACTGGGATCAGCCCTGGAACAGTATGCGTGTCTATTCGACGGTAAAGGAGATACAGATAGATGAGGGAATCACAAGGATAGGCGACTGTTCCTTTGAATTTCTGAACGGCAGTGAGAAAATAAGTCTGCCCTCCACCCTGAAGGAGATCGGCGACGCTGCCTTTGCCCACTGCTACCATCTGTGGGATGGCGAAACCCTTACTCTGCCCATGGGAGTAGAAAAGATAGGAAGAAGAGCCTTTCAGCAGGTGGGCATGAGCAGCGCCACGCTGCCAACGGGTCTAAGGGAGATAGGCAGCGAGGCCTTTTATTTTGTAAAGCTGACATCAGCAAGCCTGCCCGAAGGGCTTGAAAGTATAGGAGAAAACGCCTTCGCCTACACCCACCTGACAGAGATACATATCCCCGAGGGCTGCAATGTGGGCAAGAGTGCTTTCGCGGAATGCAGATATCTCAGCAGCTTTACCATTCCCCGTTCAATGACTGTTATCCCCGACGGACTTTTTAAGGGTGCAAATATAAGCTCTTTGATCATTCCCGAGTGGGTCATAAAGATAGGGGCCGAGGCCTTTTTTGACACCGATATCACCCATCTGGAGCTGCCTGAGGGTCTCAGGATCATAGGCCGGGAAGCCTTTTACTCCAGCACCTTTCTGACCCATGTCTCTATTCCCGACAGCGTCACAACTATAGAGGACCTCGCCTTCGCACACTGCCCGTTTCTGACAAGCGTCAGCATGGGCAAGGGCGTGACACAAATAGGCAGATTCGCCTTTAGCAGCTGCGGCTTTGATTCCATACAGCTGCCGGAGGGGCTGACCGACATTTACGACGGGGCCTTTCAGGGCTGCGGCAGGCTGAAAAGCATCAGCCTCCCTCAAAGTGTTCGCAACATCGGAGAAATGGTCTTTGCGGAGAGCGGCATCACGCGCATAAATATACCGAGTAATGTGACCGATCTCAGCCCAAGGGTATTTTACGGGGCAAAATATCTGGAAGCCATTGATGTGGATCCCTACAATCCTGTATATGTCAGCCACGGCGGAGCACTCTATGACAAAAACCTGAACCTTCTGTTCTATCCCGACGGAAATAAACAGAAGGAGTTTATTCCTGCCACAGGCACAGTGAGCATTGAAGCTGACGCTGTTGAGAGCAATCCATATCTCGAGACCCTCGTTCTTCCGGCTTCGGTCAGCAGCGTTGGCATTGATGCCCTCAGGGGCTTCACTGGGCTGAAGAATATTGCCGCCGAGGGTGCGGATATGTGTTCCATAGACGGCGTGCTCTACAGCGGTGACGGGAGCGCTCTTCTCTGCTATCCCTCCGGCAGAGAAGACGCGGAGTTTTCTGTGCCCGAAGGAGTGCTGACTATTGGTAAAAATGCCTTTATGGGAAGCGCTCTGGTGAAGATAAGCCTGCCGGGCAGCGTTAGGGAGCTGGGCGAGGGAGCCTTCAGGAACTGCGAGGCGCTGGAGGAGGTCAACCTGCCCAATATTACCGAGCTGCCCAAGGACCTGTTCAGGGGCTGCATAAGCATTACCTCCCTTGCTGTTCCCGAGGGAGTGACCGCTGTAAACGACTCCTTTGGAACACCGCCCTATGCTCTGGAACTGCCCCAAAGCCTTACGGTGCTGAACTATACGGGCAGAGCCAATGTCCTGACTCTGCCGGATAACCTGACCTCGGTTGAGGGCGGCAGCTATAGCTTTATGCTATACAAGAAGGAAAGCGTCACCGGTGAGACTATCGGTGATCGGCTCATGGCCTTCCCTACCGTGATAAATAACGGTGAGGAGTCCACAAATGTGGGCAGAGTTCTAAAGCAGTATACGGTGAAGGTTTCCGACACAGAGATACCCGTTTACCGGCTCCTTGACGGCAGGACGCATAACTATGCCTACGCTCTTTTCGTTCGGGAAAGCGATCTTAAGAGCTGCGGCTTCTCTTTTGAGTGGGATCCCGAGGCTCGTACCACCACCGTCATTTTGCCGGAGGGTGTTCAATGGGAAAGCCCGGTATCGCTGCCGGACGGAATTACCGATGAGACCGAGACTCTGGACATATGGTCCTCAGACATAAGGTTCATCAGGGGTGGAGTAGCTATTCCATCCATAAACGTAGGCGGCGGCGACAGTATAATCGAGCTGAACGCTCTTGCCGATATGAAATTGTATTAAGGAGTGGTAACGTGAAAAAATTATTTACAGTGGTTTTCGCAATAGTTATGCTCAGCCTGTGCTCTGCGGCCTCGGCTGAGGTTCTGGGAGGAGACTGCGGCTATTACGGCGGCAGCAATGTAAGGTGGGAGCTCAATACCGACACCGGTGTTCTGCGCATTTACGGCAGCGGCATGATGGCTGACTATCTTTATCGGTTCCAATGGAGCAGCTATTGGGATGTCATAAAGGAGATAAAGGTTGAGGAGGGCGTCACGTCCATAGGCGTAAACGCCTTTCATGGGGTATCCGGCGCAAAAAGCGTCAGTCTGCCCTCCACGATCACTCAGATCGGTGAAGGCGCCTTTTACGGCTGCGCAGATCTGGAGGCCGTGGAGCTTCCCAACAGTATAACATCAATCAAAAGACATACCTTTTACGGCTGTAGAGCCCTCAGTCAAATCAATCTGCCTGCTCGGGTAAATCACATAGGAGGCCATGCCTTTGAATACACGGCACTGATCCATATTGAGCTGCCCGAGAGTGTAGATGAGATAGGGGCTTCCGCCTTCGAGCAGTCAAAGCTGGAGGAAATAACACTGCCCAATGGCTGTAAAATAGGCGAGGCGGTCTTTCTCGGCTGTGAAAACCTGAAAAAATATAAGCTCCCCGATGACATTACAGAGATACCTGCCCGGCTTTTCTACGACTCCGCTGTGGAGACCTTGGAGCTGCCGGCAGGGGTCACAAAAATCGGAAACAGTGCCTTCTCTGAAACCAAGCTCACTGAGGCGATTCTTCCCGACAGCGTGAAAGAGCTGGGGAATTTCGCCTTCAGCGGCTGCAGCAATCTTGTGCGTGCAGCCGTTCCCGGCAGCGTTGGCAAGGTTGGCGACATGGCATTTAAAGGGTGCGATAAGCTTATGGAGGTTAAGCTGGGCGAGGGAATAGCGGAGCTGGGCAGAGGTGTATTTACGGAATGTACCTCGTTGGAAGGGCTGACCCTGCCTGAGAGCCTTGCCTTCATGGGCGCAGAAGTGTTTAACGGCTGCTCCTCCCTTAAAGAAATAACTCTGCCCGAGGGCCTCGAGCTCATCGGAGAGCATTGCCTCGGCCAAAGCGGCGTTACAGAAATATACATACCTGCGGGAGTGAAAAATCTCTCGGCAGAGGTCTTCGACTGGGCCGATAATCTGGCTTATATCCATATTGACCCCGACCATCCCGGCTTTTATGACGACAACGGCGTTATGTACAGCAAGACCGAACCGTCGCTGAAATTTTACCCTGTCGCCCGACCTGACGCGGAATATACCGTTTTACCGGGGACTCAAAGTGTGAACCTATGCTTTTACAGCGAACGTTCATATCTGAAAAAGCTCATTTTGCCCTCGAGCCTGACGGGGCTGGATCGGCACAGCTTCAGATATGCGGCCTCGCTTGAGGCCATTGAGATGGCTCAAGACAATCCTTTATATACCAGCGTTGACGGAGTTGTTTACAGCAAAGACGGCAAAACTCTCATGTATTACCCGCAAAGTAAAAAGGGCGCGGAATTTTCCGTGCCCGAAGGTGTTACAGAAATCTGGGATTTTGCCCTATGCAGAAATCCGTATATTCAGAAAATAAGTCTTCCGGAAAGCGTTGCCACAATAGGCTACGGTGCCTTTGGAGAATGCACCTCCCTAACGGAACTGAATATTCCTTCGGGCATCACCGAGCTGCCGGGTGCGATGCTTATAGGCAGCAACAATGTTACGCGGCTGGAGCTGCCCGACGGTCTTGAGGTCATAAACAGCAATGCCTTCAGTTCAGCCGTTCACCGTGCAAAGCTGCCCTCCACTCTGAAGTTGCTTGACTTATATCAAGGCGGCTTTGGCGCACTGATACTGCCTGACAATATGGAGCGTGTGGCCGGAACGCCCACAGTGCTCCTGTGCCGGCAGGGATCGGCCACCCATGAGTTCCTGCAAAGCGGCGACAATATATTCCTGCCGTCTATCATTTCCCCCGGCGAGGAGTCAACGGCCATAGGCCGGGCCATCAATCCCATCAACGCCACGGTGAACGGGGTGTTGATCCCCATTTACCGCGTAGAGAAGCAAAACAAGTACGGGGCAAGCCATTATGGCTGGTTCGCTTTAGAAAGCGACCTGAAAAAATGCGGCTATACTTTTGATTGGGACCCCGAGACCCGTACCACTACCGCCTCTCTGCCGGAGGACACCGGCTGGATGATCATGAAAAATTACAACGAAAGCGGCCCGACGCTGACCCTGTATTCCTCGGACATTCAGTTTGTATGTGACGGCTGTGTTATCCCCTCCGTGAATGCGGGAGACGGCGACAGCCTGATAGATATGTGGGCCCTGACGGACAACAGCCCGGATTACGAACAATAACAAACGAAATATTACCGCAAGACACCTATTTTGGTTAGTTTATTCTTCCGTACACCTGCCCGGCGCCTAAGCCTCCGGCCTTATATTCACCGAGCTCGCTGACGGTAACGAGCTGATAGCCCCGCTCAATAAGCGCCGGAATTATGCGCAAGGCCGCATCTGCCGTTGCGGAGTGAATGTCGTGCATAAGGATAATATCGCCGTCCTTCACGTTGTTCATCACGCTGTTATAGGTGGAGTCGGCATTCTTGGTTTTCCAGTCAAGAGTATCGATGGACCACAGTATTATCGGCGCGCCGGCTGCCGAACGAACGGCGGCGTTATGGCTGCCGTAGGGAGGGCGCAGCGTGGCCGGGTATACTCCCGTAAGCTCCTTCACAAGATTATTAGTATCCTTAATTTGAGAGGAGATCGCCGAGGCCCCGAGAGTGGTCAGATTGGCGTGGCTCCAGCTGTGGCAGCCTATCTCCATGCCCAGCTCCGCCTCTCGCTTGAGCTGACCGGAATAGGTCTTGAGGCGGTTTCCTACCACAAAAAACGTGGCCTTGGCGTTATTTTCCACGAGGCAGTTCAGAATTTTTTCGGTATAGGGCCCGGGACCGTCGTCAAAGGTAAGCGCCACCATAGGTCTGTTCGGGTCAATGCCGGGCCTTTGTTTTTCCCTTAGCCAGCCCGCCGCAAGATAGGCGTCTACCTCGGCGTTCCATACTGCTTTTTCTTCTCCGTTTTGATTATAGAGCACTGTTCTCACCTCATCCTTTGTTCTGTGCCAGCCCACCTGAAGATAGGCCTCCACATCTGCGTTCCACACGGTTATTTCCCTGCCGTCGGCGCTGTAGAGCGTGGTCTGCACCTCCTCAGTGGTGCGGAACCAGCCCACCTGAAGATAGGCCTCTACGTCCGCATTCCACACGGTTATTTCTCTGCCGTCGGCGCTGTAGAGCGTGGTTTGAACCTCCTCAAGCGTACGGAACCAGCCCACCTGAAGGAAGGCCTCCACATCCGCGTTCCACACGGTAAGCTCCCTGCCGTCGGCGCTGTAGAGCATGGTCTGCACGTCAGCAATATTTTCGTACCAGCCAACGCTTTTCCACTCCTCAATACGGGAGTTAAGCGCGTTTATGGCGCGGCCATCCTCACTGTAGAGGGCAGTATAGACCTCGTCAAAACCGTACCAGCCCTCAGCGCGCATGCGCTCCTCGTCCTCGCTTTTTACAACGATCTCCCGACCGTCGGCGCTGTAGAGCGAAACTTCGGTGGCATGCACCGGAAGGCACATTATTATTGCCGCCAGCAACGTTATCATCAGACTTTTCATATACGTATACCTCAATCGATATATTTTCGCTTTATGCGTGATAGTTTTCTACAAAACGGTCTTCCCAGAATCAAAAGAAATACCGCGCTGCTCACGGCATGGGTGAGCGTCACCGGAAGGCCTGCCGCAGCGTAAAACAGAAATCTGCCGCCGTTAAACATCTCATCGGTAGAGAGCAGGGTGTAAACATCCATGATCAGGGAAAACACCACTCCGCCCATGGCGCCGAAGGCGGCAAGCCGAAGAGAACTGCTCCTGATATGTTCCCCGAAAATACCGGAAATCATACCTATAATTCCCCAGCCCGCCATCTGGAACACTGTCCACGGGCCCTGCCCGTAGTACAGATTCGACACCGCCGCTGTCAGCGCACCGGTGACGAAGCCCACGCCCGGGCCGAGAGACGCACCGGCGACAGTCACAAGGGCCGTCACGGGCTTAAAGTGAGGAAAGGCCGCAAATGCAATGCGCCCGACGGTGGAAAAAGCCACCATCACCGCCACGATCACCGCCTCGGTGACCGAAGCCTTTTTCCGTTCGTACATTACGAACCACGGAATACATATTATAATAGAAAGCCCTATGGCAATCAAAAGATATTTATTGCTCATGATTTTGCACCATTTTTCTGTTGGTGGGGGCTACAACCGCCCGAAGGGCGCATGGGTCCAGCCCCGCGCTGGCAAAGCTCAACTATCTTTTTTGCCGTAACCGCGTTTTCAAAGATGCCGCGGCTTATTCTTGCAGCCGGAGTGGTAAAAAAGATATTACTACCGAAAAATTCCTCGGGCGGCGCGGCGGAAATAATTTCGCCGTCAAACAGCAGAGCGCAGCGGTCGCTGATATCGGCGGCCAGCTCAGTGCTGTGAGTGACGAGGGCAATTGTCTTCCCCTCCTTGGCCAAAGAGCGAAGTATATTCATAAGCTCCGCCTTGCCGACGGCGTCAAGCCCCTTGCCGGGCTCGTCCAAAAGCAATAGCTCAGGGCGGCTCATGAGCACCTTAGCGAGGGCAGCCCTCTGCTGCTCACCACCGCTCAGGTCATAGGGGTGGCTGCTCAGCTTGCCCGATAACCCCAGCCGTTCTATAAGCGCGGTATAGTCGCCATAGTCACAGACCTCAGCCATATGATCAAAGTCGCCCTTAAGAGTGTCACTGACAAAGCAGTCCTGAGGGTTTTGGGGCAGCATGGCGATATTCCCGCGATAGAGCTGGGCGCCATAGCTTTTCAGATTTTTACCCTTATATAATACCTTACCCATTGGCGCGCGCAGCCCTGCCATTACCGAGAGCAAGGTGCTCTTTCCCGCTCCGTTCCCTCCGAGAATGGAAAATATTTCTCCTTTTTTCAGCTCAAGACTGACGCCGCGGAGCACGTCGTCCCCCTTCTGTTCGTAGTGGAAGGAAACGTTTTTAAGCTCCATGACCGTTTCGCCTATAGGCTTAGCCGAACTGCTGCCCGGCCTCTTTGGGCCGCTATACCGGCCTATCAGTTCCCGTGCCTCTATATTGGTTAAAACAGGGCTTTTCAGCTGTGAGCCTATTCTCACCGCACAGGGCAGGCCGCCGAACATTGGCTTTCCGGCAAGCCTCGGGCCGATCTCCCGCGGGGGAAGCACTGCCTTTATCTCGCCGCCCTCCATATAGGCCACTCTGTCGGCCATAGAGAAAACATTTTCGGTGTTGTGCTCACAGATAATGAACGTTATGCCCAGCTCTCTGTTCATGCGCCGAACTGTGTTCATGAAGCTCTCCGCGGCCAGCGGATCAAGCTGAGCGGTGGGCTCGTCAAGGAGCAGCAGCCTCGGCCCGGTAACGGTGGCCGCCGCCAGGTTGAGCAGCTGCTTTTGCCCGCCGCTGAGAGAGGCCGTGTCTCGCCGGAAGATGGGTTCGAGGCCAAAATAGGCCGCAGTCTCGCCCACTCTTTGGCGTATCCGCGCGCGGCTCCAGCCTCGGTTTTCGCAGGCGAAGGCCAACTCATGCCAGACCCGGTCAGTCACTATCTGCATTTCCGGATTCTGCATCACAAGCCCCGCGTCGCCTGCCTCAAAGCCTCGCAGCAGCTCTCCGGAGCTTTCTCCCTTTGGAGCGGTCTCCTGTTTAATGAGACTCAGCAATGTCGTCTTACCGCAGCCGTTTTCACCGTACAGCAGCAGAATTTCGCCGCTGCTTACAGACAGATCTATATTTTTCAAAGCTGGGTCGTTTGCCCCTCTGTAGGTAAAGCTGAAATTTTTGAAGCTGAGAATTTCCAAACAAATCTCTCCTTAAGCTCTGCGACTGGCAGAATGGCACAGAGCGCCAGTATTGCCAACCGTGGAGCTACTGTTTCACTCACAGCGGAGGGCTCAGGATAAAATACAAACCGAAGCTCACCGAGGTTTATCAGCACCACCGCCGCACAGATCACTGAAAAAACAATGAGAGCGGTGCTCCCGGCCGAAAAGCGAAAAAGCGTGTAGCTGCTGCGCCTGCCGCTTCCGTAACCCCTCGCCCGCATGGATATGGCGGAAATCACGCCGTTTTCTATGGCCCAGTCGAAGGACGAGCTAAAGGCCAAAAGACTGCTTTTAAGTCTGTCCGAAAGGGCTGTGGAGCTATAAAGCCCCATCGCCCGCTGTGCCATTGATATTTCACGGTAACGCCGAATTAGCAGCGGAGTAAAGCGCAGTGCGGCCCCGAGGGTGACGCCGAGCCTCGGCGTAAAAGCTGAAAACAGATACAGATGCTTGTCGCTCGTCATGACGCGGCTATAGGCCGCGAACCAAAGCAGCGTGCCCGCCAGGCGCACGCCTGAGCTCAGCCCTGCCAGCACTGCCTCAAGCGTGAAGGGACTGTCGTTTAAGAAAAACAGCACCGTGTTCCCCCGGTGAGAGAAAAACGGATTTATGACCGTGACCGCTAAAATCACCGCCGCATATATCCATAGCCTCCCCGCGCCAGAAAGCCGGGCCGCAATAAGGCCGGTTATCAGAATTATAACCGACACGATCGGGTCAGCGCAGGCGGCAGAGATTACGGTTATAAGGGCTATGCACACAAAAAACGGCAAAGGGTGAAGCCGGTTCACTGCTCATCCACCTCCGGTGAGGCAATATCGAGAGTATAGATGAATCGCACCTCGTCGCCGTCCGACAGCTCCAGCTCGTCGCAGCCGACGCCCGGCAGCTCGCCGTTCACGCTGTAGGTCCAGCCGCTGAGCTCGCCGGCGGAAAATTCATAGAGCTGATTTATCCCCCGTATATATACTGTGCCGAGGGAGTTTTCGCCGCTGCCCTGAGCGTCAACGGAAATTTCGTAGTATCGCGCGGCCTTCATGAGCAGGTCATAGGCACTCTCGCCCTCAGCGAGGGCCAGCTTCGTGGGCGCTAAAATATAACCGTCGGCGGGGACGTACCTTTCGTCCCTCAGCTCGGGCGGAAGCTCGCCCCTGTTATCGGCCGCGGCTCCGCACTCAATAGACAGCACGGCAGAAGGGCCGCTTTCCCACAGCGGACTTTCGCCGCCGTAGTATCGGCCCGTGGTTTCTATTTTGAAAAAGTAACTTAGCGCCGCCGCTGCTATAATAAGCACGGCGATCAGGGCAATATTCTTTTTCACCTATCTCTTCCTTTTTCTTATAAACACAAAAATCAGAGCCGCGATCACAAGCGCTATAGCTGCTATAAACAAAGGGGACCGGCTCGCCTCAGCGGTCTCCGGCTCGTCATCCGCTTCCGGCGCTTCATCGGGTTCGGGCGCCATCTCTCCGGCTTCTTCGGCTTCAGCATTATTTTCTTCAATGCCAGGCTCCTCTGCCTCCGGTTCAGCTTCGGCTTCAGCATTTTGTTCGGCTTCAGACCTTTGTTCAGCTCCCGGCTGAGCAGCTGTTTCCACAGGCAGGTCTGCCTCTTCGCCGGGCTGCTCTGCCGCCGCGGGAGCTATAACAGGCTCTGCGGTCGTTTCCAAAGGCGGCTCCTCCACAGCGGCGGCGGGCCTTGGCAGCTGTTCATAGGTCACCAAGGCCAGCATGGCCTGGGCCGAGGCCATATCATTTGATTTCCCTCCCGGAAGGTGGGCAAAGCCGCCGTCGGGATTTCTGTAGCTCATCAAGACGGCTATGTCACGTTCAGGATCCTCGCCAAGAGCGCAGAGGGCCTGAATGACCTGAGCCGTACTCTCGCAGTTTTCGGCTCCGCTTGATGCAAAACCGCCGCTCGGCAGCCGCATGGCCTCAAGCGCAGCTTTTGCCGCCGAGACCGCGTTTTCATATCCGGGAACATCGCTGAGAGCGCAGATAGCCATAGCCGTAACGTCCGGATCGCCCGCTCCTCGCAGAGAAAAGCTTCCGTCTTCGTTTTGGCGCTGTGCCAACCGGGCACAGACGCTTTCCGGCGGCAGAATGCCGCAGTACTTTGAGGCTATCACTGCCCATATAAGGCCGTTTATCCCCTGACGGTCAAGAGATACCAACGGCTCAGTTATTCCGTCACGCAAAAGGTCGATACCGCCGACATTCGCCGGATCACCGCCCAGCGCCTTCACGGCAAGAGCGGTGCGGTGCCACTCGGTGGCCTTATTCCTGTCAAGACCGCCGTCACTTTGATATTTTTCCGCCACATAGGCCGAAAGCTGTTCGAGATACCCGGGCATGGCTTTGCCGCCGCGGCCCGCCGCCACGGCGAACCAGTCGTTAGCCTGACTTACACCGTGATCGGAGCCTTTTACCTTATAATTATACACGCCATTTACAGCCTCCGTAACGTCCGTATAGGCAGCAGCCGGAAGGGCACAAAACAGCATCGCCGCCGCCGAAGCGGCGGCGATCACTTTATATACCGCGCAGTATGTCATTGATTTCACTTTGTGTCACTCCGGCTCTGTTAACGATATCCGCACAGGAGAAATAGTTCAGCTCTCTGTCAGCTATGGCACGAATAAAATTAACAAGATTTATCTTTTGGGTATAGGGCTCTGTCACTTCGCCAAAGGTGTCGCCTCCGAGATCCATACCGCCAGCGATGGAATAGCGAAGACTTATGACGTCACCGGCGCGGACATTGCAGTCAGACATACCCATAGACGGCGATCCGTCGTTAAGATAGAACAGCCAGCCGGAAAGGTCGGTTATATCGGATTCTCCGAGATTTCCGCCCACCCAGGAGTCCGGCTCGTAGAAGCTTACGATGTCGTTATTTAACAGCCATCCCTCGAGCCCCGGTTCAACATTCACCTCAAAGCCGCTGCTTTCAAGGCTGCGAAGATAAAAGCCGTTATTTTCGCTGCCGCTATATTCACCGTTAACTTCAGACAGCTCCATGGCGCGCTTAAACACCGAGGCCGCTGTGTCGCCAGACTGAAGCTCGATCTTTATCGGGTTCATGATAAAGCCTCCGCCGATAACAAAGGCATCGGCGCTGACATAGACATAGTTTCCTTCTTCATTGTCAGCATCACCATCAGACTCCCCGGGGCTACGCCTGTCGACACTAATTCCTTTGGTAAGCTGTTCAAATTTGCTCACCAGCTCGGCAGAAGTATAGCGGTCTCCGGAGCCATAGGTATAGCTCGCCGCAAAGGCTCCGACCGCTACCATAATGAGCAGCACTGCCAGAAGCACAGATATTATACGTTTGTTCATTACACATCACCCCAAAATATTTCAGATGAATATCTTCGCTCCGGCATACTTCTTCAGCTCATCAACGAACATATCCACCGGCTCAAAATATACGAGACTGCGCTTGCCGTCACGTTCAAAGGCGGCAAAGCAGGCCGTTTTGGACTTGGGAGAGGTTCTGCCCTCTATAACCTGGGCATATGTAGCCTTAAGCGCGTCATTATGGGCCGCGTCATCCACCTTGGCACACACCTCCATGTCTTCAAGGAACACAGGATTTCCCACCGGAGTGCGCTTTTGTTTGAAGTCTACGATCTCAACGGTGAGCTTATCGCCCGTGAGAGTATAGGCATATTCGCGTGTAAAAAGCTTCATCAGGTATATGGGCACAACTACCAGGAATGCGCTGATGCCGCCTACAAATGACACCCACTTGATTATAACGGCTACAATGGCTATCACCACCACCCAGGCTATCGCAATTATAGCGACTTCACCTGAGGTTTTGGCCTTGGGGGCCACAAATTCTTTTCCTCTTTCAAACATTTTTTTACCTCCTTTTTCTATGTTTTATATTTTAACACATTTTTATCCAAATGTAAAGCATTTTTTTATTCTACCATAAATTTGCCACTATGGCTATACCCATGTTTACTTGTACGGCTGCATTTACATTACAGCTATACAAATCTTCGATTTGTAGGGTTATTCCACCGTTATCCCGGTAAAATAATGCTTCAGGATGTCTATATAATTATAGCCCTGCTCGGCCATGCCGAAGGCTCCCCACTGGCTCATGCCCACGCCGTGGCCGTAGCCGTGGCCGGTAAAGGTAAACACGCTGCCTGAGGCGGAATTCCCGGCATATTCACTGACGCCTGCGGCGCTGAGTATGCTGCCGCCGGCCATGGGAGCCGTGCCGCTCGCCGTAAGCACCACGCCGCCCCACAGCGGGCCGGCGGTGGTCATTATGCCGCGGGCCTCGCCGTCAGCTCTGACGGTGAACATTCTTCCGTAGAGCTTGTCCGCCCCGATAACGGTGCGGCAGTTATCCCCGGTAAGGGTCTTGCTGCCGCCTGCGCCCTTAAGCGTCATTCTTTGCACGCGGCCCGAGGGGGTCGTCTCCTCAATCGTTATCTCCGTCACGGTCCCTATGTTATATCCCTTCGCCGCAAGGCGTGAGCCTATCTCATCACCGGTCATGGTAGTGGTCCAGCTGTAGTGACTGGCTCTGTCCTGAGGCTCAAAGGGGTCGTCCACCATTTGAAGATAGGGCACTGCAAAGCCCCATACATTTTCGGCGCTCTCGGTCTTCCCTCCGCTGGTGGCAAAGAAATAGAGCGGCACAATTTTGCCGTTATACCGCGCTGTCTTGCAGCTGACGGCCTCTACCGCGGCCACGGTGCTTTCGGCCTCGGCATCCACGCCGGTATAGACCTGGCAATGCGTGGTGGTGCAGACATCAAAGCCCTGATGCCGCCCCTCCTCACCCAGCACAAAATTTTTTGCGCAGATGGCCTGGGCCTTGAGGGCCTCTGCAGGGAAGTACGAGCTCATCTCCCGCCCGAGGACGCTATATAAGTATTGGTCCATTGACACGGGGTTAATGACCGTTATGTGACCGCCGCTTCGGTCAAGGAAGAAATATCCGCGATACTGCGAGGAATTATATGTAATAGGCGTCTTATTCACCGACTGAATTGACAGCTTGACCACCTCCGGCGCATAGAATTTGCCATCCGAAGCATAGCCTGCGCCGCTCTCGCCCACATTCACGGTCTCGCCGGGGCCGGAGGTATAGAGAAGGTCGCCGGTGACGGCATTGTAGAAATTAAGCCCATAATCGCTTCTAAATGCCGCTGAGCTGACAGCCGAGGAGCCGTACTTAAGCCCGACCCACACAAAGTCATCGGCCATAGCCGCCGGTGCGATAAGGCAGAGCGCGATAAGGCAGAACACAAATATTAACTTTTTCAAGATAATGCTCCTTTCCGTAAGTAATCATATTTTTATTTTTCGACGCCCCGGGTCGGTATCCCTTTAAAAATTTTTAGATTTTACGCAAAAAGAGTTTGACAGATAAGC
The DNA here is from genome assembly GCA_022508735.1 of Oscillospiraceae bacterium. Classification (GTDB taxonomy): domain Bacteria; phylum Bacillota; class Clostridia; order UMGS1883; family UMGS1883; genus JAFLUQ01. The sequence goes on along the minus strand of JAFLUQ010000001.1, from coordinate 1,422 downwards.
CATATAATGCTATAATGTCTTTTAAAGACAAAAACGCATAGTATAAGGTAAGACATTATTTTATCATAAAGGAAGGTATCCCATATGTCAAAGAACACCATATTCACCGGCTCCGGCTGCGCCATAATCACTCCGTTCACAAATACGGGCATAGATTTTGATACGCTGGATAAGCTGGTGGACTTCCAGCTTGAAAACGGTACCGATGCAATAATCGCGGCAGGCACCACGGGCGAGGCCTCTACTATGGACGACCGTGAGCATCTGAGCGTTATTGAGCGCGTGGTTAAAAAGGTTGACGGGCGCGTACCCGTTATTGCCGGCACCGGCAGTAACGACAGCCGCCACGGAGCTGCTCTAAGTAGGTCTGCCGAGCAGCTCGGCGCAGACGCGCTGCTCCATGTTACCCCCTACTATAACAAGGCCACTCAGGACGGCCTTATAAAGCACTTCACCCTTATGGCCGACAGCGTGAATATACCTGTTATACTCTATAACGTGCCCTCACGCACCGGCTGCTCTATCGCTCCGGCCACCCTCGATAAGCTGGCCGATCATCCGAACGTAGTGGCCATCAAGGAGGCCAGCGGCAACATATCGCTTACTGCCAAAATGATGTCGATGTGCATCGACAGGATAGACTTCTACAGCGGAAATGACGACATGAACGTGCCTATCTGCTCACTGGGCGGCAAGGGCGCGATATCCGTACTGGCCAACGTTGCCCCCAGAGAGACCCATGAAATGATGGCTAAGTGCCTTGAAGGCGATTACGCCGCGGCAAGCAAGATGCAGCTTGAGGCCATTGAGCTTATCGACGCCCTGTTCTGCGAGGTAAACCCCATCCCCGTAAAGACAGCCATGCGTCTCATGGGCTATGAGGCCGGCCCGCTTCGTCTGCCGCTGTCTGAAATGAGCGAGGCTAATCTGGAAGTACTTAAGACCGCCATGAAAAACTACGGTCTGTTAAAGTAAACAAAAGGAGTCTGCACAAATGACCGATATAATTCTTGTGGGCGCAAACGGAAAAATGGGGCAGGTAATCTGCCGCATAGCCGAAACTGACCCGGAGGTAAGAATAAGCTGCGGAATAGACATAAGCGGCGAAAAGAAGAACGATTTCCCCGTATATACCGAGTTCAATTCCGACGTTCGCGGGAACGTCATCGTGGACTTTTCTCACCCTTCGGCGCTGACGTCCACGCTGGAATACGCCAAGGCAAACATGGTCCCCGCCATAATCGCAGCCACCGGCTTCTCCCCCGCTCAGCGTGAGGAGATAGACGCCGCGGCAAAAGAGGCACCGATATTCTTCTCGGCCAACATGAGCCTCGGTATCAACCTTATAATTCAGCTGGCGCAGAAGGCCGCCCAGCTTCTGGAGGACAGCTTTGATATTGAGATCGTTGAAAAGCACCACAA